>JAXIHJ010000132.1:0-17296 GCA_034189755.1 Planctomycetota bacterium
TGGCGGGTTTGTGCTGCTGTACTTCTGGATGGGGCGCAGCCGCCGCAAGCAGGACGATGTAAAAACCGTAACCGCCAAAGAAGCCGGGTTTCTTCCCGCTAACCGGACCATCCTTCTGTTGCGTTTGGTCCTGGCCTTCTTGCCCGTCGGTTTCGGCGGGTTGGGCGTCGTCGGCGGTTTTAGCGGGTTGGTCGGTCTTGGCGGGTTGACCGGGGTCGGCGGACTTCCACTGCGGTTTTTCAGCTTCAGCCGGCTGGTTCGTCTGGGCATCCACGAAAGTCGCAGCAGCGAGCAGCACGACCAGCGATATCCCGATAAGGTGTTTGTAAATTCGCATGGAGTAATTTCCTTTCTTTTTGTTTGTGCGGCGATATTGCCATTATCTCGGCGCGGCATTGTGCGCGATTCCATCAGGCGGGTCAAACGAAAAGAACGATACGTCAAGCTGAACGGTTGCCGCCTTGCGCCGCTACGCTTCTTTTTCCGGTTGCGAATACATGGCGGCGGTCCACTTCGGGATCATCGCCTGTAAATTCCCCTCGGCGACGGCCTGGCGGACAGCAGCCATCAGCGACGTAAAAAAGTGGAGGTTGTGCAGGCTGACCAGAATAGGGCCGAGCATCTCACCGGCGAGAAAAAAATGTCGCAGCGCGCCGCGTGAGAAGTTTCGGCAGGTTGTGCAATTGCAGTGCTTGTCCAGGCTGCCGGCGTCGTCGGCCCAGCAGGCGTTGCGGAGCCGAATGCGGCCGGTCCAGGTGAACGCCTGTGCGTTTCGCGCGTTGCGAGTGGGCATGACGCAGTCGAACATATCCACGCCGCGAGCCACGGCGGCGAGAATGTCACGAGGCTCGCCGACGCCCATGAGATATCGCGGCTTGTCCGGCGGCAGCTGCCCATCGACGTGCTCCAGCACGCCGACGGCGGCCTCGTGGGACTCCCCGACACTCAACCCGCCGATGGCGTAACCGGGCAAATCCATCTCGACCAGCGCAGCGGCGCTTTCAGCCCGCAAGTCGGGAAAGGTTCCCCCCTGCTGGATGCCGAAAAGCGCCTGATGGCAGCCGGTTGCCGACTGGCGATTGCCGATTGTCCAGGCGTCTGCGCACCGGACCGCCCAGTCGATGCTTCGGCGCACCGCGGCGGCGACCTGGTCTTTCGAGGCGTCGGCGGAAGGGCACTCGTCCAGTTGCATGATGATGTCGGCCCCGAGGCGCCGCTGTATGTCAACGGCGATCTGAGGCGTAAGCTCAAGTTCGGCGCCGTCAATGTGCGATTGAAAAGTTACACCATCGTCGTCGACCTTTCGAAGATGCGACAGCGAGAAAACCTGGTAGCCCCCGCTGTCGGTCAGAGTAGGGCCGGACCACCCCATGAACTTGTGCAGCCCGCCCAGACGGGCGACGGTCTCTGCACCAGGGCGAAGCATCAGGTGATAGGTGTTGGCCAGGACAATCTGCACGCCGGCCGAGCGAAGCTGTTCCGGCGTAACGCCCTTGACGGTTCCAGCGGTGCCGACCGGCATAAAAACAGGCGTAGCCACCTCACCGTGCGGCGTGCACAAACGCCCCAGCCGGGCCTTGCCTGATCTGTGGGTAACCTCGAAGCGGAACATGGCTGAGAGGATACGCACGCGCGACGCCGCGGGAAAGTCGAATTTCGAAGGTTTGCAAAAACGGACCTGGCGGCGTCAGCTTTTGCCGGTCCGCTTTAGGCTTTTTTCGCGCTGTCCAGAAGCTTGCGAACGGCTGCGGCAAGCTCATCCGGCGTAAAGGGCTTTTGCAGCAGCTCATCATCGTTCCTTACGCCGCGGCCGGCGTAGGCTTCTGCACTGTAGCCGGAGATGTACAACACCTGCATGTGCGGGCGGACCCCGCGAAGACGATCGACCAGTTCCACTCCGCTGGTTCCGGGCATAACGACGTCCGTAATCAGTAGGTCGATGGGTTTGGCGTAATGCTCTCCCAATGGCAAGGCCTCCAGGGCGTTTGCCGCCTCCAGGACGGTATAGCCACGATCGCGCAACTCGTGAACGATCAGATCACGAAGCGGTTCCTGGTCCTCGACGACAAGGACCGTCTCAGTGCCGCGATACGACATGGCCGGCGCCAACGGCTTGCTACCTCGGGGCTGTGCCTTGACGCGGGGCAGATATATCTTGAACGTCGTTCCCCGACCGGCCTTGCTTGCCACGTCTATATGCCCGCCGCTCTGCCTGACGAACCCGTAGACCATCGCAAGCCCCAGCCCCGTGCCTTTGCCCACTTCCTTGGTGGTGAAGAACGGCTCGAAGATTGTCTGGAGGGTCTGCTTGTCCATTCCCTCGCCGGTGTCGCTAATCGCCAGCATCACGTAAGGCACGGGCTTGGCGTCGGGATATCTACAAAGGTGCTTGATGTCCGGCTTTATGTTGGCCGTCTTGATAGTAAACTTGCCGCCGTTCGGCATGGCGTCGCGGGCGTTGGTGGCGAGGTTCATAATCGCCTGTTCGACCTGGATCGGGTCGGCCTTGACGTTTCCAAGCTCGGGTGCGGGTATCACCTTCAACTCGATGTCCTCTCCGATCAGGCGGGCCAGCGGATTGTACATTTGGGAAAGAACTTCGTTGAGGTTCATCGCCTCAGGCCGAAGCACCTGCTTTCGGCCGAAGGCCAGAAGCTGACTGGTCAGCTTCGCCGCCCGCTCGCCGGCGGTGCGAATCTCCCCGATTGCCGTCCGTGACTGGTTCGACTTGGGCAGCTTCCCCAACAACAGATCGCAGTAGCCCTTGATGACGGTCAGTTGGTTGTTGAAGTCGTGCGCGACGCCTCCGGCCAGTCGCCCGATGGCCTCCATCTTATGCGCATGGCGAAGCTCGGCCTCCAGCTTTTTGTATTCCGTCAGGTCGGTAATGACGGCGAAACCGCCCTCGATGTTTCCTTCGCTGTCGAAAATAGGCTGGGCGGAAACCAATGTCGGAATTTGCAGCCCGTCTTTGCTCGTCAAGTTTATTTCATATGTACTGGTCTGGCCGGCATCGTGTTTGGCGACCTGTTCCCGCAGGATATTTTTGCTTATGCCATCCGTCAAACTCATAACGTCCCGTCCGATCAGCTCCTGCCGCGAATATCCGAGCATCCTGCAAAGGCTGTCATTAACGTAAGTGATTCGGCCGTCCTTGTCCCTGACCCCCAGCCCCTCGTTCATCGTCTCGACGAGTCGGCGGTACCGTCGCTCGCTGGCGGTCAATGCCTCTATCGCCTTCTCCCGCTCGGTGATATCCTGCCCAACGGCAAGCAGTCCAATGGTCTTGCCGTCGGCGCCTTTGATCGCCTTGTCGTACCATCCAATCAATCGCTCGCGCCCGTCCTTGGTGACGATGGGATTCACATTACCTCGCGTTTGGATATCATTTATCGCTTTGCTAAAAAGATTTCGAATTTTCGCGTGGTCCCTCGCCGGCAGGAAAGTGGTGAACCAATCTTTTCCTTTTACTTCCGCCAGGCGGTAGCCGGAGATCTCTTCCATGTAGCGGTTGAAGCGCACAATCCGGCCTTTTGCGTCAAGCACCAACACAATGGTCTGCGCCGTCTCAATCAAACCTTCGGCAAGGTCGCGCTCTTCGCGCAGCGCCTTGGCGGCCCGTCTGCGCTGAGCGGCATAGACAGCCGCAACAAAACCGAAGACGATGAAAAACCCCAAAGAGATAAACCTCGCACATAATTGATGAAGGGGCACGTCAAAGAGCAGCGCAGCCCCAAGCGTCTCGCCTTGCCATACGGCCTCAAAGCTTGCTTCCAGGACCCATACAGCTAATCCGGCGACAAGGAACAGGATGAACACCTTATGTTCGGTCTTCACGACTGATTCGCCTTTACTCCGAGGTGCCTATAAGGAGAAGAACCGCATGGCATACCATAAACATCACTGGCTCCCAGGCCGTGATGTCGGTCTGGCCATCGTTTGTCTAATTATCGCGTCCGGCTGCAAATATAGCAAGGCAGCGGCGGAGAAGAGGTTCCATTTCATCGAGAGGCAGTTGGCTGGCTGCGTCGGACTTTGCCTTGTTCGGTTCGGGGTGCGTTTCGATGAACAGCGCGTCGGCCCCGGCGGCTGCCGCCGCTGCCGCCAGCAGGGGCGCGTATTCGCGGCGCCCGCCGGAGGCCTCGCCAAGTGCGCCAGGCTCCTGAACAGAATGCGTGGCGTCGAAAACCACCGGAGCGAACCGGCGCATCTGCGGGATGGCACGGAAATCGGTCACCAGGCGGTTGTAGCCGAAGAACGTACCGCGCTCGGTGAGCATCACATGCTCGCCACCGGCTGAGCGGACCTTCTCGACCGCCAGTTTCATATCCTGCGGGGCCATGAACTGCCCCTTCTTTATATTGACCGGCCGACCGGACTGCCCGGCGGCCAGAAGCAGGTCGGTCTGCCGGCACAGAAACGCGGGGATTTGCAGGCAATCGAGCGCGTCGGCGGCCGGGGCGACCTGGCCGACTTCATGCACGTCGCTGAGCACAGGCACGCCGAGCTTCTCTCGGACGGTTTTAAGCCAGGTGAGGCCGGTTTCCAGCCCCGGCCCGCGATAACCGGCGGCGCTGGAGCGGTTGGCCTTGTCGTAGCTGGCCTTAAACACATAGCCGATGTCGAGTTTCTTGCACACCTCGGCCAAGTGTCGGGCCACGGCCAGAGACAGCTCCAGACTCTCAGCCACGCATGGACCGGCAATCAGCGCCAGGCGACCGGCGCCAATGCGAACGGAACCGACTGTGCAGGTGGAAGTTGCCATCAGGGTTCACTCCTTTCAATTGGCCAGAACTGCCAGCCGCTGCGCTGGCGTGGGATAATCAGCTTGATGCTCATCGGCAGGACGGAGATATCCAGCGGTGTGGTAGGCCCGACGTCGCCGTCGGTCTGGCTTGGCACGGGTCGGTCTGTTTCGATGCGGACGCGCCTCAGCCGACGGTACAGCACGTTGCCCTTCAGCGGATGTCGGCGAAGCAACGTCCAGGCGGCGTGCAACAGAAGTCGGCTTTGCTGGCGGCAGCTGAAAACCACCAGGTCGAGCAGGCCGTCGTTGTACACCGCGTCGCGGCAGATGCGAAGCCCCACCGCGTAGCGCGAGATGTTGCCTACGAACGCCAGGCCGAAATCGTCGAAGATGACCTCGCCGTCGGCAACGATGCGCATACGCGGAAAATCATGTTCCCAGAACGTCCGCCAGATCGGCCAGAAGTAACTCAGGTGCGAGATGTGCCCGACCCGCCCGGCTGAAAGGCGCCGAACCACCTCACCGTCGAAACCTACGCCGATGATCAGCAGAAAGTTCCTCCCGTTGATGTGCCCGACGTCACAGTCCACGATGTAGCCGGTCTGGAGAACTTCGACGATCCGTCGCGGAGCAGCCGGGACGTGCAGCTCCTTGGCCAGGAGGTTCTCCGTACCGGCCGGGCACGCCAGAATCGGTACGCCGGTGCCAGCCAGCCCGTTGGCGACTTCGTTGACGGTACCGTCGCCGCCCCAGACGACGACCGCCCCGGCCTGGTCGGCAACCTCCCGGGCGTGCCGGGTGGCATCTTCCGGGGCGGCGGTGGTGTATTCGACCGTGTCGAACCCCGCCAGGCCAAGCTCGGCACGAAGGTCGGCCAGAACATGGTGATGGCTGCCGTAACCGCTGTGCGGGTTAATAATCACGTGAATCGGCCGGGTCTTGTCGATTCTGCTCATGCGCCTTCTCATGCAGCGGCAGCAGAGGGTTTGAAGTTTCGCGCCCATCATATATAATACCCGATCTGCCGGACAAGGCCAATTGCCGCTGGCTGAGTTCTTTTTACAACGATGTCGCGGGAGATCAAAATGGAACAGGTGGAACAACAGACCCTTGAGACGATTGTTCAAAAGGAAGCGTGGACGGTTGACGATCACAGCGCGCTGCTGAAACAGCTTTTCAGGACCCACGACGCGCCGCGAAAGTTCAGGAAAATTCTGGCGGGTATGGAAGCCGGCTGCACCGACCTCCGAGGCTCCTCAGCCCTGAAAATCGGCATCGCGCGGTATATGCTTTGCCGGTTTGACGAGGCACTGGAGGCGCTGAACAACGCGACCGACAACAAGCACCGGCGATTTTTCCAGGGCTTGTGTTATAAGCATCTCCGCCGGTACGACTTCGCAACGGAGGAGTTTGAGCGCGCTCGGGATCGCGGCTGGGAAGACACGGAAGTTGAAGTGCATTTGATCGAGATGAAGGCGCTTTCCGGCAAACCGGACGAAGCGGCAAAAGCTCTCGCCAAGGCCAAGGGTAAAATCGGCAAGACGGCCGATTTTCATTACCTTCAGGGGCTGGTCCGGGAGCTTTCCGGCGACGGTAATCCGGCCGAAGCCTATGAACAAGCCAGGTCCATCGACGAGGCACACCTCGGCGCGACCTTCCGCCTGGCTTACTATTACGACTTGCACGGCGAGGAAGACCAGGCTGTTGAGCTGTACCGCCAATGCATTTCGCGCCCGCCGGTTCACGCCAACGCGCTGCTTAACCTGGCGATCCTGTATGAAGACGCCGGCAAGTACGACAAGGCCATAGCCTGCCTGCGGCGGATACTCACCAGCAATCCGCGCCACGCCCGGGCCAGACTGTTTCTTAAAGACGCCGATGCAGCTCAGACTATGTATTATGACGAGGACCAGGCCAGGCGGATTGCACACCGAAACGCCGTGCTGGACATCCCGGTTACGGACTTTGAGCTTTCGGTAAGAGCGAGAAACTGCCTAAAGAAAATGAACATTCGCACGCTTGGCGACCTGGTGCGGACGACCGAATCGGAGTTGCTGGGTTACAAGAACTTCGGCGAGACCTCCTTGCGGGAAATCAAGGAGATGCTCACCTCCAAGGCTCTGCATCTGGGGCAGGCGTTGGAGCAGGAAGATGAATTTCTTACCCCTGCGCTGGCGCCTTCGCCTCAGGATGAACAAGGGGGCATCCTGTCCACCCCGATAGGCCAATTGGGCGTCTCAGTACGAGTTCGCAGGGCGTTGGAGACCCTCGATATTCAAACGCTGGGCGATTTGGCCGCCAAGACTGAGGCCGAACTGATGGCTTGCAAAAACTTCGGCCAGACCAGCCTGAACGAAGTTCGCCAACGCCTGGGAGAGCACGGCCTGCAGCTTCGGGAAGCTAAGAGCCTGTCCCAGTAGGTACAGCACCGCCGCATTGCGATAAGCATGAAATGGACAAGATTCCATTTTCTCACACAGCGGCTGCGCCCGCTTGCGCCGGTGGTCGTATTGGCCCTGGCGTCCGCGCTGGGGGCAGTTTTCCTTTCCAGTTGCGGCGTCGAGCCGGCAGCGGTCCGCCAGCAGCCTCTGACGGTCGAAGGCGTTCCGATTATCCGCATTCGCCTCACCGCTAGTGGCGTCACCGGTGCCGAGATTGCGACCACCGGCGGTTACAGGCTTTTCGTCGGCGGCCGAGCCATCAGCGAATCGGAGGGCAGGCTTGCTCCTGTAGACGTGACCCGCTCCGGCCAAACTTGGAAATTCAATAACCTCACAGCCGCCGGTGAGCGGGTAAAGCTCCAGCCGAGTCCAGGAAGCTACGTCCGCTTTGGAGGCATAACTTACCGCGGCGAGCTTCGTCTCCTGCCTGAGGGCCTGGAAAAATTCACTGTCGTCAACCACGTTGACATGGAGAGTTACCTCGCCGGCGTCCTTCCGAAAGAGTTGTACCCTTCCTGGCATGGGCAGGCGTACCGAGCCTTGGCGACGGCGGCCCGAACCTTTGCACTGGTTCAGATGAAGCGGTTTGGCGGATCCAAAGCTTATGACCTTGGCGACGGCCAGGCCTCGCAGGTCTACGGCGGTTTTTCCGCCGAGACAGACAAGTCATGGGCTGCTGTCCGCGATACGCACGGCCAGGTGCTGGTTTACGAACAGGACGGCGAGGAAAAACTCTTCCTTACGCAGTACTCGGCCTGTTGCGGCGGCTACGTCAACGGTGCGTACGCCATTCGTAAGGCGCCGCAGATTGAACCGCTGCTGGGCGGGCAGGAATGCAACGACTGCCGAAGCTGCCCGCGCTATCGCTGGCCGCCGGTGAAAATCGCAAAGACCCATCTGATTCGGGTCTTGGCGGCGTCATATCCATCGGCGGAGAAACTCGAAGATATTCAGGCCGTCCGGGTCGTCTCCAGCGCTCTGCACGGCCGAGCCGTCTGGCTGGATATTGTGGGTCCCGGGGGTATGAGTGTTCGGCTGCGGGCCGAGGACCTCCGTCTCAGCCTGCTGCGATCGGGTTTGGCCGCAGCGAGGAAACTATACTCCATGAACTGCAAAGTCCGATTGGTGGACAATGACGTAGAGTTTTACGATGGACGAGGCTTCGGCCACGGCGTTGGACTCTGTCAGTGGGGCGCCCAGCGCAAGGCGGAAACCGGCTGGACAGATCGTAAAATCCTCAATTTTTATTACCCCGGGTCGAAACTCATCCGCGCCTACTGAGACCAGGTCAGGCATTACCTGGTTGGCTTAACGTTGGCGAGAATTTCTCTCAGCCGACTTGGCTCAAGACGTCAAGCAGGGCGGCCTTGACGCGGCAAACCTGCTCCGCCGAGAGATTCGCAAAGAGCGGCAGGGCGATGGTGCGGGCGGCGACGTGTTCGGTTACGGGGAAATCGCCTGCTTTTGTGCCCAGCATCTCCATAACGTACGGCTGGGTGTGGATCGGCGCGAAATAATTACTACAGCCGATTCCATTTTGCCGCAACCGCTCGATGATCGCGTCGCGATCGGCCTGGCTGAAGCCGTCGGCCAATCGGATGACGTACACGAACCAGCTCGCCCGCTCCGGTTCGATCATGGGCGGCAGGTGAATTTCTTCGATGTCGGCCAATGATTTGTTGTACATCCGGGCCACCCGGCGACGTTTGGCTAGAATATCGTCAAGCCGCTGCATCTGCACCTCGCCCAGGACGGCGTTGATCTCGCTTAGGCGATAGTTGTAACCCAGACGGGCGTGGTTTAGCCAGGCGGAGGTCGCCCGTCCCTGGTTTCGCAGCGAGACGCACAAATCACGAATGTCCTGGTTGTTGGTTACAATCATACCGCCTTCGCCGGTGGTGATTTGCTTGTTCGGATAGAACGCGAACACCCCGCACTCACCAAAGCTGCCGGCCGGCCTGTCGCCCAGACAGCCGCCCAGTGCTTCGCAGCAGTCTTCGATAAGCATCAGATTGTGTTTTCGGGCGATGCGCTCGTATTCGTCGAAGTGGGCCGTGTTGCCAAACACTTCGACCGGCAGGATGGCCTTAGTCTGCGGCGTGATGGCTGATTCAATACTGCCCGGGTCCATGTTGTAGCTTTCCGGGTCGATGTCCACGAAAATCGGCTTGGCCCGCTCGAACATGATGCAGTTTGTCGTAGCCACGAACGAAAACGGCGTGGTGAGGACCTCATCCCCTTCGCCGATACCCAATGCCTTTACGCACAGATGCAGCCCGCTGGTGCCGCTGTTGACGCCGATACCGAACTTTCGCCCGGCCCGGGCGGCACAGGCGGCCTCGAATGCTTTTAAGTGTGGGCCGATGCTCAAACGGTCAGACCGCAGAACGGAGCAGACGGCTTCAATTTCCGCGTCCGTGCAGTCGGGTCGAGACAGGGGGACTGATTCTGAACTCACGGATTGCCCTTTAAGATATCCATACATTTGAAATCCAACAACCAACCTGCACACAGGGGGTGTCGGGTTTTTATGTTATGATTTCGAATCCTGCGTAGTGCCCGCCGTGACCGCACTCCCGGCGCGACCTGGCGATTCGGCTTCATCCGGCAGCGAGTTCCGCAACTCATATTCCGGAACGATTTTCTTCAGCACCGCAACGATTTTCTCGTGATCGTTTGATGTCTTGAGGTCGGTCAGTTCGTCGAATACTTGCTGAACATTTTCCCATTCCGTTGGCTGATGTCTCCAGACAAGAACCTTCGGATGAACCGTCGGCTCGATGTCCTCTCCCTTGGTTCGCAGTTCTTCGAAGAGTTTCTCGCCCGGCCTGGTGCCTGTCATGACGATGTCGATGTCCTCGCCCGCCCTAAAGCCGCTCAGTGTGATCATCTGGCGCGCCAGGTCCAATATCTTCACCGGCTCACCCATATCCAGCAGGTATATCTGTCCGCCGGTCCCCGCGGCTGCGGCCTGAAGGACCAGTTGCGACGCCTCGGGGATAGTCATGAAGTAGCGTGTCATTTCCGCATGTGTTACGGTTACCGGCCCGCCGCCGGCTATTTGCCTGCGGAATGTCGGTACGACCGACCCTGCTGAATCCAGCACGTTGCCGAACCGTACGGCCTTGAACTGAGTCTTGCAGCCTGACCGACCGTTAAGGGCCTGCGTGTAAATTTCCGCGGCCCGTTTAGTAGCGCCCATGATCGAGGAGGGGTTCACCGCCTTATCGGTCGAGATCAGGACGAACTCAGCCACGTCGTGATCGCAGGAAGCGTCGGCGACATTCTTCGTGCCGAGCGCGTTGTTTTTGACGGCTTCGCAGGGATTGTTCTCCATCAGAGGCACATGCTTGTGGGCGGCGGCGTGGATGACCACGTCCGGGTTGTGATTGTTCCATATCGCCATAACCCGTTTGCGGTCATAGATGTCGCAGATACATGCGGCGAGCGGAATGTCCGGGCGGGAATTAGCTAACTCTCGTTCAATCTCGAACAGCGGATTTTCAGCCTGTTCCACGAGGATGAGTTTAGCCGGCTTGAAGTTGCAGACCTGGCGGCACATTTCCGAACCGATACTGCCGCCGGCGCCGGTAATGAGCACCCGCCGGCCTCGCAGGAATTTCGCCACGGCCTCGGTGTGCAGTTTTACAGCCTCCCGGCCAAGCAGGTCGTTGATGTCCACCGGACGAATCTGCGAAACGGTTACGCGCCCGTCGATCAGGTCGCCCACCCCCGGAAGCGATTGGAACTTTAATTTGGTACCGCTACAAAGCTCAATAACCCGCTGGAGTTCCTTCTGCGTGGCGGTCGGCATGGCGATAATGATTTCTTCAACGTCTCTGTCCTCGCAAACCCGTCGGATGTCAGATGTCTTGCCGAGCACCGGTACCCCGTGAATCATGATTCCCTTTTTGCTCGGGTCGTCGTCCACCAGCCCTACGACGCGGTATCGCTCGACCCGCATACGATGGATTTCGCGGATTACGGCCTCCGCGGCGTTGCCGGCACCGACGATAAGAACCCGCTTTACGCCCTCGGCGGAAATCGGACGCAGTTCTTCCCGATATATCCGGAAGCCCAGCCGGGCCGTGCAAACCAAAAAGACAGTAGCGAGAAAGTCCAATACGAGCACGCCCTTGGAATACCTGCCGAAGTATTCTCCAAGATAGGGAATCTTTCGGTCCATCCTGAACGGAATGTAGTGAAACAGCACGATGAGCACGAACATCACCAGGAGGAACAACCATGAAGCCTTCAGGATTTTGGCTACGTCACGAATGCTGGCGTATTGCCATCCCCCGCGGAACAACTTCAACAGGCCGAAGATTACAAGCTTGATAAATACAAATAACGGCAGCCAAGGCAGATACGATTCCAGAAACCAGCCTTTTTTTCCGCCGGTCAGACTCTGGTCGTACCAGCCTGCGTCGAACCGCACCAGGTACGCCAGCAGCAGCGCCAAGGCAAAGAGAAACACATGCACCAGCACGTTCACCGCCGAACGGTAGCGCAGCGCAACCGCTTCCAGCCAAGTTAGATGCCCAGCCGTTCCTGTATCCGGTTCTGGTGTGTTTTCGCCCTTAGTAGCCGGCATTCGAGTGACGCTACCTTACGCTACACCTCTGAGTTAATGGCATCGGCCCATGCGGTTTCGTGCTTTAATTATAGTAATATTCTGGCTTTGGCTCAATATCACCAAGGCCGGGGGCTTTTCAAACCCACTTTGACCTCGGCGGGGCCATGAGGGCTTGGAAACCGCCTACGATGCTGAAAAAACACAATATCGCAGGCACAGTATCAGAATTCAAAATCATTCGCTAACAGACGGCGCGGTGGCAGGGCGTGCTTCCGGCAGAAGCTTGCCGGAAACCTTCCCGCTGGCGACCATGCCGTCCCAGAAAGTTTCAATCGCTTCGATCTGGTCGGGATTATTGGCGCTGGCCAACGCCCCAGCCAAAGCCTGCCGGGCGCTGTCGGTCCTGTTGTCGAACCAGTGCAAATAGGTCAGCACCATCGCTGCGTCACTGTCGTTTGGGTGTTTTCGAACGTACGCTTCGAGGCGCATCAGGTGGTCTACGTATCTCGCCCTGTTGCCATAGAAGCCTTTGGGCTGTAACGGCACGAGCGGCAGCTCTGGAAGATACCTCAGCGCCTCACGAAAGTAAAAAGCCGCCCGGGCGTAGGAATAGCGGTCCAGTGCCAGTCGGGCATGCAGAAGACTTAGCAGACTCTCGGGGTTATGCCAACTGATACTGTTGGCCAGACGAAACTCGTCGAATGCTTTGGCGAAGTCGCCCGTGCGAAAAGCGGCTTCTCCCCTTTCCATGTAGGTGCGATACGCCCCAGGCCCCTGGGGCACCAGCGAGGTGATCGTCTCATCGCTTTTTAGAAGCGAGCTGCCGGCTGCGGCATAAACGGCTTCCAGATAGCCGCTTGCCGCCACCATAAAGCTGCCTTTATTTGCAAGCAGTGATTTACCAATCCCGACTCCGCCCTGCTGCTTCACTGTCTGGACGATTGGTGTGCCGATTTTCTGGCCGGTCGCCGCGGGCGCCCTCAGGGCCGGTACGGCAGCAGGTCCCGAGCCGCCTGCCGCCCGGCCCCCCGGACGGATCGAGAAAGACGAAGTTCTGGCCATGGAACTGCTGAGGACGCCTCCATCGGCTCCAGCCGTTCCCCCTCCGAGCGCGCCCAGGCCATAGGAGTAAGACCGAAAATTGGAGGTTGCAGTGCCAATTCCGATCTGTCCTGGGGTAGTTAGCCCACGAATCGTGACCCGGCTGCGGGACTGGGCCAACAGCATCGCCGGGCGCAACGTGCCAATCCAGCACATTGACAGGCCGAGCAACATTGATATGAGCATCTTGTTACTGGTTACGTGAAACATTGTTAAGCTCTAGTCTATTATAGTATAACACGTGAGGGTTCAGGCTGTTCATATCATCTTCCGGAGAATTATGCATCTTTGCCGGCCGGTTGCCTGGGCGAAGCGTCACCTCGGCGCCGTGGTAACCTGCGGAGCAAGCTCCCACGCAGCTCGGTAAAGCACCTGATTTTCATGGCGCGTGAACTTGGCGTCCCGGAGCAGTTCGTCGGGCAGGTAGCTTGTTGACACCGCGTAGAGCTGCCGGCCGGCCAACGCCTGACGAAAAGCTCGTGGATCTTTACGATATAACGGCAACGGCCGGCCGCGAAACTGCACGCTTGCGCCCCGAGCCGATTGGTCTCGCCGTTGAACGATCAGCAGCGGGTAAACGGACGTACTGTCCGCCAGTATAACGCCGTCCGGTTTAGCTTCCTGGCAGGCGGCTCGGGCGAACAGCTCAGCCGATTGCTCGTTGTGCTTCCAGGGGACTATCCAGTAGCGCATCTCGTTCCGAAATGGCAACTTGCGAGCACGTTTAATCTCCACGCCGGCCCAGCATGCGAGTGTAGGGGCGGTGCAGTAAAACACCGGCGGCAGGGTGATGGACAGCAGGCAGGCTGCAACAGCTGCGATGCGCCAACGCCGACCGGCATCGGCCAGAACCGCCAACCCTATAGCCACCGCCAATGATACCATCACGAGTGTTGGCAGCAGGAACGTGAACTGATCCGGCACCGGATAGCGCACCACGAACAGCAACTCGATGAGGGTAATCGCTCCTATTGTCGCTGCCGGAACCCCACCAAGACGCCGCCGCATACGGACCCAACCGATTACGGCCAGTGGGCCTAGCAGATTGGCAAAACTTAAAGCCGCCAGGGCAGCGTTGGCCTTAAGGTTCTTGGAGGTTTCTGTGATATTCAGGACCTGGCGGGCGTAATTACCGAACAATGCCGAGCTGACGGCGCCGGCCGAGTCGGCGGTCCGGACGGCCAGGTCGATGGTCATAATCATGAACAGCCCGGCGCCGAGGCAGTAGCCGCCGGCCGCCGCAGCCAACGAACGCGCGGGCAGCCTTCGGCTAGCCACCAGTACCACTGCGACAATTACATAGACTAACAGCGGCAACAGCGCGAAATTGTGCACGCACAGCCCAAGGCCGTTGACCAGAGCCAGCCCCGCCAACTTTTGCCAACTTGGCCGACGGAGCAATAATACGAGCAGCCAAAGTTCCGCCGTCAGGCCCGCTGCGGACCACGTGTAAACCTCGGCAATGACCGAAAGCCACCACGCCGCATGCGTTACGGCCAGCATAGCCGCCGTCGCCAGGCCAATCCATCGCCGGCCGGTCAGCAACGTCGTAACCGCAGCCAGGTTCGCCAGCGCTACGGCCATGCCAAGTGAGCTGAAAAAGTTCAGTAGAAACGGCAAATCCCGTTGCGAAAGCAGCCCCAGAAGTCGCCCTGCGGCGATGTACAGCGGGTGGGCTAGCGCTAAACCTAGCCGACCCGTGTAGTCGCCCGTCAACACGCGCCACTGAAACATACCGCTGTCCTGCCAACTAACGCCCCGTTGACAGGTCGCAAGATAAAGCCCGGCGAATACAATCAGCGTCGCCAACCACACGGCTTTAGTGGAGGGAGCCGATTTGTCCGGCCGATAGGAATTACAAGACACTGTGTCCATAACGGATACATATTATCGTCAACACCCGACTAGAAACACGAATAAACAAGCCAACTTAACAGGGTTAATACATGACGGATTCGAATGAACAGCTAATCGCCACGTCGGCCCGTCGCGGCCTCGGCGCCATATTCGAGGCGATGCGGCTGCCGCATTGGATTAAGAACGCCTTTGTCGTTGCGCCGATCCTCTTCGCCGGACGGTTTAACGATCTCGGCGCATGGGGTTTGTCTCTGGCAGCCGTGGCGGCGTTCTGCCTGCTCAGCAGCGCTGCGTACCTGATTAACGACGTCTGCGACCGCAAAAATGATCGCGCCCATCCGCTCAAGCGGCATCGGCCGGTGGCCGAAGGGCGACTTTCGCCGACTGCAGCCGGTGGCGCCGGTGTGTTGCTGGCGGCTGGGGGGCTTGGCATCGCGGTCGCCGTTGCAGCAGTCGGCTACGACCCCGCCGCCGCACTGGGCGGATTAGGACTTGTCGTCTGGGCCGGCGGCTACCTGCTGCTGAATCTGCTGTATTCATTTTGGCTTAAGAGCCACGCCGTTGTTGATGTCATTGCCGTGGCAATGTGTTTTGTGCTGCGGGCGATGGCCGGGGCCGCCGCTATCTGCGTGCCTGTCAGCCCGTGGCTGGTCGTCTGCACGTTCTCGCTCTGCCTGTTCATCGCACTGGCGAAGCGTCGTAGCGAACTTATTGAGCTTGACGCCGGCTGCGTCGGCACCTCCCGCCCGCTCGGCCGAAGCTACGATCGACGCGACCTGGATTATATGCTTACGGTCTCGACCGGCTTGGCGATACTGACCTACAGCCTGTACTGCCTGGCCCCACGGACCGTAAGTCAGAGCAACATAGGCTCGGCCCACATGGTCTGGACCATCCCGCTGGTGGTCTACGGCATGTTTCGCTATCACCGCCTTACGCAGCAGCCGGGCGGGGGCGATCCGGTTTCCCTGCTTCTGCGTGATCGGGCCATGTGGGCGGTCCTGATAGTGTATGTGGCCCTGGCATCGCTTATCGTGCGATACGGCGCGCATCCGTCGGTGCGGGCCGTCCTGGACGTCGAGGGAATGTCGAAGTGACTCCGGAAGCCAACTCCGGTGCGACGAACCGCATCCTGGTTACCGGCGGGGCGGGCTTTTTGGGAATCAACCTCGTCCGCTATCTGCTGAAAGAAGGCTACCAGGTTACCTCGCTGGACATCGCCGCATTTGACTACCCCGACTGCGCCGACCGCGTGCGGGTCGTTACCGGTGACATTCGCGACGCCGGCGCCGTTGGCCGGGCTATGGAAGATGTCGATGTCGTCGTTCATTGCGCCGCCGCGCTGCCTCTGTATACAAAAAAGGACATCTTTTCCACCGACGCAGACGGCACTCGGAACGTCCTTCAAGCCGCTTGTAGTGCGGGCGTTCAGCGGTTCATCCACGTCTCATCAACGGCGGTCTATGGCATTCCCGACCACCATCCGATTTTTGAAGACGACAAACTCGACGGCGTCGGCCCGTACGGCGAAGCGAAAATTCTTGCCGAGGAAATCTGCCTGGAATATCGCGCCAGAGGCATGTGCGTGCCGATCCTTCGGCCAAAGTCGTTCATCGGGCCGGAACGACTGGGCGTCTTCGCTATGCTGTACGACTGGGCCAGCTCCGGCTGCGGCTTTCCGATTATCGGCAGCGGCGAAAACCGCTACCAGCTCCTGGACGTCGAAGACCTATGCGATGCGATTTACCTCTCGGCCACGCTTGAAAAGGACGTGGTCAATGACACGTTTAACATCGGGGCCAAGCAGTTCGAGACCATGAAACAAGACTTCCAGGCAGTTCTGGACTATGCCGGCTTAGGCCGGAAGGTTCGCTCCCTGCCGGCGGGGCCGATTATCGCGGCCTTGAAGGTCCTGGAGATGCTGAGGCTTTCGCCGCTGTACAAGTGGGTTTACGAGACGGCCTGCCAGGAATCGTTCGTCTCCATCGAAAAGGCCGAGAGGACCCTGGGCTTCAGCCCGAAGTATTCCAACCGGGACGCCTTGATTAGAAACTATCAGTGGTACCTGGACAACCTCAGCCGATTTGAAACGACATCCGGAATCTCTCACCGGGCGCCCTGGAAACAGGGCATCCTCCGCTGGGCAAAGATATTTTTCTAAGTAACCGTTCAGGCTGCCACCTTGGCGCCTTATTGCAATGCTTTGTAACAGGCCCCCGCTTTAGCGGGGGTGATCAAGGTCCGCTTGCCTTTTCCCCCTTCTCTCTTTCTCACCCCTTTGGGGTGAGAAAGAGAGAAGGGGGAAAATAAAGGGCCATTGCGTACCCCCGCTAAAGCGGGGGCCTGCTACAAAACAAGAACGCCTGAACGGTTACCTTTCTAAAAGTTCGAGCGGTCTGGCTTTATCCCGTCGGGCGATGTAAAAATATTGTAAGGGCGTAACCAAAAGGATATTATTTCAGGACAGTGGATTTTATGCTTATTGCACAGACAGACGGTCTGAAGTACACGGTCCTCGAGGTGCTCCAGGACAATTGGTGGGTCGGCGTGGTGGCGCTGCTTGCGTCACTGGCC
>JAXIHJ010000133.1:0-6648 GCA_034189755.1 Planctomycetota bacterium
TTGCCGACTCCCTATAACCCGTTGCGCAGAGCGCACGGTAACCTGCCGGTGTATTATAACAGTCTTGCGGCGCAGGAGTCGGACAAACGCTCTCACGACTTTGGACTGAACTTCGAGGCATACGAGCTTCGCTTTTGCACGTACAAATTGGCATACATCGCCAGGCCGATGCACCATGAGTGCGATACCTGAGTCATGGACCCCTTGTGAAAGGCCCAGTCGGTTGTATACCACTGTTCGGAAACCATGCCCTTGCGGGCGTTTAAGTCCCCGTCGCGGCGTGCGATGGTCTGGAGGAAGCAAAACACATGGTCTCGCGCGCGGTCGAAATAATAATCGTCCCCGGTATACTTCCATAACTTCAACAGCTCAGGGATACATATCAACCCGTAACTGTGAATGTGCTGATTGGACACCGAGCCAAGGTCGCCGCCGATTGTCCGAAAATCATATTGGTTCAAGAAGGTATGCTCGGGAAATGTCACGTTGTACGTGAATCGAAACGTGAGCATCCAATCCGCAGCCTTGGCGGCCAGGGCGAGCCACCGGGGTTCCTTCGTCGATTCATAAAGCACACAATAACTTATCAGCGCGTTATAGCCGTCTTCCGACGTGGGCGTCAGATGAACATCCTCCGGGGCGCCGAACAGGTATTCGTCCTCGATGAATCTGCTGTAATAATCCGCGGCGCGAATCGCGGCCTGTATCCAATTTTTCTTCTGAAAGTATTGCCCCGCCTCCAGCAGCGCGGCAATCCAAAGAATGCCCGCCGTGCCCTGCTTTTCAACCACTTTTGCCGTCTCGACGTCGTAATAAGCGCCGAAATTGCCCTCGGCATCCTGCATCTTGAGAATGAAATTTACGTTCTTCCTGACGGCCTTTTCCCAGTTCGGGCGGGAGATTCCACTTGCCTTCTCAAAGACAATCGCACGCTGAAGGAACAATGTCGCCTCGCTGACTGTTCGCGCGTGAATCCAGTTGGGCCTGGGGTTCCATCCTGTCCCCCACCCGTTTTCGTAGGTCCATTCCGGCCAGAAGCAACCTATGGGCGAAAACCCTTCGTTCGCTATCCTGTCTATTACTCCTGTGGCCGCCTCGACGTAATCGGTCCGTTTTTCTTCACGGCCGTACCACAAAAGGGCGAAGGCTGTTGGAATTCCGCTGACCCAGCCGACGTGCATGTGAGGCCGATCGAGGTGGCGCATGCCGAGTTCGGTATGTAACCGCGGGCCGAGGCTGCAATTGGCGTCAAACGCCGCCGTCTCGTACAGGGCGCTATGCTTCTTGTCGTAGTGCCAGTTGTACAAGCCGTAGGCGAGCAGCTCGTTTGCCTGCCCGGCCGAAAGCCAGGGATTCGGCGGGCTGGTCGTGCGCCATTCGTAATACAGAGCCTTGAGAAAGTCATTGTAATTGTGCAGGTCGGCATCTGCGAAAAAAACGTAAAATTCACATACAATTTTCTGTCCCGGCTTTATCGTGGAATACGCAACAACCGGATCGGTATCCTCCAGGCCGAAGGTATATCGCTTAGGCTCCTCCCTGTATGGAAAATTCAGATATATGCACGTTTGTCCCCTGCCGCCCTCGAATCCGACGCCGGAAACGCCCAGGCTGCACTGCTCCTTTGTGGCAATGCCCACGCAGGAATCTTCCGTCCAGCATATCACCGCGGGACTCGGGCAGCGGTCCGACCGGAAGGCCCAGTAATTGCTTTCGAATTTCTCCGCGTCCCCGCCGTGGTAGTCGTAGCGTGGATAGGGAAACTTGCGGATGCAGTCCTTGGGCCGGTTCTCCTTATACAACAAGCCCGGAACCATCCATCGCGGGACCCCATCGTTTTGCAGAGGGAACTTCATCTGCAACGAAAACTCACCGGGCTTTTTGCCGAGATATTTCCCCGTCAGTGCCCCTCGCCAGAATCGAGAGGTCTTGTTCCTGACGACCATGGCTAATTCCCAATTGCGGGATTCGTGCTCGAGGCGGATGCCTTTGGCCTTTTTGCGGACCTTGGAAAACTTCAGCACCCGCCCGTCCCGGCCGGCGGCGGTCCGTAAGGTCAGAAGCTCGGGATGCCGAAGCAACGGCTCTATCTTTTTTGCAAAATCGCCGCCGGTGTTACTTGGCATGACAAAACACCTTCATATTATCACTCGCCCAATTCCTCACGGACGTTCACAAAGAACGCATGCGCGTAAGGCGCCCGGCCGGCTGGAACCTCTTCCGCAATAAAACGCAGGTCCTTCATAATCTTGCCGGTTTTATCCATGATGCGAGGATAAAACAACCAGCTTACTCCGCCCGACTCGGTCTTGAGCAACAGGACGTTCCGGCCTTCTGCCAGCTCGATTTGTACCTTCCGCTCAGAAACAGTCGTCGAGCCGCCCGTGGTTTTGCAGGCTGCAATCTCCTTGCCGTTCAGCCAGAGGCGCAGCGAGCCTTCGGCCCGGAAATGAAGCACGGCCTGGCGATCTTCGGGCGAGACGATCGTCGTAGCTGCAAAGGCGATCATCTCTCGCAAGGGGTTGGATATCGGGTCTAATCTCGGAGGCTTAATGCAGTATCCCAGGTCGACATAATAGCCGGCGACTCGCCGCCAGCCAATCTTCCCGCCGTCCTTGCCGGCATATGTAGCCTTAAAGGACAGGCCTTTTTCCGGCGGGTACATCTTGTCAAAACCCTTGTTCCCGAACGGCCCGATAACCGCCCAATCCGCGGCGACGGCGCCGGATTTCTTCACGTAGCCCAGCGTTACCTCCTTGTCCCGGCTGCTCCATTTGGGCAGGCCGCGGACTTTTTCGGGGCACTCGATTATCTTCTCCTGGCAGAACAGGAGCCGCTCGGCGTCGTTGACTTCCTCCAGCACGCCGCGGCGATTTTCCGAGTCAGCCAGCAAATGGACATTGTTCCGAATCCGCATACACGCCCGTTTCAGCGCCTCGGTATCGGACTTCGTATAGTTCAATAGAGCGACCCGGGTGTTTGCCGCCCGCATCCGAGCGACGGTTTTCAGGATATCCGTCTTGCCGCCGGCAGGCGGTTCGCCCTCGACGAAATCCATCTTCAGCGAGGCCTCGCCGCGCTCGTCGTAAACAAAGTCGACCCAGGCGATTCGATTAACCGAATCAAAGGCCGAAAGCGTGCCGCCGTCAACGCCGACGGGGTAACGGCCCGGCGGGCAATAAACATACAGGCGCGATTCCAAACCCGGCAGGCCGGCGGCCTCGACGGATAGCGCCTTTTTCGCAAAATCGCCCTTCACGGACATCGTCGTTACGGAATTCCACACGACCTCAGGTTCCTGCGGCAGCGGCCTGACCAAAACAAAATCGACATCGTGCCTCGGCGGGCAGGGAACCTCTGTCCGCAGCCAGCCGTCGCCGCCCACCTGGGCCGTTCGGCTGGCCATGCTGTTAACGTCAAGCAGCAGCAGTTTCGGCCCGGCTATCCCAAGGGCCTTGGCATTAATCTCAAAAACTTCCCGGCTGCCCTGCTTGTTGCGATTACACAGCGTAGCAAGCGTCTGGCCGGGGCGGGCGTAAAGTATCTGCCAAAGTTCCTCATCGCGCCGGGAGACAAAGTTCGTGTAGTCGTAGTGCCACGGATGATGCACCTGTGAGCGTTTGACCTTAAAAATCCACAGCGGATTATGATACTTCTTCCACATCGTCGCGTTCCGGTGGGTGGCCGTATGATGATACAGGTGGAAGCTGACCGTCCCGCACCGCCGGAGCATCTGCTGGTATATGCGAGGTGAGGCGGCATCCGTGGGGGAATTGCCGCCGACAATGAGCGAAAAGTCCCTGCCGTAAAACAGCGAATTGAAATAAAGATCGCAAACTATCGGGCTGGGATATCCGGCGTTGCCCTCGCCCGAAATGACCCACTCGGAATAAGCGTTCACGGACGGATACGACGCGTTGTTGGAGCCGATGATATACCGCCTGCCCGTTTTCTTCGCCAGTGCGTCATAATCCTTCCGCAACTGCCGCATAGCATTGAAAAGCGTCAAGGCGTGGAACGAATGCCCGGCATCACAGCCGTGCGCCTGGTTGTTGCACCAATCGGGCGTATTGCAGTCGAGGCGGGCGCCGTCGCCGGCTTCACGCAGGACGGCCTCGATCATCAGGTCCCTGAAGAACCGCTTCTGGAAAGGTTTTGAACTCCAGCACTGCTGGCGGTTTTCTTCGGCGCCCCAGTGCGCGGGCTTGCCGAAGCGATGGACCTGCTCACTGGCATCTGTCGATATCTCCCAGTTCGGCGCCATGAAAATGACCTTGCCGCCGTACTTATGAACGTCCTCGTTCATCTGCCGCGTATGCCGCCCGCTGGCGTCGAGGTTTTCCGTCATGTCAGCCCCAAGTAAACCCATCTGCAATCCGGTCGTCCAGTAGGATGGGAAATACATCCCGCCCTGGCGGTATTCCCTGAGCGGATAGAAACACAGTGTATAGGTAAGTTTGTCGGGGAACTTCGCGCCCACCGCGACCCCGTTGGTGCCCTGCCGATTTATGATAATCCATGAAAATACGCGGGCCTTGTCTTTGGTCTCGACGCGAAGGTAGCCGCTTTTGCCCTCTTCGATATTGAACATCTGCATTGTATGCGGCGGCTCGCTGGCGATGCCCACCCGGCCGTTGCCCATCATCACCAGGTTGAGCATGTGCTTGTCGGTGTAGACCCCGTCGGCCTGGGGCATGTAGCTGTCGCGCCAGCCGATCCACCAGTTCTTTTGCTTCTCAATTCCGCCGCAACCCAATGCCAACTGGTCGAGCCTATGACGCTCAATCCCGCTGAGCTTGTGCTCCAGGCCGAAATAGCCTCCGTTGCGAATCTCGCCGGTGGGATTGCCGTAGGTTACGACGGTATAGCCGTTGTCTTTGCAGATGCGATAGGTTACAGACCAGGGGAAAGATTCCTCGCCGTCGTCAGCCGTCAGGGAGAACCCGCCCTTTAGAATGAGAAAGTCCTTCTTGTTGATCACCTTCAAGGACCCGTTTCGCGCATTGTTCTGCGAGAAACTCTTTCCAAATCGCTTTATAATCAGGTTTGGATAGGCAACGTCTCCCAGGGGCGTGCCCAGAATGCGGCAGCGGCTGATATTGCAGGTTCTTTTGGCAAATACCAGCTCCGCCGTGCGCGTCCTGACCACGACGGTGGACCCTTTGTTTTTATAAGAGAACCCGTTTTTCGGCGCCGCCCATGGATCTATGGGCAGTGCGGACAGCAGGATTTCGCCTTCTTTTAACGTGTGGCGGGTCTGTATCTCCAGGCGGTCGTCCGCGCGTTTTTCAGCCTCAGCGAAGCAGGCCCGGCCGGCAAAAATTCCCACCTGGAGTATCATCGCCAGCCACAACCAACACATTATCTTTGTGCTATTCATCGTTTCACCCTTTATCCGGATAGAAAATAAGCAGATGCGCCAGCCTGCCGGTCTCTGCCAGATACAGGCAGCCGCCAGGCCCCGGCGCGATGTGATCGACCTCGTAACCGACCCACCAGTAGGGAAAGTTCGCCGCAGGGGTTTGGTAAGATACCGGTTCAGAATCCGCCGCCGCGAAGCGGAACAGGTGCCCCACGCCGGCGCCGGCTACGGCCCAGGCCGTACCGTCTTCCGTCAGGCAAAGGCAGCGAACGGGCTTGCGCCAGCCGGCCTTGCCGCTTCGAAGTTCTCCGCCCCCTTTTATCACCTTTATTTCGCCCGCCTCGGTCCCATATGCCACTATTTCTCCGCCGGACGCCAGCGCCGTGATTGGGCTTGATTTCGAATCAATCAAAATTTCAGGGGTCTTGGTTTTGTTACTAATTTCCAAGACTTCCGTTCCATTTATGCAGCACAGGTATCTATCGCCCCGGCCGCAAATAAGCAGGGGTTTTTGCGATGCGATCCCGCCGCCCGTGAACTTTTCAAGCGTGTTTAATTTTTCATCCAGAATCAGAACGGCGCCGTCTTCCAGCAGCGCCGCGACCGTTTTTCCGGACGCAGCCATCGCCGCCACGCGTCCTATCTGCACATCAAACGGCTCCAGAACGTTGGCGAACTTCATGCGGAATACCATACAGTCATGTTGATGGTCGTAGTGCCACAGAGCGGTCGCCGAACCGTCTTTGGGCGTGACCCACGTAATCAGCGTATCGTCCGAGAGGCAAACTGCCCCGCCGGCTTCGACGGGCCCTTCATAAAGGACACCGATATTCATTACATGCTGATGGCGGGGGTTGTGGTCGTATGAGACAAAATGCGACTTGATGCCCTGCGTTACCGCGAACAGTTTGGCGTCCCGGCTTGTGCACACGCCGGCTATGCTCATCGCATCGGGTGCTATTTCGCCGCTGCGTGCGTAGCGATTTAGCGGCCTAAGCTCAATCTCGCCCTTGCCCAGCGTGCCTTCATTTATAAGTCTAAGCGCTACGGTGGTCTCGCCGCTGATGGCCAGGCCGCTGGTGTCTATATCAGTGGAGGCCACCTGCAACTCAGGCGAGGGGAAGCGCCGCTCGGAATCTTTTAATCGCAAAACGCGCTTGGGCTCATCCCAGTCGGCAAACGCCGGCAATGAAGGCGGGCGATAAATATACAACCGCGCCGGCGCGGCGACATCCTCTGCGAAATAAATCGTCCCGTCCAGGCCCCTGGCCCCTTCCGAGATGAAC
>JAXIHJ010000134.1:0-20620 GCA_034189755.1 Planctomycetota bacterium
CGTCTTCAGGACGGCTTCGATGCGCTTGCCGGCGATTGCGAAGGGCACCGGCTCGGGCGTATGCGTTCGGCGCATGCACGGGGTGGGGTGGTCCGGCAGGACGAGGATGCGCCAGTCGTCTCCTTCGGCCCTGAGCCTCTCCAGCACAGGCCCGACGACGTAACGGTCGATCTGCTCGATGGCTCGCAGCTTTCCGGCGACGTCGCGGTTGTGGCCGGCCTCGTCGGGCGCCTCGACGTGGACGCAGACCAGGTCGTATTTGTCCAGCGCCTCGCCGGCTGCGGCGCCCTTGCCGGCGTAATCGGTGTCCACGTAGCCGGTCGCGCCCGGCACGTCGATGCGGTCCCAGCCGATGAGTTTCGCCAGCCCGCGGACAAGGTCCACGGCGGTGATGGCTGAGCCTTTCAGGCCGAACCGGTCGACGAAGCTCGGCAGCGTGGGCATCTTGCCCTGGCCCCACAGCCAGATGCTCGATGCCGGGTTCTCGCCCAGGTCGCGCCGCACGGTATTGATTTCGTGCTCGGTAAGTATCTGCCGGCTGCGGTCGATGAGCGTGCGGAGCATCTCGGCGCCCTGGCCGGTCGGCAGGTGCTCTGCGATGGGCTTGTCGAGTATGTCGTGCGGCGGCGTAGTGCGGACGTCGACTGCGGCGTCGTAGGTCATCAGGTGGCGATAACCGACGCCCGCATAAAATGTTATATGCGACCCACCGAGCAGGCGGTTAAGTTCCGCGATCAGCGTGGCGGCCTCCTCGCTGGAGATATGGCCGGCGGAGTGGTCCTCCATGCAGCCGTCGACGACGGTTACGAGGTTGCAGCGAAATACCCACTGGGTCGGGCTGACCTCGATATTTTGTGCGGCGGCCTCCAGCGGCGCCCGCCCCGTGTAGTATCGTTTCGGGTCGTAGCCTAAAACCGACATTATGGCGACGTCCGAGCCGCACGACAGGCCGGGGGGCACTGTCCTGACCGTGCCGATCTTGCCGTGAGCGGCTACCCAGTCCATGTTGGGCGTCTTGGCCGCTGCCAGCGGCGTCCTGCCGTCCAACTCGTCCAGGGGCAGGTCCGCTGCACCGTCGGGAATCACAATGGCGTATTTCATGGTTCGTAACCAGTAATCGGTAAACAGTAATCAGTAATCGGTAACCGGTTGTTCGTTATTCTGCAAGCTACTGTAAGAGTCTACGCTTTTTGGGCGGCTGTCTTTTGCCTTTGCAGGTAAGCAATGTAGCCGTTGAGTCATCTTATCACCTCTTTGTACACCTCCATCTCTTCAAAACCAAAAGGGCTTTTGCGGCTCGTGTCCACTATGACCTGCTCCCGAAAAAAACGTATCAATTCTCTCCCACGACGTACCGGTTACCGATTACTGTTTTACAATTGTTCCGGATGTTCATCCACTATGGCCAGGCAAACGGTTTTTGCCTTTATCACATCGAGTGCATCCACTTCGGCAAGCGCCTTTTGCACGTCGCCTTCGACCGCATTGTGAGTCGTGATGACGACCGGCACGCCTTGGGCCTCGCTTCCGGCCGGCGGCTCGCGCTGGAGCACCGAGCAGATGCTGATGTCGCGTGCGCCCAGCACGGCGGCGACCTTGGCCAGCACGCCCGGCCGGTCCTCGGCCGTCACGCGGAGATAGTATCGGCTGCGGACGGCCTCGGTCGGCAGTTGCGTGCCCGCCGCGGCGCAGTCCGGCCAGATGTTCAGTTGCTCGAACGCGCACGATGCCGCGCCGGTGGCAATAGCGGCGATGTCGGCGAGAACCGCCGATGCGGTCGGCATGCCGCCTGCGCCTCGGCCGTAGTACATCGTATGCCCGGTGGCGTGGCCGTAAACGCTTATTGCGTTGAACGGGCCGGATACCCACGCCAGCGGATGGGCCTTGGACAGCAGCACGGGGCGCACCTGGAGGCTCAGGCCTTCTGCTTGCCTGTGGGCCATCGCCAGCAGCTTCACCACGTAGCCCAGCTCCTGGCCGTAGGCCACGTCGCAGTATTGCAGCGAGTCGATGCCCGTAACGGCTATGGCGTCGAAGTCGGTTTTGCAGCCGAAGGCGATGGCAGCCATGATCGCCAGCTTGTGAGCCGAATCGACGCCTGCGACGTCGAGCGTTGGATCGGCCTCGGCCAGGCCGTCGGCCTGGGCGGCGGCGAGGGCCTCGGCGTAGCCGGTCCCTTTTTGCGTCATAGCCGTAAGTATGTAATTACATGTGCCGTTGACTATGCCGTAGATGGCGTCAATCCGGTTGGCGATGAGGCCGCCGGTCAGGGCGCCGATAATCGGGATGCCGCCGCCGCAACTGGCCTCGAAGGCGATGCAGACGCCGGCCTTGCGGGCCAGGGCCAGCAGTTCAGGCCCGTGGTGGGCCAGCAGGGCTTTGTTGGCCGTTACGACGGACTTGCCGGCGCCGACCGCGCGCTCGATGGTCTGCCTGGCCGCATCCGTTCCGCCGATAAGCTCTACGATTATGTCGACGGACTTGTCGCGAAGCGCCTCGTCGAGGTCCGTGCTAAAGAGCTTCTTGTCCAGCCCGAGCCGCTCGGCGTTGGCGAAGTCCACGTCCACGATGTGGCGAAGCTGCAATTCGGATGCGATCCTCTTGCCGAGGATTTCACCGTCCTGCGTAAGCATAGTCGCCACGGCCCCGCCTACGGTACCGCAGCCGACCACCGCAACGCCCGTTTTTGAAGCTTTGCCGGCCATAGTCTCTCCCTGCGGATATCAAGAGGCATGGTACGTTGGCGGCGTGTGGATTTCAAGATGGTGCCGCAGCCGGGGCTATCCCACACCGTCCCAACAGTAAGTGCAGAGTTTTTCCTTCGGCAGGCCGATTGCCTCGACCAGGTCGTCGAGCTTTTGATATTTCAGCGAGGTCAGGTTCAGCCGCTTCTTGATGACATCGATCATCGCGCAGTGCTTTTCGGAGCAGGCATCGGCGTATTGGTCCAGTGGTACGTTTTCATCATTTTCCAGTTCCCTGATAGCCCATCGGCCCGCCAGGTCCAGTTCGGACCGGGATCGTGAGAAGTTCAGGAACTTGCAGCCGTAGACCAGCGGCGGACAGGCCGGCCGCATGTGGATCTCCTTCGCGCCGCAGTCGTACAGCCGCTGAATCGTGTCCTGCAACTGCGTGCCGCGAACGATGGAATCTTCACAGAACAGCAGCTTCATGCCCTCGATCAGCTCCCGGATGGGGATCAGTTTCATCCTGGCAACGAGGTCCCGAATGCCCTGGTCCTGCGGCATGAAGCTGCGAGGCCAGGTGGGTGTGTACTTGACGAAGGGGCGGCGGTAGGGGACCTTGGCTTCGCACGCGTAGCCGATGGCGTGGCCCGTACCGGAGTCGGGAATACCGGCGACAAAATCGATATCGACTGAATCGTTTTTCGCCAGCATCTGCCCGCAGCGGTTTCGTACGGCCTCGACGTTGACGCCTTCGTAATTGGAGGCCGGGTATCCGTAGTAGACCCAGAGAAACGAACAGATTTGCATGTGCTTGCCGGGCTTCTGTTTCTGCTCGACGCCGTCGGGCCTGATAAGCACGATTTCGCCGGGGCCGAGGTACGATATCGTTTCGTAACCGAGGTTCGGAAATGCGCAGGTTTCTAGCGTGGCGGCGTGGGCGTTGTCCTTTTTGCCGATTACGACGGGCGTTCGCCCGAGCTTGTCTCGTGCGGCGTAGATGCCGTCAGCCGTCAGCAGCAGAATCGAGCAGGAGCCTTCGATGGATTCCTGGACGTGGCGGATGCCGTCTGCAAACGAGGCCTCCTGGTTGATGAGCGTGGCTGCCAGTTCCGTTGGGTTAACCTCGTTGCCGCTCATTTCAGAAAAGTGAGTCGTTCGCTTGCCGAAGGCACTGGCGGCCAGTTGTTCGGCGTTCTGTATTACGCCGACCGTGACGATGGCGTAGACGCCCAGGTGCGAGCCGATAAGCAACGGCTGGTCCTCATAGTCGCTGATTACGCCGATGCCCCTGGTCCCGTGCATTCTGGGAAGGTCGTCCTCGAACTTCGAACGGAACTGGGCGTTGGAGATGTCGTGAATAAACCGTGTAAATCCGCTGTTGTTCAGTACGGCCAGCCCGCCGCGCTTCGTACCAAGGTGAGAGTGATAATCAGTGCCGTAAAACAGGTCCTTGATACAGTTATCCTTTGACGCCACGCCGAAAAAGCCGCCCATTGACGAAATCCTTTCAATTTTTTCCAGAGAGTTTCTGCGGAAGACGGAAGTGTATCCAACAGCCTGTCGTCGTGCAACCCATGCGATTTATTTGGGTTTATCTGCGGTGGTTATTTTGCCGCGTGAGCGGAGGCGGTCGCGTACAAGCGGCCAGCTTCCCCGCCAGGCGAAGAACGCCAGCATTGGCCCGACGCCGGCTACCGTTGCGAGCACCCTGCTGCCCAGTACGTCCGCCAGGGCTATTCCGGCCAGCCCCGCCGCAGGCCCGATTGCGCCGGCGGCGCCTATCAGCGCCTCGTGCCCGCCGCCGGCGTCCACCGATGCGTTCTTGACCACGATGGCATAGTACAGTGCCGCGTAGTATGTTACTCCGACAGCCAGGCCGAACAGCGCCTCGCCTGCGAGCACGACTGCGAGATTAGGCCCGAACAGCACCATGAAAAAGCCCGCCATTGCGGCAGCCATGGCCGCCAGCAGCAGGCCGCTGCGACCGTGCCACGCGCCCCATGCGCCCATCAGGATGAAGGCGGCCAGCTTGGCGGCGTCCAGCACGCCGGAAAGGGCGGTAGCCTCGCTGACGTGCCGGCCCAGGTTGTGCAGGACATGCGGCACGAGCGCCACGAGTATGGCCGTCATGGCCTGGTTGCCCAGCATCAGCCAGCGGCTGGAGTTCATCAGGGCGCGGTATCGCAGCACCTGCCCTGCGGGCGGACGTGTGGGATGGTCATCCGGCAGATGCGCAGGCCGGCGTGGCAGCGGAGCGACAAGATACAGCGAGACGGGCGCGATAACCGCCGCCGTCAGGAACAGCCCCGCAGACCAGGCGGCGATTATCGGCCCGGCGACCAGCATCGCCAGGAGGATAGCCGTCGCCCCGGAAATACTGAACCGCCCGATGGCTTTGGCTGTGGCCGGGGCTTCCTGACCGGCGCCGAGGTAGCTTTCCACCACCGGCCACTTCAGGCCGCACAAAAAGCCCAGCCCCGCCAGGCCGACCATCAGTGTCGCGGCCAAGCCGGCGCCGAAGAACATGCCCATGTACAAGATAAACTGGCACCAGAGGATGCCGACAAGTTGCTTCTTTTCCTTCAGCCGTTGCGAGAGACGATGTGAACACAATGCGCCGACCGCCATCGTCGCACCGAAGGCCATGGCCATCAGAAGGTTCTCGATGTCGGAGAACCCCAGCGTCTCCCGACCGTAGAAGTAGGCCGACCGCAGAACCAGGGTCAGGGCGAAGTTCTCGATGAATGTAAACAGGATGAGCCGGACAGACCGCCGCATGGCGAGCCCTTTGCAAAGTGTGCTATTTACGGTGCGCCGAATATATTGTCTTTTGCCTCGGTGAGGTCGGCGGCAATCCGATCTGCGCCGGCTGATATCAGGTCTTGGGCCTCGAAGCTCGTGGTCAGCGCCAGGCAACCTGTGCCGGCGGCCTTTGCAGCCTGAACGCCGCTTGGGGCGTCCTCGACGACGAGGCACTTATCCGGCGGCAGGGCCAGCCGCTCGGCGGCCAGCATGAAGATTTCCGGGTGAGGCTTCTTGTGCGTTACGTTCAGGCCATTGACGCAGACGTCGAACGTCTCCGGCGGCAGGTTCAGCTCTTGCAGGTTGCCGAGCATCTTGACCTTGTCGGCGCTGGTGGCGACGGCGAGTTTCAGCCCGCGGCTGCGGCAGGCGGCGATGAACTCCCGGCAGCCTGGAAGGGATTTTAATCGCCCCCGGATAATCTCCAGATATATTTCATACGTCTTGGCCTTGTCGCGCTGAAGCTCCAGGCTGACGCCGTGGGCCTCGGCCACGCCGCCGAGGTAGCGGTTCTCGCCCGTGCCGACAAACGGGATGAAATCCTCAGGCTGAACCGTTACGCCGTGGTTTTCGGCGAACATGCGGCAGCCGGCTTCGCAGATAAACGGCTCGGAGTCGCACAGCACGCCGTCCATGTCGAAAATCACGCCGCGAATGTGGTCTAGGTTGTCTTGCGGTTTATCCATAGCCGGACAGCGTAACAAAATTCGCCGCGATGTAAACACAAGGTTAGAGGCCCTTGACGACCACGAGCGTAATGTCGTCTTCCTGGACGTGTCCGTCGCGGAATTTTTCGGCGGCCTGCATGACGGTTTTGCAGATTGTCTCGGCCGATTCGGCTAAGCAACTGCGGACCACCTGCTTGAGCCTCTCGGTCCCGAACATCTGCCCGGCCGGGTTCTTGCCTTCACGGACGCCGTCTGTGCTGAGGACAAGAACGTCGCCGCGTTCGATCCGCAGCGGCCCGCCCTGGCGATAGGGGGCGTCGAGGAGTATTCCCAGCGGGATTCCCGTGTTGGTAAGCTCGTCGATTTGCCCCGTAGCCGCGTGCAGCCAGAGCACCGGGTCGTGCCCGGCGGAGGCGTAGCTCAGCGTGCGGCTCTCGGCGTCGATAACGCAGTAGAACAGCGTCAGGAACCACGACTCGCCCGTGTCGCGCACGAGGTGGACGTTGATGTCGGCGAACAGCTTGTCAAGCTCTGTCGTCTGGGCGACGGCGTGGCTGCGAAGGATGGCCCGCGCCGAGGCCATCAGCAGCGCAGCGCCGATGCCGTGACTGGTTATGTCGCCGATGGCTATGCCAAGCCGGCTGGACGGGGCGTCCAGCAGTTCGATGAAGTCATAGTAATCGCCGCCCGTCTCATCGCAGTAGTCGGCGGCGCCTGCGATGTCGAAGCCGGCCAGGTGCGGAAACTCCTGGGGCAGGAGATTCTGCTGGACCTCCATAGCCAGCATGAGTGAATGCTGCATCCGCTGCCGTTCGCGGAGTTTCGGCCCGACGTCGTTGACAATCTCGCCGAGCGCCTGTAGCTCATCGCCCGTCCTGATGTCGATTCTCGTGTCGTAGTTTCCGACGGCGAGTTTCTGCGCCACTTTGGCGAGTTGGGTTACCGGCCTGGTTACCGAACGGGAGCTGACAAATGCGACGATGACGATCACGGCGAAGGCGACAAGCAGAAAGCCCCCGGCGGCCTTCACGCTTCGTTTTATCTTGGTCAGGACATATTGTTCGGCCTCGACGGTCTGCGCGATGATAAGGTCATACGGCACGACGACCACGGGAAACGGCCGGCTCTTGCCGCCGGCGCCGTAGGCCCACAGGGCGTCCCGGCCGCGAAACCGCATCTTCCGAACGCCGGAAACGCCCGACAGGGCATCCGCCGTCAGCGCCGCCAGCTCGTGCCGGTCGTCCGATTCCAAAAACTGAAGTTCCACAACCTCACGCCAGTTTTGCCTTCGGCCCTCGTAGCTCCGCTGGGCGATAATAACGAGCTTCCGGTCCTGCTCGGAGTTGCCGACGTGCTCGCCCGGCCCGGACGAGTGGAGTTCGACCGGCTGCTTTTGCTCTTCGGGGACAACCAGCATGGTCTTGGCCTCCGAAGCCCAGTCGGCGGGTAGTTTCAGCTTGCCCAGGATGGCAGCCAGTGGCATGTCGATGGCTGTAACGCCGGCGAAAGAGCCATCCGCCCGATGCACCGGCATCGCCAGCGTCGGCGCGACCGTACGCGTGGAAACCTCGGGCATAATCAGCCATATCAGGTCGTCGGCCTGCTTGGCCGCTAGGTACCACCGGCGCCGGCGGGGGTCGTAATCGGTCGGATAGCCGCCGTGGCCGGGATAGCAACTGTGGATTCCCGATTCCAGCGAGGTGTACTGCCAGTACATCAGGTCGGGCCGGCAGCGGTAGAGCAGCCGGTATACTTCCGGCATCGTCGATAGCCGGGCCGTGTCGTCGGCTACGGCCTGCCGGCTCACGCCAGAGACCAGAAAATACACCTGCTGTTGGTAGGTTACAGGGATGGGCAGAAGTTTGCCGTCAGGCCCGGTGCGAAAATGCTTATCCGACAGGACCATGCCCTCCGGCAGGTTGACCTGCCCGTCATAATCCTCGGCCAGAAACATGCGAGGCGATGCGGGCGGCACAGAGGCGAGCCGGCGCTCGACCTCGCGGGCCTGGAAGATCAGGGCCAACTCCAACATCTTTCTATCGCGGCGGACAATGCGGCCGTAATCGTCCACCATGCGATGTAGGTGGTGGCGTGCGGCCTGAGTGAGAATTTCCCGTCGGCCGGATGCCAGGTGCCCGCCGAGCCGGTGCACCGAGACGTGATGCAGCACGGCGGCGGCAATCAGCGGCACCATCGCCATGATCAGCAGCAGAATCAGCAGCTTCCAGCGAATCTTCATGAATTGCCCGTGCAGGTCTGACCGGCCGGCGCCTTCTGTTGTGCGGCCTGGACGGTCTTTTCCAGGTCATTTATCCGGCGCGAGATCATGTTCATCTGGAATTCGATCGAGTTCAGTATCCAGAACTGGAAGTGGTCCACCTTGTTCTTGGTGTGGATCATCCAGATGATCTTCAGCGAGACCAGCAGCACGGCGATTTCCAGCAGCAGCAGCGGAGGCAGGTATGGCGCGTGCCAGCCGAAGATATTCCGCAACAGGTCGAATACGAAACAGGCCACCACGACAATCAGGAACATTGTGTTGATCATCATGTTCCGACGGTGGCGCGTCTTGCCTCCGATCTGCCCCATCAGGTCGCGGATCTTGTTCTTTTCGGTTTTGTAATGTTCCAGTTCAGCCCGAAGTATGTCCATCTCGTCCATAGTGCTCTTCCTGTAAATCATCTCGCGGCGGGTCAGCAGGCCCGCTCGCTTTGATTAGCCCGCTTGCTCCCGCTGATTAGCCCGCTCCCTTCCGCTCGCGGCTAGTTGCCTGATCGGACGCCCGCTAGCCGCGAGCGGGAGCGAGCGGGCTTCTGCTTTTATCACAATCTCCTATCCAGCTTTCGATATTGTATCGCCTCGGCGAGGTGGTGCGGCTGGATGTTCTCGACGGCCTCGATGTCCGCAATCGTTCGCGCGATGCGAAGCACCTTGTCGTGGGCGCGGGCGGACAGGCCCAGTTCCGTCAAGGCCTGCTTCAGCAGCAGTTCGCCGGCGTCGTCGAGCTTGCAATACCGGCGGATTTGGCCTGAGGACATGGTGGCATTCGTCGTCGTTGACGATGAACACGATTGCGGACCGTCGCCGTCGAATCGCCGGTGCTGAATTTCACGGGCGGCGAGGACCTGCTCGCGCATCCGGGCCGACGACATACCATCGGCCTTTTCGGCCCTCAAGGCCCGCCAGGGCACCGGCGGGACCTCGATGTGAATGTCGATCCGGTCGATAAGCGGCCCGGAGACGCGCGAGAGGTATTGTTCGATCCGCCTGGGCGTGCACTTGCAGGGGCGCTTCGGGTCGGTGTAGTAGCCGCACGGACACGGGTTCATCGCCGCGACCAGCATAATCTGCGCCGGAAACTTCAAGGTCGAATGGACGCGGGGGATAGTTACGCAGCCGTCCTCCAGCGGCTGGCGGATCATCTCCAGCGTCGCTCGTGCGAATTCCGGAAACTCATCGAGCAGCAGCACGCCATGATGCGCCAGCGAGACCTCGCCGGGTTGTGGAACAGTCCCGCCGCCGATCAGTGCGGCTGAGGATGTCGAATGGTGCGGCATGCGAACGGGGCGGACGGCCAGCAGGCTCTTGCCCGGCGCAAGCAGGCCGCGGGCCGAGTAGATGCGCGTGGTATCGAGCGATTCCGCCAGCGAAAGCGGCGGCAGAATGGTCGGGATGCGCTTGGCGAGCATCGTCTTGCCGGCGCCCGGCGGGCCTATCATGAGCACGTTGTGATGCCCGGCCGCAGCAAGCATCAGTGCCCGCTTGGCCGAGGCCTGGCCGCGAACGTCGGCGAAGTCCGCGTCGTATCGGCGTTCGGCTGCGAAGACCTCTTCCAGGTCCACGGCTGTCGGGTCGATGGGCAGCTCGTCTGTCAGGAAGCCGACCGCGTCGGTGAGGAACCGCACGCCGATGACGTCAGGCCCGTCCACGACGGCCGCCTCGGCGGCGTTGTCGGCCGGCAGGATCACGCCGCGGCAGTGCCGGCTGGCCGCCAGCATCGCCATTGCCAGCGCGCCCTTTACCGGGCGCACGCGGCCATCCAGCGCCAGTTCGCCGGCGATGAGGTAATCGTCTATCTTCTCGCTGGCGAACTGGCCGCCAGCCAACTGGACGGCCAGCGCGATGGGCAGGTCTAATGCCGCCGATTCCTTCTTGACGTCGGCCGGTGCGAGGTTAATCGTTACCTTCGGGCCGGGCCAGCGATAGCCGCTGTTGCGAAGCGCAGCCTGTATCCTAGAGACGGACTCCTTGACCGACGCTTCAGCCAGCCCGACCAGCTTTATCTCGCCCAGGCCGCCGGCGGCTACGTCGGCCTCGACCTCGCAGCCGATTGCGTCAATGCCCTGGAGAATCGAACTATGGACGCGCGAAATCATTTCATCGTTCCCCTGCGCCGTGATGCCGGGGAAATCATACTTGCATGTAACACTGATGGCAATATCGCATCATAGTGAAGGAAAGATGCCAAAAGTTAAGGCCCACTTTTGTTTGAACATTAGGGCGAATATTGGTAACATAAATCGCATAACTTTAGGCTTGCTAATAGGAGTAAGGAGAAGAAGCGCAGGTGCGCTCGTGTGCTTCATGCTTGTTGTAAACAATCCAAGCGATTTCCTGCCGTTATCGTCGGGCCTGTGTAGCGACTATGGTTCCGAGTGCGCCTTAGATATCCCTGAATTGGAACGTGAGGAGTCATAAAGATGAGTGCACGGAATGTAGTGACAGGAACAGGTCGTTATTTGGTGGTAATAGCTGCGCTGGCTGTATTAAGCAGTCCGGCCTGCGCGGGCCAGGTCGTCTTGAGCGGGATGCCGACGTATCAGTGGTGGTACGGCTGTGCGCCCACCGCCGGCGGTATGATGGTGGGCTACTGGGACGGCAAGGCAGGGTTTGGAAACCTCTATGATGGAGACGCCGGTGTCTGGTGGGGTGACGGGTCGCAAGGCACGAAGAGCATGGTAGCCGGCACGGCTCACATCACCGCCGGCGCCGAGAACGTCTATACTCATGGCGACTGGCATAATTCTGCCTCCTATCCGAATCACGAATCCAATCCGGACAGCATAGCCGATTTCTGCAAGACCGAGGACGGAGGCACAAGTACCGGTGATATCGCAAGCGGGTTGAAGGCTTATGTGGAGTGGGACAATCCCGCCACCGCCGTTAACGAAAGCTACCAGGCAACCACTGCCGTGGGGCGTGTGCCCTCAATGCTGGGCGATTGGACTTACGACGCACTAAAAGGGGAAATCGATGCCGGCCGACCGGTCATTCTGACGGCGGGTACGGACCTGTATAAGGACGGACTGTGGGTGCATGCCGGTCATGCCGTGGTCGCCTATGGCTACCAGGACGACATGTTCAACCTGAAGGTCAAGGACTCGAGCCAGAATGAGATGGATGTTACGGTAGGGGGCTTTGCCCTGAAGGACACCTGGACCAGCGGCATCGACAAGAGCGACTGGGTGGGCTGGAGCTACGAGACTGTTCAGCCGGTTATCGATGTCGATGGTGTGGAATGGTGGCCGTTCGTGGAAGAATCCGGCTTTCACTGGGATGGAACCCCGACAGAAGACGGTCCCTGGGACTGGTCGATACTCGGTAGCGTTACACTTGACGTAATTCCCGAGCCGGCGACGATGTGCCTGCTGGCACTCGGTGGGTTGGCGCTGCTGAAGCGAAAGCGGAAGTAGTCCACAGATTACACGGATTACTCAGATTACAAATTTCATGGATGAACTATGGGCGGGCCTCGATTCGTCGGGGGCCGCCCGTTTGCCGTCTAGCTTTCAGCCAATTCCACAGCCGCCTCGGCCAGTGCGAGCGCATCGCGTCCGTTCTGCTCGGTGATCCGGCGGACGTGGTTCGAATCGCGGATGTATGCGATCTGATCGGCCAGCAGGTCCTGTGCGCTTTGTGTGTACAGGGTCTGTTTGTCCGCCTGGGGCGTGTAGCTGATGCGGACGCGGCGCTTGAGTTGCCGCACCTGGCCTCGACTGGGCAGTGGCCGGCCTGATGAGAAGACCTCGACCGTCTCTACATCGCAGCCGCCGCAGCAGGCCGAGAGCCGTTCGGCGGCTTCGTCGTCTGCGGCGGCGTCGATCTCCAGCGTCAGAGGCACCCAGCCCGAGACGCGAATGTCGCCCAGCTCGCAGACCAGCCGATGGTCGGTTCTGTCCATCGGGCCGAACTGGTCGAAGCCGTGATAGTGGCTGGCTACCGCGCCGCCTTCGTGCCGAATGGTGCACATTACGCGGTCCTGCTGGTCGGTGCCACGGCGGGTTTCGGCGTGTGCGGAGATAACCCGCCCCGGCCCCAGCCAGTGGCTGTACAGGTCGAAAAAGTGCACGCCGTGCTCGATGAGGATGCCGCCGGATACCCGCCTGTCCCAGAACCAATGTTCCGGCGGCAGGTATGTATCGGCGGCGCAATTGGTCAGGCTGACCGCCAGCACCTTGCCCAGCGCGCCGGAGTCGATGATTTTTTTCACGGCTTCGGTAACCGGGTTGTGCCGCAGCACGAAGTTGACCGGCGCGATTACGTCGGCCTGGGCGGCTGCGGCGAGCATTTCGTCGGCCTGGGCGAGGTTCATCGCAAGCGGCTTTTCACACAGCACGTGCTTGCCGGCCTTGGCTGCCTGGAGAACAAGCTCGTGGTGAGTGCCCGGCGGCGTGGCTATGTGCACGATGTCAACGTCCCCGCGTGCGATCAGCTTAGCGGCCTCGGCTTCCGACGGCACGGAGAACAGCCTGGCCAGCTTATCGGCGGCCTCGGCGCGGACGTCCGAGACGGCGGCGGGACGCACGGAGGCAAGCCGGCAGTAGGCTTCCATACAAAACTGCCCGAATGCCCCGCAGCCAATCAGCCCCAGACCCAGAGGTTTTTTGCGGTTCATGGACTCACCTCGGTGTACGACAGTTACCACCAGCCTAAGCGCTTGAGGCGCAAGGTTCAAGTTCGTTACCTTGACGGAAGCAATCGCAGCGTGCGATACTTGAGATGAAATACCTGAAGTTCACAGTGGTTACAGCCCACGGAAAGCTTTCCGTGGGCCTTGAACGACCCGCACGAGAAACATGTTTGGATTCATCGGAAAACTGTTTTTGAAGCTTATCGGCGGCAGCCGAAACGAACGCATTATTAGTGCGCGGATGCAATTCGTGCGGGAGCGTATCAACCCGCTGGAGCCGCGTATGCGCGAGCTGAGCGACGAGCAGATGCTTCAGGCCAGCCGCGAGCTTCGCAGCCGGCTCGACAGCGGCGAAAGCCGCGACGCCGTCAAGGCCGAGGCGTTTGCCCTGGTCCGCGAGGCATCACGCCGCGGACGCGACCATCGCCAGTTCGACGTCCAGCTCGTCGCCGGACTGATACTCGATGGGGGCTGGATCGCAGAGGAGGCCACCGGAGAGGGCAAGACCATCGCCTGCTACCCGGCTATCTACATGGCCTACCTGGAAGGCATGCACAGCCACGTCGTTACGGTCAACGACTATCTCGTCCGGCGAGACGCCGAATTCGCGGCGCCGATATTTAAGCTCCTGGGCATGACGGTGGGCTATATCACCTCGGACATGCCATCGTACGGCCCGGAGGCAAAGGTGCGGCGGCGGGCGTATGCCTGCGACGTAACCTATGGCACGAACAGCGAGTTCGGCTTCGATTACCTGCGCGACAACATGAAGATGTCCACGGCCGACCAGGTGCAGGGCCCGCTTCAGTTCGCCATTATCGACGAGGTGGACAACATCCTGGTCGACGAGGCCCGCACGCCGCTGATTATCTCCGGCCCGGCGTTCGGCCAGACCGAGCGGTATCGCAAGGCCGACGCCGTCGCAGGTGAGCTGATTAACCGAAACCGCGGATGGGACCGGGCCAATCGCCGCGTCGATGCGCTGAAACGCGAAATTAAGGCGCTTCGCGGCGAGGCGTCCAAGGCTTCCGGTGACACCGCCAGGAAGATTGAAAAACAACTCGCCCGCGCCACCGACCAACTTGCAGAGGCGGAGAATCAGCTTGACGGCGAGACGAAGCATTTTGAAATAGAGATGGATCGCAAGGCCGTCCACATGACCCACGAAGGCGTTGCCGCGGCGCAGGAGATAGCGGGGGTCGGCAGCTTCTACGTCGGTGCGAACATGGAATGGCCTCACCTGATGGAGCAGGCCCTGCGGGCGCACATGGTCTACGAGAAGGACACCGACTACGTCAACCAGAACGGCGAGATCGTTATTGTTGACGAGTTTACCGGCCGGCTGATGGAGGGCCGCCAGTGGTCGGACGGCCTGCACCAGGCGATCGAGGCCAAGGAACGCGTCAGGATCAAGGAAGAAACACAAACCATCGCCACGATCACCATTCAGAATTTCTTCAAACTCTACAGGAAGCTGGCCGGCATGACCGGCACGGCTATGACCGAGGCGGGCGAGTTCCTCAAAATTTACAAACTCGACGTGGCGGCCGTGCCGACGCATCGGCCTGTCAACCGGCGGGACCACAACGACCGCATCTACGCCGACGTCGAAAGCAAGTACCAGGCCATCGTCGAGGAGATTCGCCGCGTCAGCCGCGACCTGGGCCGCCCGGTGCTGGTGGGCACGACCAGCATTGAAAAATCCGAGAAGCTTTCGCAGATGCTGAGTCGCAGTTACGGCATCGAGCACGAGGTGCTCAACGCCCGGCCGGAGAACGCCGGCCGAGAGGCGGAAATAGTTGCCAACGCCGGCCAGCAGAGGCCGCTGAAGAAAGACTCGTCGCAGATGGTCGGCAATGTAACGCTTGCCACGAACATGGCTGGTCGAGGCACGGACATAAAGCTGGCCCAGGCCGTGGTACATGCCGCTTGCAGGGTGCCGTCGCCGGAAAAGCTCACCGAGCTGGGCGCCGAGGCCGAAATGCTGTTCCCGCAGGGGGCGACCAAGTGCTGCATCCACTGCCCGCAGTACGATGCGGCGAGCGGCTGCGCCCACTGCTTCAAACCAAAGCTCGATTCGGAGTTTCCCGCTCGCGGCAGGACCGCCTGTTGCCAGGACACGCCCTGCGGGCTTCACATTATCGGTACCGAGCGTCACGAGGCCCGGCGGATTGACAATCAGCTTCGAGGCCGGTCAGGCCGGCAGGGCGACCCCGGCTCCAGCCGGTTCTTCCTGTCGCTGAGGGACGACCTGATGGCCATCTTCGCCGGCGAGTGGACGCTGAAGGTGCTGGGCTGGCTTGGCCTACAGGGGCAAAACGCCATCGAAGACAAACGCGTCTCACGCGGCATCGGACGCGCACAGCGCAAGGTCGAAGAGCGCAACTTCGAAATTCGCAAGAGCCTGCTCGAATACGACGAGGTGATGGACTATCAGCGGCGCGCGTTCTACTCGCTTCGCCAGAAGGTGCTTAAAGGCCGCGAACTGGAAGGCCTTGTGATGGGAATGGTCCTTCAGTCGCTCGAAGAGGCCGTCGGCAGCTACCTCGACGGGCGCTACCGGCAGCGATGCATCGCAGAGTGGGCCAGGCAGACGCTTCAGATTCCGATCCGGGACGATCAGGTTCAGGCTACGGGCATCGAGGAGTTGCCCGACCTCGAAGCCGACCTGAGGGCGCGGGCCAGGGAAGAGGCCGATCACGTCATCACGATAACGCTCGGTGAGTATATGGGCGACGACGTCGAGCCCGGCCAATGGGACCTTCGCGGCCTGAGCAGTTGGGCCATGAGCCGCTTCGGCGTCAATATCTCGCAGAACCAGCTTCGTAAGATGACGCCGCAGGAAGTCGAAGCGGAGCTGTCGAAGCTGGCCGGCGAGCAGATAGACGAGATGGACCTCACGCCGGCGGCGAAATATCTACAGCAAGGCTACGCCGAGCAGGCGCTGGCTGAATGGGTGCGCAACAAGTTCGGCATCGAGGTTGCAGCCGACCAGCTTGGCGGCGAGGGCCAGGATGTCCAGGCCGCTTTGGGCCGGAAAGTTCGCCAGGCTTACCGGCGCCGCGAGATTGAGTATCCCGTCGATTACGCAATCGACATGACAATCGCCCAGGCCGGCACTGCAAACGTCTATGCCGTCGGCAAGCTCACCGAGTGGGCGAATCGGAAATTCGGCGCGAATCTGAATGCCGAAGATTTCAGCGACGCCAGGCCGGAAGATGTTCGCAGCCGCCTGGTCGGACTTTCGGAGCGGGCCTGCGACGACGCATCGCTCCGGCAGCGCGTCCGAGGAGTTCTCGGCGATGATCCCGGCATCGAGCAGGCTATACAATTCGCGCGCGAGCAGTTCGATACGAAGCTTCAGGCCGAGGATTTCGACTCGGATGTGGTCGGGCGGTTGGTCGAGGCCGGAAGGGCGTTTCTCCGCCGCGAAATGACCGAGCTGGAGCGGTTCGTGCTGCTGCAAATATATGATGGCTCGTGGAAGGACCACCTGCTGGCGATGGACCACCTCAAGAGCGCCGTCGGCCTGCGAGGCTTCGCCGAGCAGGACCCGCGCGTGGCGTTCAAGCGAGAAGGCGCAAAACTCTTCGAGCAGATGTCAGCCGGCGTGCGGGAGAAGGTTACCGACATGATCTTCAAGGTGCGTCTGACGGCCGAGGCGCAGGTCTCCAGCGTCTATCAGATTTCCAACCTGGTGCACGAGCAGCTTTCCGGCTACGACCACTTCGCCCAGGAGATGGCCCAGCAGCAGGCCGCCGGCCAGCAGCAGAAGGTGCAAACAATCGTCCGAGATGTGCCCAAGGTCGGCAGAAACGACCCATGCCCGTGCGGCTCCGGCAAAAAGTACAAGAAATGCTGCGGAAGGAACACCTGAAAAATGCCTGACGATCCGATTGGAAACCGATTTACAAAGCGATTAAAGGGCCGGAGGCTCGACGCCCTTGCCAAAAAGGCTCGCGGCAAGGACGACGTTGAAGCCGAGCGGAAACTTCTCGAAAAATCCGAGAAGGTCGAACCGCTGAAAACCCGGGGTCAACCCGGCAGAAACGACCCTTGCCCGTGCGGTTCCGGCAAAAAGTACAAGAAGTGCTGTGGGGCGAAGTAGGAAACCCGCTCGCTTCCGCTCGCGGCTAAAAGCGTTCGCACATTTTCAACTAGCCGCGACCGCGAGGGAGCGGGATTAGTTTCCGCGAGCGGGAGAGAGCGGGACTTGTAAAGTACAATCAACGCTCCTATCATACGGCGTTTCATACACGACTTACCGGCACGGAATTCAGAATATGGCCGAAAACAGCAACGACCTGATGGACAAACTCGTAGCCCTGTGCAAGCGGCGGGGGTTTATCTTCCAGTCATCGGAGATATACGGCGGCATCAACGGCTTTTGGGACTACGGCCCGCTCGGCGTGGAGCTGAAACGCAATGTCAAGGAGGCCTGGTGGCAGACAGTAGTCCGCAAGCGCGACGACGTCGTCGGCCTGGACGCAGCCATCATAATGAACCCAAAGGTCTGGCAGGCATCCGGCCACGTCGAGGGCTTCACCGACCCGATGGTGGATTGCAAAAAATGCAAGGCCCGCTACAGGCAGGACGAAATTCAGGACGGCAAGTGCCCGCAATGCTCCGGAGAGCTGACCGACGCACGACAATTCAACCTTATGTTCAAGAGCCACGCCGGTGCGATGGAGGATTCGGCATCGGTGGTCTATCTCCGCCCCGAAACGGCGCAGGGGATTTTCTGCAATTACAAGAACGTGCTCGACACGTCGCGGCTGAAGCTGCCGTTCGGCATCGCGCAGATAGGCAAGGCCTTTCGAAACGAGATTAACCCGCGAAACTACACGTTCCGCTCTCGCGAGTTCGAGCAGATGGAAGTCGAGTTCTTCTGCCCGCCCGACGAGGCGGACAAGTGGTACGAATACTGGCGCGACGCGCGCTATCAGTGGTACGTGGACCTCGGCCTGACCTCCGAGAAGCTTCACCTGCGCAATCACGAACCGGACGAGCTGGCCCACTACGCCGTGAGTTGTGCGGATATAGAGTACGAGTTCCCATTCGGCGTCAGCGAGCTGGAGGGCGTCGCCAACCGAACCGACTACGACCTGAAGGCCCACCAGGCGGCCTCGGGCCGGGACATGACATATTTCGACGACGAGACAAAGGAGCGGTTTATCCCATACGTCATCGAGCCGTCCGGCGGCGTTGACCGCGCGACGCTGGCGTTCCTCTGCGAGGCATACTGCGAGGATTCGGCCCCCGACGATAAGGGCAAAATGAAGAAGCGAACGGTGATGAAATTCCACCCGCGCCTGGCGCCTATCAAGGTGGCCGTCTTTCCGCTGGTCAAGAAGGAAGGCATGCCCGAAATCGCCAGGAAAATTTATGAGGCCTGCCGCGACGCCGGCCTGGCGTGCTTCTACGACGAGAAGGGCGCCGTCGGGCGCCGCTACCGCCGCCAGGACGAAGCCGGCACGCCGTTTTGCGTTACCATCGACGGTCAGACGCTCCAGGACCAGACCGTTACCGTCCGTGACCGCGACTCGCTCGCACAGCAGCGCATCGCAGCCGACAAGGTCGTCGAATACGTCCGCCAGCGAATCGGATAAACATCCTCCAACTCACCGCGTTTTTTGGGGAACCCACCGCCTGCTTGCGCGTCCAATCCTCCAGCGAAGCATCAAAACGCATTCTGAGGAGACGGGAAGATGAAAAACGCGCATCGGATTTCGGCGGTTTTATTGGTTTTGGCAGCTTTCACAACGGCGGCGATGGCCGACGGCATGATTGTACCGGTCCGGCCGGATATCCGCGTCCGCGGGCACTGGGCGGTCAAATATCACCACGTTCGGATAACCGTCCGCGATCAGGTCGCCTCTGTCAGCATCGACCAGGAGTTCGTCAACACAGGCCGCGGAATGATCGAGGTGGAGTATCTCTTCCCCGTTCCGCCGGGAGCCGCCATCGATTCGATGACGCTGGTCGTCGACGGCAAAGAGTTCGCCGCAAAGCTGCTCAAGGCCGACGAGGCCAGGAAAATTTACGAGGATATCGTCCGCCGCAAGAAGGACCCGGCACTACTGGAGTACGCCGGATTCGGCCTGTACCGCACGAAGGCGTTCCCGCTCCTGCCGGGCAAACCATGCAAGGTAATCGTTACCTATAAGAGCGTTTGCAAAAAGGACCACGACCTGGTCGAGCTGTGGTATCCGCTGAACACCGAGAAGTTCTCAGCCCGCCCGATTGAAGACGTCGAAGTAAAGGCCGACCTCAAGTCGAAGGCGGACATCACGGCCGTCTATTCGCCCACGCACGATATCACCGTCCGCCGCAAGTCGCCCCGGCACGTTATTGCGACCTACCATGCGAAAAACGTGCTGCCGACGACGGACTTCCAGGTCTTCTACAAGGCTGCCAACGAGGCCGTCGGCGCGACGCTGCTGACGCACCAGCCGGAGGCGGGCAAAGACGGCTACTTCATGCTGCTTGTCAGCCCGAACCCGCGTTCGGCCGCGACGGCTGTGGCGGCAAAGGACGTCGTAATCGTTCTGGACCGCAGCGGCTCGATGAGCGGCGAGAAAATCGACCAGGCAAAGGGCGCCCTGGGCTTCATCATGAGGAACCTCAATAAAGCGGACCGCTTCGAAATCATTGCGTACAACGATTCGGTCGAGTCGCTGTTTGATGTTCTCGTTCCGGCCGACGAAAAGCACGTCGCGCAGGCAACCAGCCGCCTGGACCGCATCGACGCGGGCGGAGGGACCAACATCCACGAGGCCCTCCAGGTAGCCATGAACAGGGTTGCTTCAAAGCAGGCCGACGGCAGGCCCAAGTACGTCATCTTCCTGACCGACGGCCTGCCGACCGTAGGCAAGACGGACGAAAAAACAATCCTCGCCGATACGAAAAAGGCCAACGTAAACCGCGCGAGGCTGTTCGCATTCGGCGTCGGTTACGACGTCAACGTCCGACTGCTGGACAAACTCGTAGCCGAAAACAAAGGACGAAGCGATTACGTCAAACCCAAAGAAAATGTCGAGGCGAAAGTCTCTTCGCTCTACACCAAGATCAAGGACCCTGTCATGACAGGCCTCAAGGTTCGCATTGAAGGTCTCCGGCTCCGCGACACATATCCTCGCGAGCTGGGCGACCTGTTCGCCGGCGACCAGATCGTCATGGTGGGGCGGTACCAGCCGCCGGCGAGACTCGAAATGGGAACGTATCGAACGCAGTTGGTCATCACGGGTGTCTATGAAGGCAGGCAGCGCGGCTTTGAGTATCATGTTACGGTCGCGCCCGCGGGCAAGCGGGGCGGCTGCACCTTTGTCGAGAAGCTCTGGGCGGTGCGGCGCGTGGGCTGGCTGCTGGACCAGATACAACTTCACGGCAAGAGCAAGGAGCTGCTCGACGAGCTGGTTCGCCTGAGCATGGCCCACGGCATCATGACGCCGTACACCAGTTTCCTGGCCGATGAGACGACGCGCCTTTCGGATAGTCTAGATCTCCACAGGCAGGCAGAGATAGCAGCCAGGCCGCTGTCGAAGGTCTCCGGC
>JAXIHJ010000135.1:0-3565 GCA_034189755.1 Planctomycetota bacterium
ACCAACCCGCTAAAACCGCCGACGACGCCCAACCCGCCGAAACCGACGGGCAAGAAGGCCAGGACCAAACGCAACAGAAGGATGGTCCGGTTAGCGGGAAGAAACCCGGCTTCTTTGGCGATTACGGTTTTTACATCGTCCTGCTTGGCGGGTTTGTGCTGCTGTACTTCTGGATGGGGCGCAGCCGCCGCAAGCAGGAAGCCAAACGCAAGGAGATGCTGTCCAATCTCAAGAAAGGCGACAAGGTTACATCCATCGGCGGTATCGTCGGCACGGTAATAGAGGTCCGCGAAAGCGAGGTAACCGTTAAGGTCGATGAGACGAACAATGTCCGCATGCGATTCGCGCGATGGGCCATTCGCGGCGTCGGCGAGACAGCCAAGACCGAAGCGCCTGAAGACCGCCGATAATCACCTTACTCGGACTTGGCGACCGCCTCGGCCACCATGTCCCCGATCTGGCTCGTGCTGAAGCCCATCGCCCCGGCCGACATGCTTTTCATCCGAGGCGTGGTGGCCATGATCGCGCTCTCGACCCGCTCGCCAGCCGCCGCGAGCTTCTCATCGGACTGGTTGACGCCCGTCTCACGCAGCAACATCGCCAGCGACGCAATAGCCGCAATGGGATTGATAACATTTTTACCGGTATACTTCGGCGCCGAGCCGCCGATCGGCTCGAACATGCTCACGCCGGCCGGGTTGATGTTGCCGCCGGCCGCCACGCCCATGCCGCCCTGAATCATCGCGCCGAGATCGGTAATGATGTCGCCGAACATGTTCGGCGTTACGATAACGTCGTAAAATTCGGGGTTTTTGACGAACCACATGCAGCAGGCGTCGACGTGGTTGTAGTCGCGCTCGATGTCCGGATAGTCCGCATCGCCTATCTCGGCGAACGCGCGGTCCCACAGGCTATGGGCGTAGGTCAGCACGTTCGTCTTGGCTACCAGCGTCAGATGCCCCTTGTAGCCGGCCGCCTTGCGCTTGCGGGCCAGCTCAAAGGCATATCGCAGACACCGCTCCACGCCAAACCGGGTGGCGATCATCTCCTGCGTGGCTACTTCCTGAGGCGTGCCCTTGCGCAGAAATCCCCCGCCGCCGAAGTACAAATCCTCGGTGTTTTCGCGAACAACCACGAAGTCGATGTCGGCCGGGTCTTTGTCTTTAAGCGGCGTCCATACATTCGGATACAGCTTTACCGGGCGAAGGTTGACGTACTGATCCAGCTCGAACCGCAGCCGCAGCAGCAGCCCCTTTTCCAGGATGCCTGGCGCTACTTTGGGATGGCCGACCGCACCGAGATAAATTGCGTCGAATGCCCGCAACTCGTCGATCTCCGCATCGCTGATGACCGGGATCGACGGCTGGGCCGGGTCACCGCCGGCATCAAGATACCTATCGCCGCCGACGTCGAACTCGCGGAGCTTGTAAGTAAAGCCGACCTTCTCAGCAGCAGTTTGCAACACCTTCAGGCCTTCGGCCACAACTTCCGGGCCTGTACCGTCGCCGCCGATGATTGCTATCTTCATGTAACGTTCCTTTCGCTTCGTCTTCGCAGGAAGCGCGACAGTCTACAGATAAATCCCACGTTTGACAAGGGCCAACACGTAACGCTATTGACGCTTGCCGACCGGGGCGCAACGAACCTTTTGTGCCTGATTGCGCCCAACTGGGCGCAATCGTTCACGGCGCGGGGCTTTTTTTGATTGCCACGGCGGCGCGTTCGATGCCCTGTCGGTCGCGGATGATTTCCGGCTCGGCGAATTGTCCGGTGTCGGCCAACAGGTTACGTACCACATCGGCCTGGCCGCAGCCGAATTCCATCGCCACCGCCCCGCCGGACGCGATAAACTCCGCCGCATGGTGGATAAGCGGCCTGATGCATTCCAGGCCGTCTTCCCCGGCGTACAGCGCTGCGGACGGTTCGTAGGCGACCTCCTGGGCCACCTCGTCGGTCTCCGCGACGTACGGCGGGTTGCAGGCCAGAACGTCGAAAGGCGACATATCGCCGCAATCGCCCGGCAGGTCGAGCAGGTCGGCTTGCCGGCATCGGATGCGGGCGGTAAGTTTGTGTGTTGCGGCGTTTTCTTCAGCCAGCGCGACAGCCGGCGGCGAGATGTCCGTCACCAATACGGTCGCCTCCGCCACGTTGGCCGCCACCGCAACCGCCACGCATCCGCTGCCGGCGCACACATCCCACACGGTGCAGGCCCGGCCCAGCCGGCGCAGATGCCCGACCGCCTGCTCGACGAGGATTTCCGTTTCCGGCCTCGGGATGAGTACGTCGGGCGTAACCTTCAGCCGCAGCGAATAAAATTCCTTCTCGCCGACAAGGTAAGCGATCGGCTCGCGCCGTGCCGCCCGCTCGACGAGCCTGCGGAAGTCGGCCAGCTCGGCCGGGGCAGGCTGGTAGTCGAACCGCGTGTAGAGCGATATTCTTTCGCAGCCAAGCACATGGGCCAGCAGGACCTCCGCAGCCAGCCGGGCTACGTCCAAGCCGGTGCGGGCGAAGTAACCCTGCGTCCAGTTCAGCAATCCGAGAACGTTCCATAGCTGGGGGGATTGGTCGGCCATGACAACGGACCTACCACAACGGCGCGGGGTTGGCAAGATGACTGTTCGGCACCAAGTGAATATGGGGGGGGGCTAGGGCCAATACTCCCGGATGATCCATAGGACCGCACCCAGGGTCAGAAGCCCGGCGCACATGTAGCCCAGCAAAGCAAGTATCTCCAGGGGCAAACGGGACAGCTTTTTCGTGCGCACCGTTTTGTAAACTACTGCCACCGACACGCACAGAGGCAGGAGCAGCCACAGCATCGCCCCGCCGACCGGCAGATTCATCGGGTTGTAGAAAATCTTCCAGGCAATCATGGGGTTGCAACATCCGGTTCTTTTGCCGGCCTCGGCCTCTGCGGTCCAGGCTCGCCGGCGGTTCCGGCGGCGCCCATGGCCAGGACAACCGCGTCGAAGATGCACATCAGATTCAGCAGCCCGGCCACCCCGGCGTATGCGCGGGCCACAGTGTCAACCGGGGCGACCAGGATGATATTTTCCTCGCTGAGCTTCTTATCGATAAGCATCTGCCTGCTGACTTCGGCCCGCGAGTTTTTCCGTGGCTTGGGGCCGATCTCCGGATCGTTTGTCAGGCGATCGTAGACGTTCTGCTGCCGCTGCCAGCCTATTAATCCGTGGACGCCGGTAAAGGTCTCGGCGATGAACCACCATCGTTCGTTGTGGTAATCCATGGTCATCACGCCGCCTATGGCCACCCCGGCCCAGAACGTCGCGCCGATTAGCACGAAGATGATGACCCCCCGCCGGAAACGCCCGATATACATGTGCCCGGCGCCCGGCACAAGCCAGGCCAGCAGCAGGGCTAAAAACGGCAGCGGTTGTGATTTTACGGTTCTCTTGCTCGGCATCAAAATCTAACCTTCGACTTGCGGAGCAGCAATGTCGCCGACGCCTCCGCACCTGTCAAGAGATATAATCACAACCCCCGGAGTAGACTTGAATAACCCGGCCCCCGCAACAGAGCAGTTTGCATTCGCCGCTATCCCTCT
>JAXIHJ010000136.1:0-5401 GCA_034189755.1 Planctomycetota bacterium
CCGCCGGTAGCATCGCAGCAAGTATCATTGCTGCAAATGCCGCAGCTACGCCACCTGTCGGGAATTATCAACATGCGACACCGGCTCACGCTATAACGAGAGCAAAATTCCGGAGACCAAGAAGTATTGACCATGAAGTATCGAGACGTGGTAAAATTGATTGAGCGGGATGGTTGGGTCTTGGTGTCCCAGAAGGGCAGTCACAGAAAGTACAAGCATCCTGTGAAAAAGGCCGAGTTATTTTGCCGTACAGCCGCAGTGGCAAGGACATTCCGGCCGGAACCTTGAACAGTGTTTTGAAACAGGCCGGTTTGAAATGAGGTGTGGGCCATGGACCGAAAATATCTGGCTGTAATCGAGAAGGCGAAAGACGGAAGCTATAGTGCGTACGTTCCCGATCTGCCCGGTTGCGTTTCTTCTGCGGACACTGTGGAAGAGTTGAAGCGTCTCATCAAAGAGGCGATTGATATGTACATCCAGGACATGATTGCCGACGGCGAACCTGTTCCCGAGCCGACGGCTCAGTGTGCTGAACTGCCGGTAGCCGTATAGTGAAAAACTTTCCGCCTTCCGCCGTCTCTCACATCTGTCTGAGTACCACGTAGATATCGAAGAATGCGTGTACGCCGACCGCGATGCCGAAGCCTCGGAACACGTACAGCCAGCCGAGGTACGCCCCCGCCATGCAGCGGAAGACGAACTCGGCCCACGGAAAGCTCACCGCCCCTGCAAACTGCGAGCCGGCAAAGTGATACATGCTGAACAGCACCGCTGAGATAATCACTACACCGACGGCGACGGGCGTTTCCGGCAGATCGAAGACATCCACCAGCAGCAGCATAGCCAGGCTGATAAGCAGCAGGCGGAAGATGAATTCCTCGTAGATGCCCGCCCCCAGCGCCAGCGCCACCTGCTGGAAGAGCGTCTCGCCGGCCGGGCCGGAGGCGGCCTGTTGCGCTATGAGCCTGCCGGTCATGTAGCTTAGGCCTATCAGCGGCAGCGTCCAGCCGACGGACTCGCCGCACATGCCGGCCAGCACCTGCGGCTGGACCTTCCACCGGTCGCGCCGAAACAGATGCTGAACCAGCAATACCAGCACTATAAGTAAAGGCGGCAGATACGCAGCCGTAGCGCCGAAGTGCTTCAGCAGGCGGCCCAGGTCCCGTGGGGCCAGCAGCGACGTGCCGTACAACGCCGCGGCGAACTGGAAAACCAACAGCATCGGCAGGATGAACGCCAGGCAGTTAAGCGGACGATGCGTCTGCCTGCGATAGGTGTCTCGTTTCGGCGGGGCTGTTATACGGGCCGAGGGCATGGCGGTATTATGCCCGCCAAGCGATGTTGTGCAACGCTAATCCCGCCGTGCGGGCAGATCGAGGTGCGGCGCGATGCGTTCGGTGATGCCCGGGCCGATGCCCTTGACCTTCCGGAGGTCATCGGCGGATTGAAACGCCCCGGCGCCGCAGACAGAGCGATAGGCGATGATGTTGCGGGCCTTTGCCGGCCCGATGCCGCTCAGCCGGCGCAGCGAGGCCGCCGAAGCGATGTTCGGGTCGATTTTCTCTCTGGCGGCCAGGACGCGCTCTAGTTGGACGCCGATGTGCCGCCCCAGCCTGTATCGCCTTCCCGCCGCTCGCCCGGTCAGAAGAACCGCCGCCAGCAGGACCAGCAGTATCAGGGCGGCGAGGTTGCGCCGCTCCAGGCCAAAATCGTACTGCACACCCGGCGAGGCCGTCATTGGTTGTTCCCGCTGCGCCGCTGCTGCTGATCTATAACCACATCCGTCGAGGCCAAGTACGCCTTGAAGTTCCGAAGTTCGCGGTAGGAAAGTTTAGGCTCGAGGTTGTTCTTGCACAGTCCGCCGTGCGGGATGTAATGCCCTTCGTAATCGGCCAGGTCTCGCCAGCAGATAGACTCGACGAACGGCTTGGAGATGCCTATTCGGTAAAACGCCTGAAGCCACTCCGCCTGAAGCCGCTGCGACCACGGCGCGTGCCATTGTCCTGCCTGCTTGACGGGCGCTCGGCCCGCCCAGGCGTCCCATGCATCGGGGCCTGTAGCTGATGGCACCTGACAGGCCGTAACGTGCACCGTCTTGCCGAAGCCCAGGAATTCGTCCAGCAGCGAGCTGACCTGCATAAAGTCCCTGACGTAGTAGCCGTCCACCGGTACGCCCATGTGCAACTGCATACCAAGGGCGTCGAACTTGATACCGCTCTGGACGGCCATGTCAGCATACATAAGCGGCGGAATCGTCCGCTGGTTGCGGGCGTAGTACTCACCCCACGGCATCAGAAGTTCGATCATCACCTGCGAGGCGGGAGCGAGCTTCTTTACCAGCAGGCAGCTCATCCGCGTCAGCTCCATAATCTGCTCGAAGCTCAGGTTGAAGCTGTTATGGGCATGAATGCCGGAGACGACGTTCCAGATGCGGACCTGCCGCACGTATCGTTTTGCCGCTCGCTGGATATGCTCGTAGATAAGGTCTCGCAGCGTCTCGTAGTCGTGCTCCCAGATGTACAGCCATTCGGGCAGTTGTGTCGGCTCGAAGCTCAGCAGTGGACCGGCCTGGACAGGCTTGCGAGCGCGGGCGGCCCAGTTGACCCAGGAGTCGATCTGGGAGTACTGATGCTGCTGCTCCTTAGGCTCAGTATGCTTCCATGGGATGGGAATGCTTACGAAATCAAAGGCCTCCTGCAGACGCTGCTGGTAGGCTTCGGTCATGCTCAACAGGTCCACCGCGCATCCGAATGCAGTCTTTGCCGCCGCCGCAGCCGAGGCCCGGCGGCGGTTCAGGAAAATGTCGGCGTGGAACAGGGCGATCTTCTCGCCCAGCGTTACGGCTTCGGCGATCGCGTCGTCGGCGACCCTGGACGCCTCGACGGGGTCGGTAACCTTCAACGACGTGACGAACTTTTGGCGGGCAGTGTCGATCTCGCGGTTCAGTACGTCGGCATCGGCGTAATCGATCAGTCCCCAGTCCTCGCGCTTCTGGGCGATGCAGGTCATCTGAGCGCGGGCCAGTTCGACGTTGAGGATGTAGGGCTTGCTTCGCTCCGGCAGGCGGGTCGTGCGCAGGAGCAGTCGCCCGGATTTTCCCGCCGACCACATCAGCGCCAGCCCGCAAGGGCCGGGAATGCGCTTCGTGCAGGATATTCGCCCATCCGCAGCAGTCAGGTCGGCGCGAACGGGAATTACGTCTTCGCCGAACAGGTACGCCCCCGCCAGATCAATCTCACTGGCCGGCACGCCATTGTGATAAACATCAAACCGCAGCATGTTGCCCTTCGATATAAATATATGAACGTATAAAGCCGCGGGCACGTGGCGATCTATTGAACTTAACCTACATGATACTCTTTTCCGGTCCGTTTGGCCACCATGTGTTTGGCGAGTCTTGCGTAAACGGGCAGCCCGTCATCGCCGATTTCCACTTCCGCCTCGCCCACGACAAGCGGGGTGGCATAACGGCGGAAGGCTTCGGTAACGCCGAAGCCTTCGTCGCTTATAAACTCCGCAGGCAGCGATTTTTCGCCGTTGGCGACCTTTTCCAGCTCGGCTAAGCCGGTGGTGCAGTTGTATTCGTCGCCGGCGGAGCGCCGGAGTGTAACCATTTTTCCGTTGACGCCGTCCAGTGCCGCCTCGACTGCTGCGACGCCTACCTGATAGGCCTCGGCTGCGTCGGTGGCCGAGGCAAAGTGCATCGCGTTTCGCTGGGCCGTGCCCGGACGGTTCGTGCGGCACTTGACGCCGACCTTGTTCTCGATAATCGCCCGGACGGCGTCGCAGGCGCCGCCGAGCTGCCTGTGCCCGAAGGCGTCGGCTGCGAACGTTCCGCCGGCGTCGGCGAGGTATTTGCCCTCCGGCGTCTTGACGCCTTCGCCGCAGGCTACGAAGCAGCGATTGTATTTGCTCAGGCAATGCCTGACCTTGTCGATGAACTTCTCGGCGACGAACGGCACTTCTGGCATCAATATGATATGCGGCGCGTCGTCGTCCTTTCGGCGTGCCAGCCCGGTAGCCGCCACTATCCACCCGGCGTTGCGCCCCATGACCTCCTGCACGGTGCAGGTGTCGTGCGTGTAGAGCGCTGCGGTGTCCAGCCCGGCCTCCATCACTGTCGCGGCGCTGAACTTGGCCACTGAGCCGTAGCCCGGGCAATGGTCCGTGCAGGCCAAATCGTTATCGATGGTCTTCGGCACGCCGATAACGACCAGGTCGTAATCGAGCCTGCGGGCGAGCCGGCCCAGCTTGGCCGCCGTGTCCATCGAGTCGTTGCCGCCAATGTAGAAAAAGTAGCGAACCTCGTGCGCGCCGAAAACCTCCAGTATCCGCTCGTAGTCGGCGCGGTTGTTCGCAAGGTCCTTCAGCTTGTGCCGGCAGCTTCCCAGCGCGGCGGCCGGCGTGCGGCGGAGGCGCTCGATCTCGGCAGGCTCTTCGGCGCCCAGGTCGAACAGGTCCTCGCGAAGCACGCCCAGTATGCCGTTCATCGCGCCGTAAACACCTGTAAACACTTCCGGGTTCCGCAGCGCAGTCTGGATGACGCCGGCGGCGCTGGCGTTGATCACCGCGGTCGGGCCGCCCGACTGTGCCACAATCGCTTTGCCTGTGATACGGTCCGCCACTTGTCTGCCTGCTCCTTAAATCCAGTTTGCCTACAGTGCCGAGATTCGACGTTAACGTCCTTATAATCGCCGTTTCGCCGGCGATTGCAAGCAGGTTTGGCTTGTCGAGATATGTATCTTACATTTCCTCCGACAGCGGGTTGCGTGTGTAAACGAGACTGGAGATGTATCTCAAGCCGACCTCCTTAACAACGGAAACCGCCTACAGGGTAGGTATATGACCAGACCCGACACTATCAACAATACGCGAATTCTCTTGATGTGCTCGGATGCGGAACTGGCGGCCAGGCGATGCGCCGAGCTTGCGCTGGCCGGGTGGCAGGTCATCCAGGCCGCCGACGAGGTTGAGGCCCTCTCGGCCGTCCGGAGCCGGCGCGTGGACCTGGCGCTGTTGGCCCTGCCGATACAAGAGACGATCGGAATGGACCTGCCCGGCGTCCTGCGGAAGGTCGCTCTGGCTGAACGTCTGCCCGTGATAATCCTGACCGGTTCATCGCAGCAGAAGTGTCGCTGTGAATACCTCGACAGCGGCGCCGACGATATCGTTTCCGAACAGATTTCAGGCCGGGAGCTGTCGGCCCGCATACGCGCGCAACTGCGGCTGAAGGAATTAAACGAGAACTTGGCGGCTTCCCGTGCGGCGCTTCAGCAGTCGCTTCGCCGTGAACGGGAGCTGCTGGCGAAGCTTCGCAGGGACAACGCCCATCTGCGCGTCCTGGCCACCACCGATCCGCTGACACACGCGCAGAACGTCAGGGCGTTCCAGGACATCCTGG
>JAXIHJ010000137.1:0-5283 GCA_034189755.1 Planctomycetota bacterium
GCCGGCCAGTGGGTAGAACACTGGGATTATAGATACTAAACCAAAGGCGTTTTCCCGTGTTTATTGGGGGGGATTCCCTAGTAGCGTAGATTTTACCAGTGTGTTCGTGTATTTATTGGTTCAGAAGGAGTGCATTTGTGAGAAGCAATCAGTCCGACAGGTCTCAGATAGGCATGTGGTTCGTCCTGCCGCTGAACATCGCCTATGCCCCGCAGAGGGCCAAGGAAGCAGGGCATGTGCCGCTTTTGGATTACTACGAAGGTTGCGACCCTGAAATAGTTCTTCAGGAGCTGGCTATGATGAGGCGGGCCGGCGTTGAGTTTATTACATTCAGCAAATGTCCGCCCGCCGCCTTCGAGGGTGATCGCTGGACGCATTTGTTTATGAAGGCCCTTGAGCTTCAGCCGGCCGACGAGCGTCCCTTAAAGGGCTGCATTATCCTGGAAGACTATTGCAAAAGCCCGAACGCCCAGGAGGCGAAAAAGGCTGCGGATTACATCTATGCCAACTGGGCACAGCAGGACTACTATTTCCGCTACCGCGGCAAGCCGCTGTTGCTGATCTTCTGGGACCCGAAGCGGCTCGAGCCGGGCTGGGCCGACTGGCAGGAGGATCGGTTCACCGTCCTGTTTTTCCAGGACAGGGAAAAGGGCGGTGAAGGCTGGAGCGCCTGGGGCAGCTACCCGAAGACCGAAAGCAAATGCTGGATGACCGCCATGCCCGGCGCCGATAACACCGTGGAACGAGCCATGGCCCAGGCGACAGTGCTGGAGCGAGCAGATGTCCTTGACGAAGACAAGCAGCTCGTGATGACCCCGACGGTGTACGGGCGAGGCGACGGCGAGTTTTTCAGGAAGTCACTGGAGTACGCCTGGCAAAAGCAGCCGGATATCGTCTATGTCCTTACATGGAACGATTGGGTCAGCGGGACCCACGTCGAGCCCAGCAAGGAAGACGGCTACCTGTACGTGGACATCATGGCCGATGTCGTCGGCGCTGCGGACCCGAAGAAAGACCCTCTACAGGTTGACAAGCAACTGGTAAGCCGCTTGCAGACGGAACTGGATCTCATCACCGAGCGGATATGCACTCACAACTACCGCTATTTCCGAAAAACGATTCGCGTCGGCAAGGATATTTCTAAGGCCAGCCTGGAAATTGCCGCCCAGGACGCCTACCGCTTGTTCATAAACGGCAAACTTGTCGCCAGGGAAAACAGGGGCTGGACAAAAATCGGCAACATCGATATAAGCGAGCATCTCCTCGTGGGCGATAACGTGATAGCCGTAGAGGTTGACGACTGGGGTAAATTTATTTATCTGGTTTTCGCCGTCGTGAAGGGGGCAGCGGGTCTTATCCTGTCGGGCAGCATCGAACATGACGACGGTGAGCGCACGGAATTCGTCTCGGACGGCACGTGGAAGATTTCGGCCGAGGCCGAGCAGAGCTGGACTGAGTGCGATTTTTCAGATGCCGCCTGGCCAAATGCCTCCGTGCTCGGCAAAGCGTCGGACCCTCGCTGGGAGATTCTCCACAAAGGTTTCAATGACGGCAGGGCCAACTGGATTTGGTCCGACAAACAAGACACGGCGCAAAGGAGAATATCAGATGGCCGATGAGACATTAAAGCTGGCTATGGTTGGTTGTGGCGCTCCCCTCTGGATGTACGCCAGCGTCTTGAAGTACATGAAGTGTTGCAAATTTGTTGTCGCGATGGATCCGCAGCGTGAGGCTGCGGAAAAGTTCGCCGGACATACGCCGGGCTGCAAGGTCTACACCGAGTATGAAGACGTTCTTCGCAACAAGGATGTGGACGCGGTAGTCATAGCCTCGCCGAGCTGGTACCACGAAGAACAGGCCGTCCAGGCCGCCGCAGCCGGGAAACACGTTTTGTGCGAGAAACCGCTTGCCCCGAGTACGGAGGCATGCGACCGGATGATCAACGCCTGCGAAAAGGCCGGCGTTCGAATTACGGTTTTACACATGAAGCGGTTTAACAAGGCCTTTCGCAAAGTCAGATGGCTTATCGAACAGGGGCACCTCGGCAAGGTTTTTATGATGCGAAGCGAATGGGACGAACCGTCGCAGTTCGTTATTCATCATAACAGGACCAGGAGCGACGCCATGGCGATGGGGGGGCATTTCCAGGACCACGGCCCTCATACCGTAGACCTGGCCCGCTGGTGGCTGGGCGAGGTTGAGGCCGTCAGCGGCGTTATCCGAATGGTGAACCCCAAAATGCCGGTCGAAGACCTGGCCGTGGCGACGCTGGAACATGAAAACGGGGCTATCTCGGTTCACCAGACAACGGTGTATACCTTCCGGCAATGGTTTGAGAGGTATCAGCTTTTCGGCAGTGAGGGCACGCTGGTCGTCCATGGCGACAGGCATACAAGCAGCACCCTCGAAGCCCCCAAGATGACCCTGCACAAGGGCCCGGTCCATCACATAGGCGAAGCAGGCGTGGAGCTGGAATACAGCAACCAGATGGACGTTACGCCGTACAATGCGCCGGTTATTGATGAGGAGATAACCGCCAACCATCAGTACCTGCGCGAGTTTGAGACATTCTCGGAATGCATTCTTCAGGACAAGCCGTTTCCGGTTACGGTCCATGACAGCCGCCAGACCATCGCCGTGGTGGAGGCGTTATACTACTCGGCCTTCCATGACAAAAAGGTCCGGCTGCCAATACAGCACAAGATCGACCTGGCCGAGATTTTCAGCCAGCTCGGGCAGGAGAAGCTGCGTTTCAAGATGTAGACAAAAGTGCTAGCCGCGACGGTTCGGCAAAGCTCACCGCAGGACGGGAGCGAGCGGGCAAATAAGGCGTGTCGGTTGTTTTTAACTGAAATTGGTTTTTGTTCGCGTAGTTCGCGGCTAAAAATCAGCGTTTTTTCGTCGCCGACAGCAGGACCATAAGCCCCACGGCTGCGGCGGCGAGTGCGGCGCCGATGCCGAATGCCCACTGCGGGCCGATGAAACGCCAGAACACGCCGAACATCAGGCTCGCCGGCAGCGCAGCGATGCCGACCGCGCCGTGATACAGCCCGTAGGCCGTGCCACGCGACTCGCCGGGAACGCAGTCCGCCACCAGCGCCTTGGCCGCCCCTTCGGTCATGCCATAGTAGAGACCGTATATCACTATCAGCGCCCAGAATTGCTGCGGCTGGGACGCAGTGGCCATGCCGAGATAGACAAGGGCGTAGACGGCCCATCCGGCGATTATAATCGGCCGCCGGCCAAGCCTGTCCGACAGGATGCCGCCGGGCAGGCTGAAAACGATCTTCGAGACGTGCAGCGCCACCCACAGACCTATCAGTTGCCCCAGACCCAGGCCGAACCGCACTTTTCCATAGAATACCAGGAACAAATCGGAGCTGTTGCCCAGCGCGAAGATAGTTGCGATGCCGACAAAGGCATAGAATCGCCTCGGCAGGCGCTTCGGCGTGTTGAACCTGTCGTGCGGATGCGTGCGGTCCGACTGCGGCCGGGGCCTGATTTCCCTGACCCGTATCAACACCGCCATCGCCGCCAGGCCCGGTAGCAGCGCGATCCAAAACAGCCATCGCAGCGCGGACATCTCCCTAGCCGCGGGGTCGGCGGTGCTGCCACACCACAGCAACTCGCCCAGAAAAACGTACAGTATGCCGACCGCAGCCAGCGGCCCCAGCACCGCTCCTGTATGGTCCATCACGCGGTGAAAGCTAAAGGCCAGCCCCCGCACGTTCGGACCGGCCGAATCGCTGATCAGGGCGTCTCGCGGGCTGGTTCTCAGGCCCTTGCCGACGCGGTCGCCGAATCGCAGGGCGACCACATGCCAGCCGGCGGTCGCCGTCGCCATCAACGGGCGGCACATCGTCGAGATGCCGTACCCAACGACGACCAGGATTTTTCGCCTGCCGATTACATCGCTTATCCGGCCTGAAAAAATTTTCAGCAGGCTGGCGGTGGCCTCCGCGACGCCCGCCATCAGCCCGACGTAGATTGCCGCCCTACCGCTGCCGAGAAGCCCGGCAAGAAAGACCGGCAGCAATGGAAAAATCATCTCGCTGGAAAAGTCCGTAAACAGGCTCACCAGGCCTATCATCAGGACATTGCCGCGAATAGCGCCTCGCCAGGAGCTAACAGCTTTCGTCGAATCACCGGAATGGCTGTTCATGGACACGACAATCATACCTTCTTTGGGTGGAAAGTGCCCGCTCCCTTCCGGTCGCGGCTAGTCAAACACCGTGCTCATGCAATTTCATCGAAAGCTAGCCGCGAGCGGGCCGGTTACGGCTTTGCGGGCGCAAGCCGGCGGCGGCGAAGGGCGCGGTATTCGTCCAGACCGGCGGGCATGGGAAACGCCTTATCGAAATCAAGGCCCTCGAGACGGCATTGAGCTTTAAGAGGCCTGGCGATAGTGTCGTAGATAATCACCTGTAGTTTCGGCTCGAGCGAGTAGAGCCTGGCGTAAACCTTGACCCTCCCCAGCAGCGGCACGTTATAGCCCAGTATGCGAGGCTCGACGAGCAAATCGCAAAGGACGCCGGCCTTCAACATCCCCATAGGCGGCAGCTTGTTCCGCTTGGCTGCGCTTTCCTGATAAACGTCGTAGACCCGCCGGGCGTAGCGCATGCTGCTGCGGTAGGAGGCAGAATCATCTCGTGACAGCGCCAGATACGCTGCCACCAGCGACGCCTGAAGCTGATTTCTCGCCACGGACGGAATCGGTGCGCCCTCGCGGTTGAGGCGATAGACGATGAAGTCCTCCAGTTTCATGTTCCATTCGTCGCCGGCCGGCTCGTAGTTGTCCTTGATCCACTGGTAGTATTCGGCGGCTTCGGTTCGTCTCTGGCCGGCGTACAGCATGGCGGCGGCGGCGACGAGATAGTTAATGTGCCCGGCCTTTAAGGTGTTGTCCTTGAACGGCTCCTGCGTCGTTTCGGTAATCGCGTTGATTATTCGCAGATACTCCGCCTGGGTCGATTCGACGAACCGCCAGTCGGCCGCAGAGGCGATACTCGGTGCATCGGCGTCGCGCGGGTTTTCGCGGTATGCCAGCCGGCCGGACCATGTCAGCGCCTTGAGGCAGTTCATCACGATGCGGTCAGTATTAAGCGAGTTGATGTCGGCCAGTGCAATGCTGTTGCAGACGTGGATGCCGCAGGTGACCCAGTATAGCCCGTGTGGCTGTACGAGCCGCCAATCCAGCGGGCCATATCTTTCCATAAGCTGCAACATCCATTCCGGGTCCATCCGGTAGATGTTCCACAGCAACTGCGCCCGCACGAAGGCCAG
>JAXIHJ010000138.1:0-11368 GCA_034189755.1 Planctomycetota bacterium
AATCGGGTAGTATGGCGGCGCAGGAGGGTGGGGTGCCAAAGATCCGCCTGGCCGGGGAGGCGGCTGCTCGCGTCGCCGAACTGATCACCGACCTGGATGATATCACTATCATCGCCTTTGTATTGGGTTCTCCGCCCAGCAGGTAATCCATCTGGCCGAGCAGCATACCCGTGTCCGACAAGTTTGTGAACCAGCCGGCCGGTACCCGAATCGAGTAGCCCCGGGCGTGGTCCTTCTTTACGCTGCCAGTACCGGCAAGTTTGACTTCGTAAGGGTGCAGGGGTGCGGAAAGCGTAACGGTCTTTATTACCTCGCCCAGTGTTGGCAAGATGAATGTCTGCTTTTCGGCCGGCGCTTCTACCGTCAGCATGTAGCAGATGCGCAGTTTTGCACGGGGCCAGTCTCGTATGAAATATGCGCGGGCGGCGATGGTCTCAATGCCCCTGAAGCTGTAGCTCATCAGCCAAGCCGTGCCCGTTACCCCGCAAACCGACAGTTGAGTTTTGGAAAGCACCTTCAGTTTACGAATGACGAGATTCTGCTTCAACTCCGCCAGTTGTGCCTCGGCGAAGGCGTCGACGGTGTAATCTGCGGCAACGGCTACGGCGGTCAGCGTAACGGCGCGGACTGGCTCGTTGGCCTCAATCAGCACGGCCCGCATGACGTCGGACAGTTCAGCCAGCGGCTGATCTTCGAATCCTTTCGGCACGCTCAGGGCGATGCCGGCGTGCGGAAATTCCCTGGGCTTGTCCATGCTGACAGCCGGTGCAGCGGCTGCGATTCCGGAGGCCGCCAGCAAAAACAGAATCAATGACGCCCGATTTTTCCACATGTCGATTTCTCCAGGCTGAAACGGCATTATAACAGAAAAAGCTGCTGTGGCTCATTTATGTTCGAGGCATGATGGTGAGCAGCAGTACGTAATATCCGGCGTACAGCGCCAACAGGGGCAGGCCCTGCCAGCGGTGGAACCTGCCGGCGCGCGTCATGAACAGGTATGCCGCCATCAGGATAGACGCAGCCGCCATGACGGGCAAATGCAGATAGAAGAACGTAGCCGGAACCTTCAGTGGCACGGCCGTTGCCGAAATGCCAATCACGAAGAGCACGTTGAGTATGTCGGCTCCGATGATATTGCCGACCGCCAGCTGGCCGTGGCCTTTCAGAACTGCGGCTATTGCGGTAACCAGCTCCGGAAGCGATGTCCCGAACGCCACCACCGTTACGGCCAGGACGTCAGTCGGAACGCCGTAGCGGATGGAAAGCGCGCAGACGGATCCGATTAATATCCTGGATCCGGCGATTACAAAACCCAGCCCGACGACCAGCACCAGCAGGTTCACCAGCGACGCCCGTAGCCGATGCGCGCAGGCTGAGGGGGACTTGGCCCTTATAGGCGTACTGGCGGGATGTTTGCCCGCCCATCGGACCGAGAGATACATGTAAACGCCGAGCAGGGCCACAAAGCAGATGCCCGCCACGCGTGGAAGTACGACCGCCTCTATGGAGCCTCGCGCAATTACCAGCCCGCCCAGAGTTACGATGAGCAGGGCCTCGAACACGACCTTCATGGCGCCTTGGCGGCGCAGCACGAACCGGTCTCGCAGCGGCCGGCCTATCAGGCAGACCAGGCCGAAAATGAGGGCCGTGTCGCAAATAATCGAGCCGACGCCGTTGCCAAGCGCCAAGCCCGGCTCACCTTGCAGCGCTGCGGTTACCGAGGTGACCGCTTCCGGCGAGGTTGTGCCCAGGCTCACGACCGTAGCGCCGATAATCACGGTGCTCATGCCGCTGGCCGATGCCAGGCGGACCGCCGCCGCCACAACTCGATCGGCCCCGAGCGACAGAAGAACGATCGCTCCGGCTGAAAACAGCCAGAGCACCCATGTCGCCTGGTTGCCGAAGTCTAAAAAGGCCATCTCAAAAATCGCGGCGGTCATATCGGCGAAGCGTAGCGGCCGCAATGCACGAACGCAAGCGAAACAGCGGCTTTGGAAGGTCTGCGGCTTATGGCAGGGCGGTTATCGCATGACCCAGTTCTTTTTGACAAGTCTGGCCGGAGTGGTGAATCTTGCAGCCGCCTCGCCGGGAATCGCAAATTTCAGATGCAGCGTCCTGACCAGCAGGGCCTTTTCTTTTCGGACGTCGTGCATCTTGCCGGCGGCGTCCATCTCGTTGACGATAACGGCCCTGGGCAGCGTAATGGCCACCGTCTCGCCGCTAAGCCCGCCGCAGAAGACGTCGAACGACCCGGCGGCATGGTCGATGTCCGTCCAGATCGCCACTCCGTTCTTGGCGTTGTCCTCGCCTTGCAGGAGTTTGCCGGTCATGCCGGTTATGTCCTTTAGCAGCGGATCGTTGTAAAGTTTTTTGATCGCCTCGAAGACCACGCCCGGGGCGCCCCGGCCGGCGCGTAGAACCTGGCCGGTGCCCGCATAAAGAACAAAGTCAGGCACGAATATCTGGTCCTTGCCTGTGCGGTTGGTCACGGTGTAACGGAGGTACCAGAATGTTTTGGCGAGCGTCTCGCCAGGCAGGCGAACCTGGATGGGTTTGGGTTGCTCGTAGTGGATATCCAGCTTCCAACTGACGGGAATTTCGGAAGGCCGCGGCGCAGCTTGCGCCGTTCCTGCCCAGATTGCCATCGCCGCCAGTCCGGCGGCAGCCATCTGCCGTTTCATATGCCCACTCCTGCTACAAGAGGCTTTCAAAAAATCCTACGGCCCAAGCGTACGGCCTGGCCGGCTGAAAGTCAAGAATCGCCAGGCCGCAAAAAAGCACACTCAAAGCTCCGCAAAATGGGACGCTTTAACGGTACAATAAAGGCCATGACACGGGTTGAATCTGTTTCAGGGCGTAAGCGGGCCAGGGCGATGCACTTTTTGGCCGGCGGCGGACGGCACAACGCCGTGGTCGAGGCCAGGGCCAGTACGCTTGAGGAACTGGCCCGGTCCCGAAACGAGGAACAGGTCCTGCTGCGGTGGGCCTGGCGGAAGCGTTGTTGCGTCGCAGCCGCGATGGTCCTGGAAAACGCCGGGCGGACCGGGACGCTGTTTCACTGTCCCGCCGACGGGCCGGACGTGGACGCCGACGTGTTGGTGGACCTCATTCGCAGCATTTCCGGCACCGCGATTTGCGGCGGGCTGTCGCTTGTTCACGCCTCGTTACAGCCGACCGCCAAGGCGAACATCGCCGTGCTCCGCTCGGCCGGGTATGAATTGCTCGCGGAGCTGGTTCACATGAAATTAGCCCTCACCGGGCCTATCGAAGAGCAGGCCGACGCGGACCTGAGCTGGCGAAGCTACGACCAATTTACCGAAGATGAGCTAAGCGAAGTCATCGCTTCGACATACGAAGGTTCGCTGGACTGCCCGGACTTATCCGGCGTACGGAAGATTTCGGACATTATTGCCGGCCACAAGGCCAGCGGCGCTTTCCGCCCGGGCTGCTGGTGGATCGTCTGCTGCGATGGCGCCCCGGCCGGCTGTATTCTCGTGAACGATTTGCCGGCATCTTCATCTGCGGAGGTGGTTTACATGGGAGTGGCGGCGGCCTGCCGCGGCAGGGGCCTGGCGCAGAAGATGCTTTCGCGTGCCGCCGGGGAGGCGCTTTCCCGCGGTCTGGATGAGATAACGCTGGCTGTGGACGTGCGGAACCACTACGCGACGAACATTTATACCTCGATGGGTTTCAAGGAAACACACAAGCGCCAGGCGTGGATTGCGACGAAAAGAACGCACGTTTGAGTCTTAAAAGTTGACTCGCTGTGCAGAACCTGTGGATGAATCTTTTTTTTTTGCGCCAAGTTTGCAAGAGCGAACGGGTTGGACCTTGTGGATAACAAAATCGCGTCTTTGTGATTGACCACTCTTGGCGGCACCGTTACATTCGCTGAAAGCTTTCCGCGATCTTTTGTTTGTCGGGGGAAAGCGTGGCGGCCAAATCATACAGGCCATCCGGTGCGATAAAGTGATTCGCACGGCGGAGACAGGTGGCCAAGAATGAGGGACCGGATCATGGGTAGCGCTGTAAAGCGGATGTGCGCTGACGGCACCGCTGTTGAACATATTCTGGCAACGCTTTGCGATCAGATCGGTCCGCAAAAATTCAACGCGTGGTTCAAACACGGCACGCGGCTGGGTATCGAGTCCGATCGTGTGGCGGTGTCGGTTCCGAATCCGTTTGTCGCCAACTGGATTGAGACGCATTACCAGACGCACATTTCCGCTGCGGTCAAATCTCATACCGGGCAATCGTCCCCGGTGATTGTTACGGTTGACCCGACACTTTCGGGCCGGCTGCGCAAAAGCCAGCTCGATCATCAGGCGGAGTTGGTCGCCAGGGCTACGCAAGGGCGATGTAGACCGCGCCAGCCGGCCAAACCGACGAAGCTTCGACACCAGCTGTCGAACTTCGTCGTGGGCCAAAGCAACAAGCTGGCGTACTCGGGGGCGATGGCCGTCGCCGATGGGAAGGCGCCGTTCAACCCGTTGTTTATCCATGGCTCCTGCGGCGTCGGAAAAACGCATTTGCTTCAAGGTATCTGCCACGCCGCCTTGCAGCGGCGCGGCGCGGCGATCGCCTGGCGATATCTCACAGCCGAGCAGTTTACCAATGATTTTCTCACCGCCATGAGGCAGAAGAAGCTCCCGGCCTTCCGCAGCCGGTATCGCAAGCTGCAATTGCTGGCCATCGACGACGTGCACTTCTTCTCGGCTAAAAAAGCCACGCAGGAAGAGTTCCTGCACACGTTCAACGCCATTGAGTCCGCCGGCTACCAGCTTGTTCTGGCCTCGGACGCCCATCCGAGACTGGTCGGCGAATTGAATGCCCAGTTGACCAGCCGGTTCGTGGCCGGCATGGTGGTCAAAATCGAAGCGCCGGACAAGGCCGTGCGGATGGAAATTCTCCGCAAGCGCGCGCAAGGCATAAAACTAAACGTGTCCGAAGATGTTTTGGATTACATCGCGCTGCACATCCGCGGGTCGGTCAGGGAGCTTGAAGGCGCACTGATAAAGCTGGCGGCTGTGGCGGCGCTGGAGGCTGGGCCTGTAACCTTGTCCATGGCCGCCGAATCTCTGGCGGACCACCTGGCCAGAACCGACAGCGCCATCACGCTGGGCGACATCGAGGCGGCTGTAACGACCTTCTTCGGAATCACGCCCGCGGACATCCACTCCTCACGACGGACGAAAACGGTTTCCACCGCCAGGATGATAGCAATGTTCCTCGCACGGCGCCATACGCAAATGAGCTATCCGGAAATTGGGCGGTCAATGGGCAAGAACCATTCCTCGGTAGTGCTGGCCGTCCAGCGGATGGAAGCGCTGCTGGCCCGATGCGGCGAGCTGAGCTGGATGACGCCAATGGGCGGCAGGTCCATGCCGGCAAAAAAACTCGTCGAACTGCTGAGCGAACAGTTCTCCTGATGGACAAAACAGGCGGCAGGGCCAACGCCGCAACACGAATCGCTTGGCTCGGACGACATGCGGCCTGAACCGGCGACCACCAATTCATCTTACACGTTGACTACTCTGGGTAATTCTTTACCCTTGGACCCGAACGCTACACTATTATCGGATCACCCGGCGCAAGAACCATGGCATTGCCTTGGGATAGAATGAATCGATCCGGACACAAGAGGTTGTTTGAGCCACATGACAAAGACAGAACCGATAGCTTCCGGCATAACAGACGTTGCGTCGCAACGCCCCCACAGCTTTCACATTCCGGTGATGGGCACGGGGTTTACGATCGATACGCCGTTGCGAGTGGCGAGATACGGCATTTCGTCGGTAATTTCGCTCGTGGACGATGTGCTTATCGAGCAGATACGGAAGGTGCACTGCGAGAAGGAGGGCGAGCCATACGAGCCTATCACCGATCGTGATGAGGATCCCAGAGCACGCCGTATCACAGCGTACCTGAACTTGGTGGACCGCATCGTGCGTCGCCAAGTCCAGGCATTGCGAGCGTCGCCTTTCGAGCCGGGCAGCGAGCTTACGCGATACTACGAATTGCTGCCCGAAGCGCCGCTCAAACAAGCTTACGCCGAGATGCTCACGACCACCGACTAGGCCGCCAAGGCCCGGATGCAGGATGATCTCCGCACACGGGCCGTTCCCGGCTCGATCGACGTGAACATCATGACCAAGCTCGACCGCGACACGTATCGCGACGGCGAGAAGCGCCCTCCGGAGTTCGCCGATGCGATGTCGGCCCTCCGTGGCTTTGCCAACAGCGCCGTGCGGGGCGGCATCGTTTTATCGGCGGGCATAAACCGCCGCTTGTACAACTACCTCTCGCAGTTCGACAACTTCCTGCCGGACGAAAACGGCGATCTGAAAAAGACGATCATCCTGAAGGTTAGCGACTTCCGCTCGGCGATGATCCAGGGCCGATTTCTCGCCAAGCGTGGCCTGTGGATCTCGGAGTATCGCATCGAATCGGGGCTGAACTGCGGCGGGCACGCCTTTGCGACCAAGGGTCATCTGATGGGGCCGATCCTCGAAGAATTCAAGGCCAGCCGCAGAACTCTCGCCGCCGACCTTCACAATATCTATGCCAAGGCCCTTGCGAAGACTGGTCGGGCGGTTACTACTGGGCCTGGCGACATCTGTATTACCGTCCAGTGCGGCCTCAGCACCGCAGGTGAGGACAGGCTCATGCGGGAGCACTACGACACCGACGGTACCGGCTGGGGAACGCCGTTTCTGCTCGTGCCGGAGGTGGTCAACGTCGAGCAGGACACGCTGGCAAGGCTCGCAGCCAAGGATGAGGATGTGGTGCTTTCGGAGGGGGCTTCCCCGCTGGGCGTGCCGTTCTGGCTTCTCCGCACCTGCGAGGCGGAGGACGCTCGCCGTCGCCGGATCGCCGAAGGCAACCCCGGAGCCGAATGCCCCGAGGGATACCTGCGAGACAACACAGAGTTCACGGAAATGCCCATTTGCCTGTCATCTCGGGCCTACGTGAAACGCAAGTTGGAGCATCTGTCGAGCGAAGGTTTATCGCAGCAATAACTTGCCTCCGTGACGAAGACGATCCTGAGCCGCGCCTGCGTCTGCCACGAACTCAGCGGCGGCGTAACCGCGATACACGACATACACCCTTCGGTTACACCCCTTGTCTGCCCGGGTCCCAACATCGCGGACTTTTCGCGGACGGTATCCTTGGACGAGATGGTCGGCCACATTTACGGCCGCACGTTGATCATGACCCGCACCGACCGCACACCTTTCTCCGGGAACTTGCGATCTACACCGAGCACCTCCGAAAGCAGCTTAGCCTGTTTGCGCTGCGACTCTGCGACGGCACGCTGGAGTACTTCCAGGAGTTCAAGGGCAATCTGCTCGCCGGGATACGCTACTACGCGGAACTCATCCGTAAGGGCGTTGACGGACTGACCGAAACATTCGCCGGGAACTTGGACTCTCTCCGCAGGGAGATCGAGGACATACCGCTTCCGGCGGAAGCCAAGCCGGCGGTATTGGACCTGTCTTGAGAACCTGGCGGTTAACAGGCGCCCTATCCACGAGGAGTCGGATGCGCGCGCAATTACCGTAACCTCATTACGGCTCGCGATTTGGAAAACAAAAGCTCGACAGGGGCAGCCAGCACAAAACTGACCGGGCCAATTTTATAGCTGCGGAGCAAACGGAAAATATTCGTCAATAGATGAATTGGCCAGTTCGACCAGGAAATTACTGATTCGGGCGACTGTCAGATTGAGGTATTTTTCGCCTTTTTCCGCCGTGGCAGCCGACGGGTCGCCGTTTGCGCAGTGGTCGTTCATACGGCCGAAGTCCCGGCTGGTGCAGATCCATCCCTTTCGTAACGCCTCGAATCGAAACTTTCGTGACTTGCCGCTGCCTGCCGCATCGGCGTCCACAAGCTCCGGGTACAGCGCCATCGCCACGGAGGTTTCCATCTCGCCGCCGTGGTCGTCCGGCGCGTCGAAAATATCGTCGTAGCGGTCGTGGCCGACGGTCCACCAGTTGCATAGGAAAACATGCACGTCCATATCGCACTGAATCTGTCGAATCATCGGGATAAACTCGTTGCCCCCGTGGCCGTTGATGATGACCACCTTGCGGATACCATGCCTGTGCAGGGAAACGATGATGTCCCGTACCATCGCATCCAGCGCCGTCTGCGAGACGTGAATCGTCAGCGGGTAGGCCAGCAGGTTGCAATCCACGCCGTAAGGCAAAGTGGGCAGGCAAACGACGGATGGGCATTTCTCCCACGCCGCCTTGCAGCTTTTGCGTGCGACATGCGTGGTGTGAAGGTTGTCCTGGCCGATGGGAAGGTGGCGGTTGTGTACTTCGGTTGCGCCGACGGGCAGCACCGCCACGCTGTAGCTGTGCTGCGAGAGACGATGAAAATTCGTTGCAGTCAGTTCCCAGGGTCTAGTCATGTCTAAGAGTCCCTAACAGAATGTCACGCGGCCGCGACGGGCTGAGTTTTGTCGCGGGCCAAGGCGAGAGGGCGACGGCGACCCCTGTCGGGTCGTCGAGCCCGAACAACGTCGGCATGCGGCAAAAGACGGCCCGTCCCTTCGGGTTTCGACAAAAACCGGCGTCTGCTGCGTCAGAACTTCTCGACATACAAAAGAGTATGGCGTCGTCGTTCTTCCTTGCAGCCATCCGATTTTTGTCGAAACGCGGTTCACGTGGCATTTTGTTAGGGACTCTAAATACCCCCAAGGGGAGTCGAACCCCTGTCTTCAGGATGAGAACCTGATATCCTGGGCCGCTAGACGATGGGGGCGTCCATTGTTTACAGGAAGCACCACATGTTATTGAGCGCCTCGGCGGTTGGTCAAGCAAAATCCGCCGCACCGGTACACGCCGACGATTGGGCCAGGCTGTCCTTTTGACTCGGCCCCCGGGCGGCGCCTACAATGTGCCCCGCAGGCGGCAGCCGCAACAGGACCGGACGGCGAGAGGTTATGACCGCTACAGCTAACAGTCTGGAAATCTATCGCACGGCGATTCCGATGCGACGCTTCGAACATGCCGCCGCGTCGCGCGACGTCGCCGAGGCGGTCCTGGTGCGGGTGGGCTTTTCCGACGGCTCAGCCGGCTGGGGCGAAACATTGCCGCGTCGGTACGTTACCGGCGAGACGATCGATACCGTCATCCGTAACCTGTCGGACACCATTTGGCCGGCGTGCGAGCAGGTGGGCTTTGGCGAGCTGGAAGACCTGACCCGCATCCCCGCCCGCGCCGCGGACGGGCGATGTATGCACGCGGCTGCGTGTGCGTTTGAGCTTGCCTGCCTCGACCGGATTTTCAGCGGCGGCGCCGGCCCGTCGCTACGGCGGCGCATAGGCGCGCGTGTCTCCGGCGTGATTGGCTCAGCCGACGCGGGGAAAACGGCCGGCCAACTGCGACGGATGCTATGGTTCGGCCTGCGGGACTTCAAGCTCAAGCTGGGCTTCTCGGATGACATCGACGCCGAGAACCTGCACGTGGTTCACAAGCGGCTAGGCCGGGCGATTCGCCGTCGCAGGTGCACACTCCGCGTGGACGTCAACGGCGGCTGGTCGGCCGACGAAACACCTGGCCGCGTGGCGGGCCTGGAGCGATACGGCGTCTGCGTCGTGGAACAGCCGACATATTGCAGTGCCGCCAGGCTGGCGGAACTTGCCGGCAAATGCCGACTGCCGCTGATGGCCGACGAATCGCTGATCACCGACGCCGACGCCGATGCGCTGCTGGCCGGGCCGCAGCGGCCATGGTGGAATATCCGCATCGCGAAGAATGGCTTTCTCCGTTCGCTGAAGATGGCCCGGCGGGCGGCTGAGGCGTCTGTGCGTTTCACGCTCGGCTGCATGGTCGGCGAGAGCAGCATTCTGTCGGCCGCCCAGCGCCGCATGCTTCAGCTTGCGCCCCGGCCGATGTTCGTCGAGGGCAACTACGGCCGGTTCCTGCTGGCCGACGACCTGACGAAAAAATCTCTCCGGTTCGGCTACGGCGGACGGCTGAAGCCGCTGAAGGGTTCCGGCCTCGGTGTGGCCGTCGATGCCGGCAAGTTGGGCCGGTACGGCGAACGTCTCAGGCCGACAAACCATTGAATTTCAGGAGCCGGCGAGGAATTTTTGTAATTCTTGTAATCGGTAACCACTTTAGCTAGGCTCTGCGGTCTACCGCGCGGAACGAACATGAATACAAGGAGCGTAAAATCCATGGCTAAAAAGGCAAAACGCTTAAGGCACTTTTTCACCAGCGAGTCGGTTACGAAGGGCCATCCGGACAAGGTGGCCGATCAGATTTCAGACGCCGTTCTGGACAGCCTTATCAGGTGCGACAAGCATGCCCGCGTCGCCTGCGAAACTATGGTTACGACCGGCCTGGTCGTGTTGGCCGGCGAGGTAACCGTCCACAACCGCCAGGCCGAAAAAGCCCTGCTGGCTGTGGAAAATACGGCCAGGGACGTTATCCGCTCCATCGGCTACGATGATTCGGCTATCGGATTCGATTACCGCTCTTGCGCTGTGGTTAAGGTGCTTCACAGCCAGTCGGCGGACATCTCCCAGGGCGTTACAGCCGCAAAGGCCAAGGAGCAGGGCGCCGGCGACCAGGGACTTATGTTCGGCTTTGCGTGCAGGGAGACCAAGGCCCTGATGCCGCTGCCTATCCAACTGGCTCATCGCCTGACCGCCCGGCTCAGCGAAGCCAGGGAGCAGGGGGCCATCAAGTGGCTTCGCCCGGACGGCAAAAGCCAGGTCACCGTCGAGTACGTCAACGACGTTCCGACGCGGATCGACACGGTCGTTTTGTCCACTCAGCACACCGAGAAGGTCATCGACTCCCGGACGCACAACATGTCCGCCGGCGCTCGGCGTGAACTGATTAACAAGGTGATAAAACCGGTCGTGATGGATGAATGCCCGAAGCTGTGGAATAACCGCATCAAGTTCCACATTAACCCGACCGGGCGGTTCGTCATCGGCGGCCCGCACGGCGACACCGGCCTGACCGGACGAAAAATAATCGTGGACACCTACGGCGGCCGGGGCGCGCACGGCGGCGGGGCGTTCTCGGGCAAGGATCCGTCCAAGGTGGACCGGTCGGCCAGCTACATGGCGCGGTACATCGCCAAGAACGTCGTTGCCGCCAGGCTTGCCGAAGTGTGTGAGGTGCAGCTTTCATACGCCATCGGCGTCGCCGAGCCAACGAGCGTGCTTATCGACTGTGAGGGCACTGAACGGGTCGATGAAGCGCGACTGGCGAAAGTGGTGCGGGACGTCTTCCCGCTCAGGCCGAGCAAGATTATCAACCACCTCAAACTGCTTAGACCAATCTATTGCGAAACCGCACACGACGGCCACTTCGGCCGAAATGGGAAAAACTTCACCTGGGAA
>JAXIHJ010000139.1:0-22475 GCA_034189755.1 Planctomycetota bacterium
CCTCGCAGAAATTGCCGGATCAGGTCGCCCGTTTCGTCGCCGGTCGGTTCGCCGTCGCGAATAGACTCGAACTCCCGCCTCGGCGCGATTTTCAGCATCACGCCCTGTTCGAGCATAGCCATCCGGTCGGCGATGCGGAAGGCCGAATCCATTTCGTGAGTAACCACCACGCTGGCTACGCCCAGCTTGCCGGACAGGTCCATCATCAACTGGTCGATCTCGGCTGAGGTTACCGGGTCCAGCCCGGCCGACGGCTCGTCGTAAAACAGTATCTCCGGGTCCAGCGCTATCGCCCTCGCCAGGCCCGCCCGCTTCTTCATGCCGCCTGAGATTTCAGCCGGCATCAGGTCCACCGCCTGTCGCAGCCCAACCAGCTCCAGCTTTATCCGCACGATGATGCCGATGGTGTCCTCGTCCAGATCGGTGTGCTCCCGCAGCGGCAGCGAGACGTTCTGGCCTACGGTCATCGAGTTGAAAAGCGCCCCGGACTGAAACAGGATACCGAAACGCTTACGAACCTCGTCAAGCTGGCTGTCCGGCAGCTCGGAGATGTTTTGCCCGAATAGTTCGACGTGCCCTTCCTCCGGCCACATCGAGCCGATCATGTGCCGCAGCAGCGTACTCTTGCCGCAGCCGGACCCGCCCATCACCACCACCGTCTCGCCTGGATAGACCTCAAGGTCCACACCCTTCAGGACGGTGTGTTCGCCGAACCGCTTGACCAGATCCACCACACGGATGACGGGCTTCAGTTCAGGTTTTTGCGTTTCACCTTCTATCATTTTCAGACGTTTTCACGGATGCAGACGGGGCTTGCGGTCGCGGGCTATATGCCGAATACGTAAAAGATAATCGTAAAGACGCACGCCGCAATGATAATCGCAACGATGGAGTATACGACCGTCATGGTCGTAGCCCGGCCAACGCCCTCGGCGCCGCCGCGAACCTTCAGGCCCTCGTAACAGGCAATCAGGCTGACCAGTATGCCGAACACGGCGGCCATGATCAGGCCCGTGTAGAAGTCCTTGTACTCCAGGATGTCTTTCATGTATCGCCAGTAAGGCGTGTACACCGCCGGGCCCAGCACGAGCCTGGCCGTTATGTACCCGCCCAGGGCAATCATCAGGTCGGCTATTACCGCCAGCAGGACCATGGACACCAGCGTCGCCAGAACGCGGGGCACGACCAGGAACCGCACGGGGTTGAAGGCCATCGCCTGCATGGCCTCTATTTCCTCGGCAACGACCATGGTGCCCAGCTCGGCTGCAATGGACGCGCCGGCAAAGCCGCTCAGCACCACCGCGGTGAGAATCGGCCCGAGCATGCGAAAGCCCGCCTTGCCGATAATAGAGGAAATCTGGGCCTCCTGCCCGTAGTCTGCCAGTGTCGGGACCAGTTGCAGCGCGAGGATAACGCCGATGAACACCTGCACCAGTACGACAATGCCCAGGCTGCGCACGCCCACGCGGACAGTCTGAGCGGCAAGCGCCTCGCGGCCGAATTTGACCTTCGGAACGAACAGCCCCAACATCATCCACCTTGCCACGGTGCTCAGCAGCAGCCCCATACCGCCGACGTACCGCACGCCGCCCAGCGCAGAGGCGCCGAGAAGCTCCACAAAGTTTCGCCGCTTTTGATCCCGGCTCATGGGTTAGCTAATCGCCTCTTGTTCCGTACCAAAAATCTCAAACACGCTGTCCAGGCGTGTAATCTCAAACAGGCTTCGGACCCGCTCGTTAAGCTCCACCAGGCGAAGTGCCGCGCCGCTCTTGCGAACGCGGGAAAGCAGCTTCACCAGCGATGCGACACCGGATGAGTCCATGTACGGCACTTCTTTCAGATTCACAACAATGTACGAGGGGTTTTCATCCAGCAGTTTCAACAGCGCCTGCTGAAACTGTGTGCTGTGTTCAAGGTCGATATCACCGGTAGCATAGACGATCGCCGCACGGTCCACCCATCGCACCGACTTGACGGAAGCGTTTGGAACCTGAGCATTCATGTTTTCCTCGTTTCCTTTTCGGACGGAAGTTTCTTGACCATGGTCAGCAGTGTTCCGCCGCCTTCGGCCGGCGTGTACGTAACCTGATCCATGCACTCGGTTATGATATGCACACCCAGACCGCCCGGACGGACATTGGCCAAATCGCGGCTTTTAATCGTGGCCGGGTCTGCAACCCGCCCGTAGTCCCTTAGGCAAATCCGCAGGCTGCGGGCAGGCGAATCCGTAATCGTCGCCACTTCGACCTCGATCGGCTGGTCATCGGCGCCGTCATAGGCGTGACGGATGACATTTGTCAGCGCCTCGTCCACGCTCAACATGATTCGCCCGGCGGCCTTGGCGTCGAAACCCGTCAACTCGCATACCTTCTCAATCACCGCCCGCACCACTGCAAGCTGCGACGGCGATGAAGCGATCCGCATAAAAATCGGCTTGAATGATTCGGCACTCACTATGAACCGCCCTCCGCCGGACGGCTCGTAGCCGTGCCGCCCCGCGACCGGTCAAGCCATTGCCGCCAACGCGCCACCGCGGCGATACGTTCACTGTCAGGGGCGTAATAGCGATACTCCATCGTCTGGCCCGTAATCTTCTCCAGCGAAATAATCGCGAAAAATCGCACGGCCGCCTCGCTGTCGGTCAGGCGGTCCACGAGATATGGAACGGCTTTTGAGTCTTGCCACTTGCCGGCCTCGATTGCCGCCTGGGCGCGGATGGTGGGGTCTTCATCCTGCAGCCGCCGGTAAAGGCCGGACGACGCCAATCTGCATCCGGACGCCAGGCAACCTACGATAAGCACGCAGCCTAGAATTGTTACGTACGAAAATCTCACCGCTATCACCGCCACCGAGAACCAGCAAGTGTTCTGTTTAACAGAGATTATATGCCTCCGCCGCAAACGTGCAAAAGGATTCTTGACGGCAGCGGCAGCCGGGGCGGCGTGGCCGATACGGCGCACTTATGGCAGACCGGCTGTTTTTTTCAGTTCGCTTACGTACCGATGTGCCTGTCGTGTCGGCTCGGGCATGCGGAAGCCCCGGCAGCAGCCAAGTGTCCAGCGAACGGCCTGGGCGAGCGTTACTCTATTGCCGACAGAGACATAGAGCGGTTTAACTCCAGTTCGGGTCCGCACCACCATTCCGACGACGCGGCCGTTGAAACGAAGCTGCGTCTTGCGGCCTCGTTGCGTTGCCGGCATGTGGTGCTTACCGCAGAGACGGCTCTTGGCCACACCGATGGCCGGCACGTCCAGAAGGAGTCCGACGTGACAAGCCAAACCGAGGCCTCGCGGATGGGCGAGTCCCTGCCCGTCGCACATCAGCAGGTCGGGCCGGGCGGACAGTTTTTTCACGGCGGCTATTACCGCAGGTGCCTCCCGAAAACTCAAGAGGCCCGGCACGTACGGGAATCGACACGGGCGGACTTCGCTGACAGATGTTATCGGCGCCATGGATTCGGCGTCGCACAGCATCGCCACGGCGATAATCTTACTGCCGCCGGCCAAAAAGGCGCAGTCCGCACCCGCGACGGTGCGAACCTTTCCGCTCAGCGGTTTGAGACGCACCTTAAAGGCGAGTCTTCGCTGAAGTTCAATCGCTTCTTTAGGCGAAATGTCCCAACGATGGTGGACCAACTGCTCACCGCTAATCGGCCGTTTTCACAGTCCCAGCACGTCCTGCATGGAATACAGGGCGGCTTTTTTGCCGGCGACCCACTGGGCCGCTCGCAGCGCACCCCTCGCGAACGTGTCGCGCGTGTGAGCGGCATGGCCGATTGTTATCGTCTCGCCGAGGTTGCCGAAACAAACGGTGTGCTCACCGATCGTATCGCCCAGGCGCAGCGCGTGGATGCCGATTTCGTCCGGTTTGCGAGGGCACTTGCCCTCACGACCAAAGACGACCTGCTCGCCGAAGTCCCTGCCGGTGGCCTGGCAGATGCTCTTGGCCAGCGCGATGGCCGTGCCGGAGGGTGCGTCGGCCTTGAAACGATGATGCGTCTCGGCAATCTCGATATCGTAATCGCCGCCCAATATTTTTGCGACCTCGGCCACCACCTTCAGCAGCGCGTTGATGCCGACTGACATGTTCGCCGCGTGAACAACGGCGATTTGCGAGGCGGCATCGGCGATGGCCGCCTGCTGAGACTCCGTCAGGCCCGTCGTGCCGATGACCATCGCCGTGTTATGCTTGCGGCAGACGTCCAGCCAGTGCATCGTCCCTTCGGGCTGCGAGAAGTCGACTAAAACGTCCGGCTGGCCCGCCAGGTCGCCGGAAATGCTCACACCGAAGGCGCCGACGCCAGCCAATTCGCCGATGTCTTTTCCCTGGTCCGGATGCCCGCCCTGCTCCATTGCCGAAACGATGTCGAATTGTTCCGACTCAATGGCCAGGGCCGCTATCCGCCGGCCCATACGACCGGCCGCTCCACTGATGGCGATTTTCGTCATTGGTTATCCCTTCTCAGCCGCGAACAACGCGAACACAACAACAAGAGAATAGTCCACGAATTACACGAATGAATTCCAGGTTTCGTTCGCGTCGTTCGCGGCTATCTTGCCTTATCAACAATAAACTCCCGCACGGCCTCGGTGTCGTTTGGCAGATTTTCGCACCGTGTGGGCAGTTCGGCAAGCGCGTCGATGGCCGGATGACGGGCCAGGTCTTTTCCGGTGGCCTGGCGGATGGCCTCGGGAAACTTCGCCGGGTGGGCCGTCGCCAGGCAGATTAGCGGCTCGTCAGCCGGCGGCGCCTTTTGGGCCACCGCGACGCCCACGGCCGTATGCGGGTCCAGCAGGTAATCGTACCGCTCATGATATTTTTTAATCATAGCCAGGCAGTCGGCCTTCGTGCCGCAGCCGGCGGTAACGGCCGGGTCCACCACGCCGTCTCCGCCCGGCTCAATTTCCAGCGACCCGCTGCGTGCGAACCCCTCCATCAGTTCGCGCAGGGCCGATGAGTCGCCGTCGAGCTTGTAATAAAGGTACCGCTCGAAATTGCTGGCTACCTGGATGTCCATCGCCGGCGACAGCGTATGGCGGACCTCGCCACGGCTATACTCGCCGCTGCTGAAGAACCGGCGGAGGATATCGTTCTCATTGGTGGCCAGGATGAGTTGCGAGATAGGCGCGCCCATTTGCATGGCGTACCAGCCGGCGAGTATGTCGCCGAAGTTGCCCGTCGGCACGGCCAGGCGAACTTTTTCAGCGCCGCTGGCCCGCTGAACGTCGAAGACTGCTTTGAAATAGTACACCATCTGCGCCAGCACGCGGGCCCAATTGACGGAGTTCACTGCGCCCAGTGAGTATTTACGCTTGAAGTCCAGGTCGGACGCGAGTGTTTTCATAATCTGCTGGCAGTCGTCGAAGCTGCCGGCGACGGCGATGTTGTGGACGTTTTCATCCAGCACGGTTGTCATCTGCCGCTGCTGGATGGCCGAGACCCGGCCGAGCGGGTGCATGATGAAAATGTCAATGCCCGACCGCCTGCGGCAACCGGCGATGGCGGCGCTGCCGGTGTCGCCGCTGGTGGCGCCAAGTATGTTAAGCCTGCTGCCGGTGCGGGCCAGAATATATTCGAACAGGACGCCCAAAAGTTGCAGTGCTACGTCCTTGAACGACAGCGTCGGCCCATGCCAAAGCTCCAGGATGTGCATCTCGCCCACGGCGACGGTCGAGACGACTTCAGGGGCGAACGCCTTTCGGCGGCTGTATGCCCCGTCGATAATCTCCTTCAGGTCGGCTTCGGGAATATCGTCGACGTACAGGCGCAGCAGCTCGTAGGCCAGACCGGCATAGTCCAGCCGGCGCCAGGCATCGAGCCGGTCGGCTACACGCGGAATTGCTTCGGGGATAATCAGCCCGCCATCGTCGGCCAGGCCCATTAAAACGGCAGCCTGGAACTCGACCGGCGGAACCTGTCCTCTTGTGGAGATGTATTTCATAGGTCGTAGGTCGTAGTTTCTCTTAGTCTCTTCGGCTCGCCTGCTGGAGTATTTCTTTTTCCTTCTCCGTCAGGCTGGCGATGCCGTGGTCGTGTATTTTCTGAAGTATACGGTCGGTCTCGGCCTCCTGCTCGGCCTGTATCCGCATTTTCCGCTGCCAGGCGCCACGGTTGGTTCTGGCCTTCATCGACGCCCGTACCCCGAGCAGCCTCGGCAGTGCCAAGACCCACACCACCGCCGCAACCGCACCGCCAAGATGCGCCACGTCAGACCAGAATCCCGAACCAATCTGGCCCGAACTGAGCGAGGACAACACCTGCAGGACCATCAGCCCGAAGGCGATAATAGCCAGTGTGCGAATTCGCATCGGGATGATGAAGAACACCAGCACCCGAATCTGCGGAAACAGCACCGCACAGGCCAGCAACACGGCGTACACCCCGCCGGAGGCGCCGATCAGCGGCATGCCGGGCGGCAGATGCAGACTGGGAATAGCGCCCATTACCACGTAAGCCAGCCCGGCGACGACCCCGCAGCCCAGGTAGAAAACCGTGAACCGCTTAGGCCCCCACAGCCGCTCCAGAGGCATCCCGAAGAAGTAAAGCACGAGCATGTTAAAAAAGATGTGAAACATGCCGCCGTGAAGAAACTGGAAGCTAACATATCGCCAAAGCTGCCACCAGCCGCCGACCGTCACGCCGAAGAAGGTGCTGATCAGACCGTGAGGCCAGGCTTCGGACGGATTGTCCATGAACGTCTGGACGACGAATGCGGCGATGTTTATCAGCAGCAGTGTCTTAATCGCCCGGCCCAGTCGCGGCAAATTAAAACTCACGCGATGATAGCCTCCGCCCGGCCGGGGCGGTTCTTCGCGCCAGTATGGCCGATCGTACACGCCCATTTACATCCCCCCCCTGCTCAGCCAATAAAGCCCGAGCGCCACGATGGTCTTGCCGTCGTGGATTCGGCCGTCGGCTACCATGCCGCGAACCTGCCGGCCCGTGCAAATCTCCACGCTAATCTCCTCATACGATTCCAGTGCCTGCCTGCCGTCGGTCAGGTCCGTAGCCAGGAAGGTGTACATTCGCTCGTCGGTGGTGCCGGGGGCGGTATAGAACCAGCCAAGCGGCTCTATTTGCCCGGCGGCATAACCGGTTTCCTCCGTCAGTTCACGCGCGGCGCAAGCCGCGGGGTCTTCGCCGTCTTCCAGAATCCCCGCGGGCAGCTCATAGAGGTTCTCATCCACGGCGAAGCGGTAATTTTGAATCATCACGATCCTGCCGTCGGCCAGCACGGGCAGTATAATCGCCGCACCGGGGTAATGCAGAAAGTCGCGAGGGATGACTTTCCCGTCAGGCATCCGAAGCCCGACCTTGTAGCCCTTGGCGATTCTGCCGTCGAAAATCAGTTCCTTCTTCTCAATCCTGCCGGTCATGGATTTGCATTATAGAAACACCGCCGCCGATTCACAATGCAGCGAGAAGCAAATCCCGCTCCCTGCCGGTCGCGGCTAGTTAAATACCATGCGAACGTGATTCCGCCAATAACTAGCCGCGACCGGCAGGGAGCGGGAATAAGAACCACCAAAAATCACGTGCACCCGGCTTTGCGCTTGAGGTGCATGTATTGGTCGTTAAGATGGCCTTGTTTCGTTATTTCATAAAGGGCAGGCGAAAACGTGAAAACCAAGCGTGTGGCGATTCTTGGTTCGACCGGCAGTATTGGCCGGCAGAGTCTTGAGGTGGTTCGTGAGCTGCCCGGCATCTCGGTTTGCGCGCTTGCAGCCGGAAGCAACGAGGATCTGCTGGCCGAGCAGGCACGGGCCTCGGGCGCCGAGATCGTCGCCCTGGCCCGGCAGTCCGCCGACGCGCTGCGGGGCAAACTGCCGGCGGGCGTAAAGCTGATTGCGGGTCCGGAGGCTGCAACCGAACTCATCCGGCAGAGCCGGCCCGACGTGGTGCTCTCCGGCATAGTGGGCACGGCCGGGCTTAAACCGGCGCTGGCGGCCATCGACTGCGGCGCCACCCTTGCAATAGCCAACAAGGAAACGCTGGTAATGGCCGGGGCAATTGTCATGCCCGCCGCCCGCGACGCGGGCGTAGCCGTCCTGCCTGTGGACAGCGAGCATTCGGCCATCTTTCAGTGCCTCTCAGCCGGCAAGCGGCAGGAAGTGCAACGGGTAGTGATAACCGCCTCCGGCGGGGCGCTGCGCGACTGGGACGCCGAAGCGGTAAAGAACGCCACCGTCGAAGACGCACTGAACCATCCCACATGGAACATGGGCCGAAAGATTACCGTCGATTCGGCGACGCTGATTAACAAGGCGCTGGAGGTCGTCGAGGCCCACTGGCTGTTCGGCCTGTCGGCCGAGCAGATTGAAGTCGTGATTCATCCGGAGTCGATAGTTCATTCAGCCGTGGAGTTCTGCGATGGCTCGGTCATCGCGCAGATGGGTCGGCCTGACATGACAGGCCCTATTGCCTACGCGCTGAGCTACCCGGACCGGGCGGTCCGGCAGGTCGCCCCGCTTGACCTGCCGGCGCTGGGGGCGTTTACGTTTCGCCCGTGCGAGGGTCGCTTCGCGCGGGCGGTGCGGCTCGGCTACAACGTCATCCGCCGGGGCGGCGCAGCCGGCGCGGTGCTCAACAGCGCAAACGAGGCCGCCGTTGAAGCATTCCTCGACGGCAAGATTTGCTTCGGACAAATCGTGCCGATTGTCGAAGAGATATTGAACCGCTCGCCGCAAACGGGCGAAATAAACCTTGAGGCGCTCATCGAGTCCGACCGGCGCGCACGACGAGAAGTAACCGAAATGACCGAAGCAGGGACCAAGAGATTGACGATTGATAATTGACAATTGTCAATTACGAATTCAACTAGCCGCGACCGGAAGGGAACGGGTTTAAAGGAACGCGGAATAAATGAATACACTAGCTTCGGAAATAATTTATTTCTGGTCGCAGTGGCTTGGGCCGATCCTGATGTTCGCCATCGGGCTTGGGATGGTCGTGTTCATCCATGAGCTGGGGCATTTTCTGGCGGCCAGGTGCGTGGGGATCAAGGTCGAGCGGTTCGCTTTGGGTTTCGGCCCGAGGCTGTTCGGGTTTAAGTGGGGTCAGACCGACTATTGCGTAAGTCTCATTCCACTGGGCGGCTATATCAAAATGCTTGGCCAGGAGGACTTCGCGCCGCTGAAAGAAGACGAAAAGCCCGATCCGCGTTCTTTCATGGCCAAGTCCGTCGGCGCCCGGTTTTTTGTCATCGCAGCCGGGGTAGTCATGAACGTAATATTCGCGGCCGGACTGTTCATTACCGTCGGGCTGACCGGCAAGGATTTTCCCGCCGCGGTGGTCGGAGGAACTTCGCCTAGCTACCCCGCAAGCCAGGCGAAAATCACCTGGGCCGACGGCACGGAGGCGGCCGAAACCGGCTTCAAGCCCGGCGACAGAATTCTCGCCATGGAAGGTGACAGCGTCCTGCTGGCTCTCAGCGGAGGGCACATCTCGCACTTCGATGAAATCGCCATGGTTGCCGCCCTGGCCGATCCGGACGAGCAGTACACGTTCACCATCGAGCGTGACGTCGCCGGCCTGAAGCGAACAGGCAAGACGAAGATCGGCGTAAAGAAATCGACGGACGGGAAGAGGTACGTATTCGGCATCGGCCAGGCGAGCGACCTGGCGTTCGGCAAGGCCCGCGGCCTGACTATCGACAGCCCATTCCGCAAGGGCGACCGCATAGTCGCTATCGACGGACAAGACATTAAGCACTATTGGCAGGTCGGGGAGCTTGAGAACAGCTTAACCGGTAAGCCGGTAACTGTTGCGATCCGCCGTGACGGGCAGGAAAAGACAGTAGAAATCCGGCCGGCGCTGTTCCGTAAAGACGACGCCGAACTGTTGAGCATCCTTGGCATGGCGCCGCGTGTGCGAGTTGTCGCGGTGGTCGCTGGCTCATCAGCCGACAAGGCCGGCCTGAAGCCTGGCGATATCATCGTCGGCTACGGCGACCGCGGCGCACCTAGCCACCAGCAGTTGCTCGGCATCAACGAGGCCGTCGCCGGCGAAGGTACGAACATCATCGTCCAGCGCGGCGGCGAGACAAAATCCTTCTGGATCGTGCCCAAGCAACGGGCCAACGGCGCCCGGATCGGCATAGTGGTAACCCCGGACATCATGAACCCCGTCGTCGCGAAGGTAGTCAAAGGCTCGACGGCGGAGAAACTCGGCATCGTGCCCGGCGCGAGAATCACCGCAGTCAACGGCCGGGCCGTCGAAAGCTGGACCGGCGTGTACAATGCGATGAAAGATTCAGACGGCGGGAAGCTGGCCGTTACCTACCGGCTCGGCGCACAGACAAAAACCGCCGAACCGGCGAAGCTGGACGAGTCCGAATTTTCCGCGGGCGATTACCGATTCTTCATCTTTAGCGGCGACATGCCCTTCAAGCCGCTGATGATACGCATTCAGAAGAAAAACCCACTGGCGGCGCTGGCCTGGGGCGGGCGCGAGACACTCCGCATTATACTCTCAACCTACATCAGCCTGCGGAGCCTGGTCCTCGGCAACGTTTCGACGGAAGAAATGAGGGGCCTGGTGGGCATCGGCAGCCTGGCGATTGAGGTCGGTCGCGAAAGACCCTTGATTGATTTTGTATATTTTATGGCCTTTATCTCGACGGCCCTGGCTGTGTTCAACTTCCTGCCGATACCGGTGATGGACGGCGGACACGCGGTGTTCCTGCTCATCGAAAAGATTCGCGGCAAGCCCGTTTCAGTGAAGATTATGAACATCGTCCAGTTCATCGGGCTGGCGCTGCTCGGGTTGATTTTCGTGCTGGTTACCTGGCAGGACATCGCCCGGTGGCTTGACAGTCTCTGGTAAGTCACGACCAGGTCAAAAGAATCGACCCCCTACCCGCTTCAGCGGACAAGGGGCCGATTGGTCGCTTCTGAAGATGCGAGGGACTTTCGCTCCGCCGCCCGGACGCGAAAAGACCCGTTCGCAGCCCAAATGAGGTTTTGGGATGGCTTCTAGACGACTCCTTGCGCCCTCATGGCTTCGGCGACCTTGAGGAAACCGGCGATATTAGCGCCTGCTGCAAGGTTGTCTTTTGCGCCATATTCCTCGGCCACTCCAACACATTGATCGTAAACGGCGTCCATAATGTCATGCAGCCGCTTGTCCACTTCCTCAAACGTCCAACTGATTCTCATCGAGTTCTGGCTCATTTCCAGGGCGCTGGTGGCCACCCCGCCCGCGTTTGCCGCTTTCGCCGGGCCGAACGACACGTTGTTGTCATGGAAAACCTTGATTGCCTCCGGCGTGCATGGCATATTCGCACCTTCGCCGACGGCGATACAACCGTTAGTTGCCAGCGTTTGTGCAGTCTTGGCGTCAATCTCGTTTTCCGTAGCGGACGGCAGCGCAACGTCGCACGGCACGGTCCAGATGCCCTGCCAGCCATCGTGGTATCCGGCGTCAGTGTGGGCGTTGACGTATTCCTTGATCCGGCCTCGCTGCACCTCTTTGATCTGCCGGACGGTATCCAGGTTGATTCCACGTTCGTCCACTACGTATCCGCTGCTGTCGGACAGGGCAATGACGTTTGCGCCTAGTTCCTGGCACTTTTGAATTGCATAGATCGCTACGTTGCCGCTGCCGGAGACGACGACCTTTCGGCCCTTCCAGTCGACGTTGCGGTCCTGGAGCATTCGAGAGACGAAATAAACCAAACCGTAGCCGGTCGCCTCGGTCCGCACAAGCGAACCACCCCAGCCGATGCCCTTGCCGGTCAGTACACCGGTAAAGGTGTTGGAAAGCTTCTTGTACTGGCCGAAGAGATAACCGATTTCCCGGCTACCCACGCCGATATCGCCAGCAGGAATGTCGGTGTCCGGACCGACGTGTCGAAAAAGCTCACTCATGAAACTCTGGCAGAATCGCATGACTTCCAAGTCACTCTTGCCCTTGGGGTCGAAGTCGCTGCCGCCTTTGCCGCCGCCGATCGGCGTGGTGGTCAGAGCGTTCTTGAAAATCTGCTCGAAGCCCAGAAACTTGATAATCCCCAGGTAGACCGAGGGGTGAAAACGCAGCCCGCCTTTGTACGGGCCGATCGCGCTGTTGAACTCCACACGAAAGCCGCGATTGACCCGGACCTCGCCCTTGTCATCCACCCACGGCACGCGAAAAATAATCTGCCGTTCAGGCTCAACCATCCGCTCGACGATCCCGGCCTTTGCAAACTCCGGGTGGCGGTCAACGACAACCGCGACCGACTCGGCCACCTCTCGCACGGCCTGGTGAAATTCAACCTCGCCGGAATTCCGTGAAGTAACCGTTTCCAAAACCTTTTCAACAAATGCGCTTTTCGCCATTATGCTGTTCCTTTAGCTATTTCCCAAAGGTCCCTCAACCCGCAGCCTTACGAGGCCTACTTGATCCACCCGCCACCCGTAAAAATACCCAGTTACGGCACAAGAATAAACATTATGAATGCTAATATGAACGTATGCGTTCGCTTATACCAAAACCCTTCTGTTTACAACCCAAGATATGAAACCCGGCACTGCCTGACAAGGTTCGGTGAGTTTTGTTTGGGACGGCTCTTGCGTTTGCGGATTTTCAAAATACACTGTCTGTTTTCGGCCGGAGTGGCGGAATTGGCAGACGCGCAGGATTCAAAATCCTGTCAGGTTCACCCCTGGTGTGGGTTCGATTCCCACCTCCGGCAGTTACACAGGCCGGCCGACCCAGCTGAACCCGCCAAAAAAATCTACACTCGGAACATATCTTCGGGCCACCTGCTGCGTTTGATATAATAAGGGCGCGTGTTTTTCGCGCCGGCGGCAGGGCTGCAACATGACCACGCTGAACAATTATCGGGCAATGGACCACATCCTTCAGCAGTTGGCCGCCGTCCGCATGCGTCGTTGGTGGCTGAAGGTTCTGACCGCCCTTCTGACGGTGGCGGCCGTAGTGCCGGGCGGCGTCTGCATAGTGGCAGTCCTGGCCGGTTACTGGCCCGGCCAGCCTCCGCCGGCGGTGCGATGGATGCTGCTTGCCGCCGTTTGCCTGCTCTGGGCCGTTGCGCTGGGGCGGGTGCTAAAGCGGCTGCTGTTCACTCGACAGAACCCCGCCCAGACGGCCAGGCTGGTCGAAGAGGCCATGCCGTCGCTGCGAAACGACCTGATAAACTCCGTGCTGCTCAGCCGCGACCGCGACCAGCCCAGCCCGGAATTGGTCCACGCGGCGATTTGCGAAGCCGACCTCCGCGCCGAGCGGGCGGACCTGAACAAGAGCCTGTCGCTTAAGCCGCTGAAACGATGGTCGCTGGCGGCGGGCATCTCGGCGCTGCTGTTGGCTGCGATGGCGACCTTCCAGCCGGCTGCGTGCAAGCGCGGGCTGCTGGCTGTCTTCGCCCCACGCAGCTTCGTGCCGACGTTCGGAACGGTCAGGCTGCTGCACATCGCCCCGGGCGAGACGCGCATCTTCGCCGGCCAGCCGGTTACCGTCGTAGCGAAGATCGAAAACGAGCGGGGTGAACCACTCCGGGCCGAGGTCGTTATCGACGGGCGGACGCCCCGTCCCATGCTTGCCGGCGGCGGCAACACCACGTTCAGATGCCCGCTTGGGCCGGTCCATCAGACGCTGCGCTACGCCGTGCTGATAGGTGATTCGCGCTGGCCGGCCGAGAAGGCCTTCTACCAAATCACCGCCCTGAAGCGCGTGGAGCTTGAGGGGCTGGACCTTAAATACGAATACCCGCCCTACACCGCCATGGAGACCAGGACCGTCCGCAATGCTTCGGGCGAAATCGAGGCCCCGATCGGCAGCCGGGTCATCCTTACGCTGCGTGTCTCGGCGGCTGTGCCCGCGGTCATCGCCGAATTCGATCGCGGCTCGCCCGTTCGGATGAAGGCCTCGCCCGATAACCGTTCGTTCTGGACCGCGATTACCGTACTCGACGACGGGGCCTATCGGCTCGTGATGAAAGACGCCGACGGAGCGACGCTACAGCAGTTTCCCGACGCTGCGGCGGCGAGCGGCAGGCTGGAGACCTACAGCGCAGCCGGCCGGGCAATTATGAAAGGCACCTACCGCATCCACGCAATACCCGACTCACCCCCTCGGATTAAGTTCGTAGCGCCCAATCGCGACGTTACAGCCGCCCCGGGTGGTGCGGTCGAAACTCGTATTCGTCTCCGCGACGACCACGCCGTAGCCACATCGCAATTCTTCATAGGCCCCGAAGGCCAACCGCCTGCCGAGGCGGGCGATTTCAAACCGCCGCGCGGCGTTAAGCTGGCGGAGTTCGACTATCGCATACACGTGCCTGAGCAATCCTCCGAAGGCGACGTACTTTTCTACCATGCCACGGCCGTGGACAACCGCAATCTGCCGACCATCGGCGGGCCGCAAACCTCCCAGTCGTCAAAATTCAAAATCACCGTACAGGACGCCGCCAAGGTCGCCGCCGAGAGCGCCGAAAGATACGAGCACATCCGCAGGAAACTGCTGGCCATCCTCGAAATGCAGAACTCCGAGCGCGTCAACACGCTCATCTGCCGGCATAAGCACACCACCTGCTCGCAGGTCGTCGTTACCGCCGGTCGCATCCTGGCCGGCCAGCGGAAGATAAAGGCCGAACTGGCCGACCTCGCCGACGACGCCCGTGGCCTGTTCGACCGGAGTACGGTCTCTATTCAGCAGGCCGTCGCCTTGCTGGCCAACAACGAGGCCAGGCTCGCCGTCGACCAGGCGCAGGTGCTGGCGGCCCTGAAAGACCTTTCAGGCCGACGCAACGCCACCGCACTACTGGGTAAAACGCAGGACAAGATTATCGAGGTCCTCCAGACGCTGCTGGTTTGTCTGCCGTCGGCAGCCGGCGGGCAAAGACGCACCGAAACGGTCGGCGGCGACCTGCCGAACGACGTCAGGGACAGGCTCACCAGCCTCAGGCAAAACCTCGACAAATTCATCGACTCGCAGAAAAAACTGGTCCAGGCGTCGCAGCGGCTGGCGAAAAAACCCGTCGATGCCTTCACGCCGGAAGATATTAAACTGCTTCACGAGCTTCAGGCGGCCCAGGATAAATGGGAAAAATTCCTAAACGAACAGTTCACCGATTTCTCCAAGCTCGCCCGGCAGGACTTCTCGAACCCGGTGCTGATGAAGGAACTGATCTCCGTCAAGAGCGACATAACGATGGCCAAAGACGCATTGAAGAAAGAGGCGATTGAGATCGCCACGGCCTTCGAGGATAACGGCATCGAGAACGCCAAGACGCTGACGGCCAACATCGAGAAATGGCTGCCCGACGAGCCTGACCGCCGCAAGTGGCAGATGGAAGACCTCGCCGCCGGGCAGGAGAACATCGAACAGGCGGAACTGCCGAGCGAGCTGGAAGACCTCGTCGGCGACCTGCTGGAGCAGGAAGAGGACCTCTTCGAGCGGGCCGACGACATCACCAGCCAGTACGCCGGGAGTTTCGACAAGGGCGCCGGCTGGGATGCGATGGACGGGCCGATCTCCAGCATGAACGCCCAGGGCGTTACGGGCAATCAGCTTCCAAACACCAACGAGATGTCCGGGCGGTCCGGCGAGGGGCGAACGGGCAAATCCAGCGGCGAGTACGTCGAGGACAAGGCCGTCGGCAAGGGCGGGCGCCGCACGCCGACCCGGCTGACACCCGAACCGTTCTCGCGGGGACAGGTTAAGGACTTTTCCAAAGAGCCGCCCGGCGGCGCGACCGGCGGCGGCAAAATATCGGGCGCGGGCGCCGAGGGGCTGGAAGGCCCGCTGCCGCCGCCGCTGGCCAGGGAGCTTAAGCGCCTGGCAGGCCAGCAGGCGGTGCTGGTCAATCGGGCCGAACGAATCCAGGCTGCATTCAAGACCAACGACTACGCCAACTTCAAGTTCCTGCAAGCCATCATGCTGATGAATCGCGTCCGCAGCGACCTGGAAAACTACCGCTATAAAAATGTCCGGCGGGCCAGGAAGGAAACCGTCGCCGCCCTGAAGCAAACCAGGCTGCTGCTGGCCGGTAAGATAGACGTCGCCGCAGACAGCTCCTCAGCCCTGCCAAAGCAGCTCCGCGATGACATAGCCGATGCTATGGGCGGTAAACTGCCCACTGAATACCGCCACGTGCTGCAGCAGTACTACCGCCGCCTCAGCGAAGAAGCGGGCAGGTAATTTTTGATTTACTAGCCGCGAGCGCTAAGCGAGCGGTCAGACCGGTGCGAAAGTCTTAATGACCGCTCCCTCACGGTCGCGGCTCGTTTATCTACCACCAGCACATAAACTTCGTGCGCTCGGTATTAGACGCTCATCGGCTCGCCGTTGGCGGCTGAAACGCCCGACTGGTCGTCGGCGATGGATTTTTGCAGCCCCTGCCACTGCTCGAGCGTCATGAGACACTCTCGCGCCTGTGAGCCTTTGTAGTCGCCCAGCAGTCCCGCGTCGGCCATCTGGTCGATGATCCGGCTGGAGCGGCTGTAGCCGATCTGGAGGCGCCGCTGAAGCAGCGAGACGCTGCCCCGCTGACTGGCCAGGACGACCTCGACGGCCTTGTCGAACAATTCGTCGCGCTGGCCTGACATTTCGCCGGTGGGCCTGGTGCTCAGCCGCACCAGTTCGGTGTTATATTGAGGCTTGCCCGATTTGCGAAGCTCGCGGACCACCTGGCTTATCTCGCCTTCTTCCACGTAGGTGCCCTGGGCGCGGTTAAGGGTGCTCGTGCCCGGCTGAAGAAACAGCATGTCGCCCCGGCCCAGCAGCACCTCGGCGCCGTTCTGGTCGAGAACGATGCGGCTTTCCTGGCGCGATGCGACGCGGAAACTGATCCGGCACGGCATGTTCGATTTGATCAGGCCGGTTACCACGTTGACCGAAGGCCTCTGCGTTGCGAGTATCAGGTGGATTCCGACGGCGCGGGCCTTCTGGGCGATGCGGATGATGTGATTCTCGACCTCCTTGCTGGAGGTCATAATCAAATCGGCAAGCTCATCGACGATGATCACGTAAGAGGGAATTCGCAGCGGTATGCGGGCGCGATCTTCCTCGCTTTCGCACTGGAATCGCTCGTAGAGCTGCTCGGCCGACAGGGCATTGTAGCCGGCGATGTTCTTGACGTTCGCCTCTTTTAACAGTTCGTACCGCTCGTCCATCTTGGTCGCGGCCCATTCGAGCAGGTCCTCAGCCGTCCGCACGTCATTGATAATCGGGCACAGCAAGTGCGGAATGTTCTCAAACGCCGCCATCTCCACCATCTTCGGGTCCACGAGGATGAATCGAACCTCTTCAGGCGTCCGCGTCATCAGAAGCGACATGATGATCGCATTGATGCAGACGCTCTTGCCCGAGCCGGTCGTGCCGGCGATAAGCATGTGCGGCATGCCGCCCAGGTCCGCGACGATGGCCCCGCCGCCGGCGTCCTTGCCGAGGTACAGCGGGAGGCGCATTTGCGACTCCGCCTGGGGCACCGCATTCATCAACTCCTTGATGCGGACGATTTCCTTGTCGAGGTTCGGCACCTCGATGCCGATGGTGTCCTTGCCGGGAATAGGCGAAACCACCCGCACGCCCGGTACGGCCAGGGCGCGGGCAATGTCCTTGCCGAGGTTCGACACCTGTGAAACCTTCACGCCGGGCGCCAGCGTCAACTCGAACATCGTGATGACCGGGCCGGTCATGTGGCCGATTACCTCAGCCGAAACGTTGAAGTCGGTGAGCGTCTGCTGAAGGACCTGCCGCTTCTGCTCGGCCAGAAGCTCCTGCGATTCGGAGTACCCGCCGCTCGGCTCGGCCAGCAGATCAGCCGGCGGAAGCTCATACTGCCGGCTGCCATCGCCGTTGCGGTCCGCCTTGGCCGGCGGCGGCTTTTGTGGCGCTTCGGCAAGCGGCTGCAATTTGGGTATCGTCGTCGGATGGACGGCCGGATGCGCGGTGGTCCTGGCCGAGGAGGCCGGCACGACCGCCACCGCACGCGGGCGGGCGGTTACCTCTCGAACGCCCTTGTTCGCCGTCAGCCTGGGACGAAGCACGCCTACCAACGATGGCAGTTCACCCCGGCGGCTCCAGGCCTTCATGCCCAGCCGCGGAAGCTGAAGGACAAGCTTGTCGGCTGTCAGCATCAGCCCCGCGCAAAGCGTGAGAATCAGGATGCACCAGCCGCCCGTCTCGGAAAACCGCGACAGCAGGAATCGCCCCGCCGCTATCCCGATGACCCCCGCCGAGCCGCTCATGACGTTGCCGCCTGCGGCAGGGCCTGGGTCGAGCAGGTAAACGGCTGAACTGGTAGCCGCAACCAGCAGCAGCACCCCGATGATCCGCCAGGGCAGGTCGCGCACGGACCCGCCGAAGATCATAATCATGGCCGCTACAGTGGCGAACAGCAGGCCCATGTACACCCCGCCGCCCAGCCAGTAACGCAGCGTGTATGCAAGCGCGGCGCCCACCCCGCCGGCGGCGTTCTGCACCGGTGGCGACGGATAGACCGACGGGCTTGGCCAATCGGTCGGCGAGTAGCTGAGCAGGCTCAACCAGGCCAGAATGACCGCTCCCAGCCAACCCAGCGTCAGGCAGTATCGCGCGAAGCGTCCATGCCCGCCGGCTTGAGCGGCTTGAGCCGAGTTGTCCTCTTGCTTCTTCGCCATTGTTCAAAGACCCGTATGTCCGAATCCGCCTTCGCCGCGGCCGGTGGCGTCAAGGTGCTCCACCTCGACGATCTCACACCGCGTTACAGGCGCAATTACCATTTGTGCGATTCGCATGCCGCGCCGGACAGTAAACGGCTCGCGGGCGACGTTGCCCAGAATCACACATACTTCGCCGCGGTAATCGGCGTCGATCGTTCCCGGCGAGTTCGGCAGGATGATTCCGTGCTTAATCGCCAGTCCGCTTCTAGGCCGCATCTGCGCCTCGCAGCCGACGGGCACGGCCATGTAGAACCCACAGGGAACCAGCCTGATCTCGCCCGGGGCGACCGTTACGTCATGCTCGCAGGCTGCACAGACATCCATCCCAGCCGCGTGGCAAGACATATACCGCGGCAGGGGAATATCTTCACAGCCCGGTTTGCGGCGTATTTGTAGTTTTATCGGACCGGCCATTCGTTTCGCTCCAGAGGAAATACGCTCAGCCACCTTGCCGGAGAAGCCCAACAATTTTTTCCGCCAGTTGTTCTTTCGGCCTGTCGGCCCAGGCAAGGACGACGCCGTCGGCTGAGAGTATGCACGCGCGGGATGTTTCGGCGGCCAGGGCGGCCGGCGTGTTGACGACGACGTAGTCGGCGTTCTTGGCCCTAAGCTTGTCCCCGGCGGCGGCTTCGATTTGCTCCGGCGTGCCTTGCTCGACGGCAAAGGCAATAATGGCCTGGCCGTCTCGCTTGCGATTTGCAAGCCCGGCCAGTATGTCCTGCGTCGGCGACAGCCTGAGTGTTACCGGTCCATCGCTGCGGTGCAGCTTGCCGGCGAACGGTTCGTCGATATGGAAGTCCCCCACCGCCGCAGCCATCACCAGCGCGTCGCACGCCTCGAAACGCTCGCCCAGCGCCTGCTGCAAATCAGCGACGGTGTCAAAGCGAACCACCTCGGAACAACCCGCCGGGATTACTGAAGTAACCCCGCTGCAAAGGAGTGTTACGTCATGTCCTGCTTTCACAGCGGCAGCGGCGACGGCGCAGCCCATCCGCCCGCTGGATGCGTTGGTGATAAACCGCACCGCGTCGATGTATTGGCGCGTCGGCCCGGCTGTAACGATGATGCGCATGGGAATAAGGTAGTCCCGCGGTAAGGTCTGGTAAACCAAAAAGCTCACAGATAGCAAAGCCCACGGATAGTTATCCGTGGGCTTTAACGTTTTCTATTCTCGCGTGGATTACCCGGCGGTTTTTTTCGGCGGTTTTCGTCGGGCGATTTCGTCGGCGGCGGCGAGTATGTCCGCCGGTTCAGCCATTCTGCCCAGCCCGTCGGTTCGACAGGCGAGCGCTCCTTCGGCCGGACCGACGACGTGAACGCCTCGGCCTTTCAACGTTTCCATGTTGGCCTGGGTCGCCGGGGCGGACCACATGCGGCTGTTCATCGCAGGCGCGACAAGCACTTCGCAGGCGTCGTGGGCGGCAAGGGCCATCGTCGAAACCAGATCGTCGGCGATGCCGCAGGCCATCTTGGCGATGATGTTAGCGGTAGCCGGTGCGACAATTATCAGGTCGGCGGCTTCGGTCAGCGAAATGTGCCGCGAGCGAAAGTTCTCGCCGGACTGCCAGAGGTCGGCAAACACCTGCCGGTGCGTCAGCGACTGGAAGGTCAGCGGGCAGATGAACCGCTGGGCTGCGTCGGTCATTGCCGCCGTCACGCCCGCGCCGTTCCGGATGAGCCTGCCGGCCAGGTCCGCGGACTTGTAGCAGGCGATACTGCCCGTCAGGCACAACAGAACTTCATAATCAGCCAGCGGTTTGTCGCTTGTTTTGGCCATGGCTCGGCCCTCGGCGTCGCAGCCCGGCGGCGGAACAAAACGGTTAGTCTTTCGGCTTCTCCGGCGCCGTAACATCGGACTTCTCATAATCGATGCCGATCTTCCCTTCGAGGATTTCCTGTATGACCAGCTCCATGTCGGTCATGCCTCCGGGGCGTTCGACCAGCGGGCGGGCGCCTTGGACGAGTTCCACTATTCGCTTTTGGATGAGCACGGTCAGCATGAATTTGCCGCCGACCTTATTGACGATTTCTTCACTCTTTAACGCTTCGATCATTGACTGACAGACTCCCGGTTCAGGATATCGGTAACTTGACGCACCGCTGTTTCCAGGTCGTCGTTGACGACCTCATGATTATACACGCCGCTTTGCCTGGCGGTTTGAATTTCCTTCTGTGCCTTTTCGAGTCGGCGGGCACAGACCTCGTCCGGCTCACTTGCCCGACCGGCAAGCCGCCGTGCAAGCTCCAGCTCGCCGGGCGGGGTAATCAGCACGAACGTTGCGTCGGGCATCTTTTGGTGTACCTGCACGGCACCCTGTACGTCAACGTCCATGAGGATATCCCTGCCGGCTGCGACGGCATCTTCAACAGGCTTGGCCGGTGTTCCGTACAAATCGCCGAACACCTCCGCCCATTCCAGCAACCGGCCGCGATCGACCATTTCCTCAAAGGCGGCACGGTCCACAAAGTGATAGTGTTTTCCATCCACTTCGCCGGGCCTCGGCGAACGTGTCGTCGCCGAAATGCTGAAGGCCACGCCGGTTCGCGCAAGCACCTCTTTGATGATGGTGCTCTTGCCCACGCCCGACGGGCCGCTTATTATCACAAGTTTACCTTTATCCTGCATCGACTCACTTATTAACTGGTTAACTGGTTAACTGGTTGACTGGTTACGGATTACGAATTACTACTCCACATTCTGCAACTGTTCCTTGATCCTGTCGATTGCTGTTTTCATTTCCACCACCGCCTGCGCTATTTCGGAGTCGTTGGCCTTGGAGGCGATGGTGTTAGCCTCCCGCAGCATTTCCTGCCCGATGAACTCCAGTTTCCGCCCCGCCGGTTCGGGCGACTTCACGGCCTGCCTAAAGTGCTGAACGTGCGCCGTCAGGCGAGCGATCTCCTCGGAAATATCGCACCGCTCGGCAAAGATAGCCACTTCGCGAGCCAGGTGCTCCTCGTCGATTTTCACGTTGCCCGCCAGCGTCAGCTCTTTGACGCGGGCGCTTAAACGCTCGTGATAATCCTTCACCACCTGCGGAGCTTTTTTCGTTACAGCCGCCAACCGTTCTTCGACGACGGCGCAATGACCCAGCAGATCGGTCCTGATCGTTTCGCCCTCATCCCGGCGCATCTGAAGCAGCGCATCAATCGCCTTGGAAATCAACCGCATAAGCCCCTCGCCGGTGCGTTCGACCAGTTCAGCCAGCGGCGGCGGCTCGCACACGCCGGGAAGCTGAAGCAGCGAACCCAGGTCCACCCGAAACATCGGGTTGGCCTCAACCTCCAGCGGCTTGAGCTGATCGACGTAGCCGGCCAGGGCCGCGGCGTTCACCCGGTAGACCGCCTTCTCGTCGGGAACCTTCATCCGCACCGTCAGCACGACCGTACCGCGGTTCAAGTGCGACCGAAGCATGCCCTCAATTTCGGTCTCTGCGGCGGAGAAGCTCTCCGGCAGCTTGCAGACAGCCTTGAAATACCGGTTGTTGACGGAGCGTATCTCCACGGCGTACTCCACGCCGTCCACTATGCCGCTCGCGCTGCCGAAGCCGGTCATCGATCGTAACATGTTTTTGCTCCGCGTTAGTCCTGATTGTTCGGCTGCGCCGGTTCGCTCGTCGCCGGGGCGGTTTCCGGCGTAACCTTTGCAGGCCAGACTGCCGTCGGGCTGGGCAGGTAGCCTCGCCGAAACGCCTTTGCCTTCAGCGTTTCGGCGGACCGGACCTGCACCGGCACCCTGGTGTACTGCTTGGAATTCTCGGTCGGTTCGGTTTCATTAAGGGTGTAGTATATTTCGGCCTTGTCGGTCTCACAGCGGATGCTGACGGACGTCAT
>JAXIHJ010000014.1:0-4020 GCA_034189755.1 Planctomycetota bacterium
GTGCTGTCGGTGGCGGTGCACAACCACTACAAGCGTCTGACCCTGGCCGACACGGACAACGCCGACGACGTGGAGCTTGAAAAATCCAACGTTCTGCTCATCGGCCCGACCGGCTGCGGCAAGACGTTGCTTGCCCGCACGCTGGCCAAGGTCTTGAACGTTCCGTTCGCCATAGGCGACGCCACCACGCTGACCGAGGCCGGCTACGTCGGCGAGGACGTCGAGAATATCCTGCTGAAGCTGCTCCAGGCGGCTGACTACGACCTCGACGCCGCCGAACGTGGAATTATCTATATCGACGAGATAGATAAAATCGGCAAGACCTCCCAGAATGTTTCTATCACGCGCGACGTCAGCGGCGAGGGCGTGCAGCAATCGCTGCTGAAGCTGCTCGAGGGCACGGTGGCCAACATCCCGCCCCAGGGCGGCAGGAAGCATCCCGAACAGCAGTACATCCAGATGGACACGACGCATATCCTGTTCATTTGCGGCGGCACGTTCACGGGCCTGGAAGACATCATCAAGAAGCGTCTCGGCCAACATCTCATCGGCTTCGCCACCGAGGAAAAGGAAGAAGATGAATCCGCCGGCGAGCACGCCGAAATCCTCGGCGCGGTTCAGCCGGACGACCTGGTCCATTACGGCATGATCCCGGAGATGATAGGGCGGCTGCCGTGCATAACCGCGCTGGGGCCGCTGGACGAAGAATCAATGGTGCGAATCCTCACCGAGCCGAGAAACTCGCTCATTCGGCAGTATCAGCAGTTCTTCCGGATGGAGAACGCACAATTGACATTTACCGACGATGCGCTGAAGACAATCGCGAAAAAGGCCATGGAGCGAGACGTCGGCGCCAGGGCGCTGCGTGGCGTGGTGGAAGCGCTGATGCTCGATCTGATGTACGAGCTGCCAGACCAGACCGAAAAATCAAGCCACTACCAGATTACCGACGAAATGGTCAACGGTGAGGTCGAACCCACCCTCTTCGCCGCGCGAAAAGTCAAAAGCAAAAGCGCATGATTCAATTTCAGATTGAACAGTCTGTCCAACCGGCGGGTTCTGTTCTTCGTGAAGTGTTTACGAGGGCATTCTACGCGTAGCTCGCGCCTTCGGCAATTTCGAGGGCTTGCCTTTTAGCGTTCCTTTCCTTCGCGGCGCGTTTTTCGTATCCGGAGGCCAGGTGCGCCGCCAGCGGGTCGAGCGGCACGCCGAGCTTGCGCCGCACCGCGTGCAGCAGCGGCGAGACGTCCATGTAAAACGCCGAGCGAAGAAGCTCCTCGGCCGCTATGGTGTCCTGTCGCTTTTGTGCGGCCGCCAGCGACTTGCGATCTACGCACAGCGCCCTGGCCATAAGCTGCTGAACCGTGCAGACCGTCTGTATGGTCGCGGCGATCTTCGGCTTGATGTTGTGCGACTGGTCGATCGTGTAGGCTATCTTGAGGTCTTTGCCCGTTTCGTGTTCGTAGGCCGCAATCTCGTTGAAGATGCGGAACGCCTGGTACGGGTCGATCGACGCGACGGTCAGGTCGTCGTCGGCGTACTTTCTGTCGTTGAAGTGGAAGCCGCCGAGCATCTTTTCGTCCAACAGCCAGGCGACGATCTGTTCGATATTGGTGCCGAGCAGATGATGGCCTGTATCTACCAGCACCTTTGCCCTCGCCCCGGCCGCCTTGCAAAACACGTAGCTGCTGCCCCAGTCGAAAAAGTCCGAGAAGTAGCAGGCCGGCTCGAACGGCTTGTATTCGACCAGCATGGTCATGCCGGCCGGCATGGCGCGGTAAGCCTTTTTCAGCGCAGCCGCAGCCCAGCGCTTCCTCCGGCGGATGTCCGCCTGGCCGGGATAGTTGGCCCCGTCGCCGAACCACAGCGAGAGGTGCTTGCTGTTGGTCTTTCGGGCTATGTCGATGGAATCGAGTATGTGGTCTACGGCCCGGCTGCGAATCTTCGGGTCGCTGTTGGTGATTGAGCCGTGCTTGTAGCACTGGTCTTCAAAGACATTCGGGTTGACCGCGCCGACCCTCACGCCGTATTGTTTCGCCAGCCGGACCACGGCGGCGTCGTAGCCGGCCGGAAAGTCCCAGAGCACGTGCACGGCTACGGCGGGCGCGATGCCGGTGCAGGCGTGCACGTGGCCTGCGTCGGCGAATTTGTCTTGAAGGTCCACCGCCGCGGCAGCCTGGTAAAACTTTCCGAAGCGCGTACCGGTGTCGGCGAAGCCCCACGACGGGACCTCGACCTGGAACCGAAGGAGGCGGCCTATTACCTTCTCGGCTGCGGCACAAGACAAACGGGGCGATATTTTTGACCTGGCCATGATAAGCTCCTTTTACTGTCTCAGAGGGACTGTTAGTGTATAGACCTGCCGCCGGTGGTTCAACGGCTTTGGCTTGTCGCCGGGGCCGAAGGGCCTACAATGGCGGTGGTTTTTTTATGAAGGTGGCCCGTGGCGACGTTGACGGATTATCTCGACACTGAAATTCTGCAACAGGTGCAGGACAACTTTACCGCCCTGACGCGTGTGCCGATTCGAATCTGCCATCCGGACGGCTGGCCTCTGACGAATGAGTCTGAGCCAGGCTCCGATGCGCAGGCCGACGAACAGGACAAGCCTTGCGACGTGCCCATCGAAATAGGCCCGCAGGTTGTCGGCTACATTCGCCTCAGTCCCGATTCTGCTGCGAGGCGGGAAACAGGCCCGCCGGCTGCCGGCGGGCGGCTAAGCGGCGACGCGATGCGGTTTGTCAGGCTCATGGCCGGCGTCATAGCGCGGATGTACGACCGCGAGAAGCAGTTGCGAACTCGCGTAGAGGAGCTGGCTACGCTGTACCGCCTGACCGCCGGGTTTACCGACCAACACGATCTGCAAAACGTGCTGGACATGGTCGCGCAAACCGTAACCGACGTGCTCGACGCAATGGCCTGCTCCATCCGGATGCTTAGCGACGACGGCAACGAACTTTTGATCAAGGCGGTGGCGAACCTCTCGCCGGAATACCTGGAAAAGGGGCCTATCCTGGTTGCGGACAGCAGTATCGACCGCCAGGTGCTGGAAACGGGCGAGGTGGTGTACATCGCCGACGAGCAAAGCGACCCGCGCGTGCTGTACAAAACCGAAGCCCGCCAGGAAGGCATCGTCAGCGCATTGTGCGCGCCGCTGATGTACAAGGGCAGGCCCGAGGGCGTCATTCACGTCTACACCGCCGAGCCTCACGAGTTCGACTGGTTTGAGGTCTCGCTGCTTCGGGTGATTTGCGCCCAGGCGGCTGCTGCCATTGTAAACGCGCGGCTGTACACCGAAGCCGTCAAGGCGGCAACGATGCGGCGCGAGCTGAACCTGGCCGGCGAGGTCCAGCGGCGAATGATACCGGCTGAGCCGCCGAAATATCCGTCCCTGGACATTGCGACTATCTATGTGCCCTGTTTCCAACTCGGCGGCGACTTTTACGATTTTCTGGAACTGCCGCCCGACAATCTGGGCCTGGCCGTCTGCGACGTTGTGGGCAAGGGCGTGAGGGCGTCTTTGTTGATGGCGTCGATTCGGGCCTCGCTGCGGGCACACGCAGCCAACGTGTACGACATGTCCCATGTGCTGGCGAAGGTCAACCGAGACCTGTGCGACGATACGCTTCTGGGCGACTTCGCGACGCTGTTTTACGGCGTCATCGAGGTCAATACCTTGCGGTTCACCTACGCCAACGCCGGACACATGCCGCCGCTGCTGTTTAGAGGCGGCAAGGTCTGCCACTTGACGACCGGCGGCGGCGTGCTGGGTATCGACCTGGAAAGTCACTGGCGGCATGAGGTGATGACCTTCAATAAGGGAGACGTGCTTCTGGCCTTTACCGACGGGCTGGTGGAGGCGATGAACTTCCATGACGAGCAGTTCGGCCGCCAGCGCATCGAGGCCGCCGCCCTGACCGCCATCGGGCAGGACTGCTCCGCCGAGGCCATCGCAAAGCACGTACTGTGGGAGATGCGGCGGTTCGCCGGCTTGCAGAAACGGCTGGACGACATAACGAT
>JAXIHJ010000140.1:0-5257 GCA_034189755.1 Planctomycetota bacterium
AAATGGATCGAGACCGGCGAGCTGGGCGGCAAAGGCTCCGACAATCACAAGGCCACCGTCGTAGGCGACACCGTGGGCGACCCGTTCAAAGATACCTCCGGGCCTAGTCTCAATATCCTCATTAAGCTGATGAGCATGGTCTCGATCGTCTTCGCCGGCCTGGTCGTCAAATACGCCCCGCAGATTTCCTCGCTGCTGGGGCTGGAGTGAGGTAAGTTTGGGAAAATGATTGCACGCTCACTGCAAAAATTCCAAGCTCCACCTGCCTGCCGTAGGCAGAAATTCCAAATTCCAAACTTCAAATTCCAAATAAATTCAAAAACGACAAATTCCAATGACCCAAACGGGTGTTCGTTGTCGTTTTTCTGTTTTGGAATTTGGTCATTGGTTTCTTGGAGTTTGTTTGGCGTTTGGGATTTGGAACTTGGAACTTTTACTCCTTTGTCGCGCGGACCTTTCTACAACAAATGGTTTGGGAACGGACATTGGCCAAGCGGATAAGCAGAAAAGATGCGCCGCGCAAGCTGGCCGTCGAGGCCGCCCGGATAGCGCACGATAACAACTGCACCGACCTGCTGGTGCTCGACCTTCGCGGGATTTCTCCGATAACGGACTACTTCGTAATCTGCACCGGCACGTCCGGCCGACAGATGCACAGCGTAGCCGCCGATGTCGCCGAATATGGCAAGTCTATCGGGCAGAAGGTCTGGCAGGTCGCCGGGCTGGAAACGGGCCAGTGGATTGTGATGGACTTCGTAGACGTCGTGGTGCATATCTTCAGTGAGACGCACCGGAAATATTATGACCTGGAGCTGATCTGGGGCGAGGCCCGTAAGGTCCGCTGGCAAAGGCGGGCGGCAAAGAGGCCGAAACAGGAACGATGAACCTTCGAGATGAGTTGGAGAGGCGCCTTAGCCGGGCACTAGCCGACGCCGGCGCACCGGCCGGCTCGCCTGCGCTGGTCGCACCGGCAGGCAGGCCGGAATTCGGCGACTACCAGGCCAACGGCGTAATGGCCGCCGCCAAGCAACTCAAAGTCAACCCGCGGGAATTCGCCGAAAAAGTTAAAGCGGCTGCTAAACTCGATGACATTGTCGAGAAGGTCGAAGTCGCCGGGCCGGGCTTTCTAAACGTTCGCCTCAAGGATGAGTTCATCACCGGCCGGCTTGCCGAAGTCTGCGCCGACGAGCAGCTGGGCGTCGAGCCGTCCGAAAAACAGACGGTCGTCGTGGACTATTCCGGCCCGAACCTGGCCAAGGAAATGCACGTCGGCCACCTTCGCAGCACGATTATCGGCGATGCGCTGACCCGCGTGCTGGAGTTCCTCGGCCAAAACGTCATCCGCCAGAACCACGTCGGCGACTGGGGCACACAGTTCGGAATGCTGATTGCGTATCTGGAGCGGCTGGCAATCCGGGAAGAAGAGCCGTCGGTGCTGGCTGACCTCGAGGAGTTCTACCGTGCGGCGAAACACTTGTTTGATACGGATGCCGACTTCGCAGACCGGTCACGGGCATGTGTTGTCGAGCTTCAATCCGGGGAGCAGGGCAGTCGAAGCCAGTGGGAGTACTTCCTGGATCAGTCGTTGCAACATTGCGAGTTTGTTTACAAAAGCCTTGGCGTTCGTCTGACCAGAGACGACGTTCGCGGCGAGAGCGCATATAACGATGATTTGCCGAGCGTCGTTGAAGACTTGAAGAAGGCCAAACTGCTGACGGAATCCCAGGGCGCGCAGTGCGTCTTTCTGGATGAGTTCAAGGACAAGGACGGCAACGTTCTGCCTGTAATTGTCCGGAAATCCGACGGCGGGTATCTCTATGCTACTACAGACCTTGCGGCGATACGCCACCGCGTTGGCGAGCTGAAGGCCGACCGGGTTTTGTACGTTACCGATTCTCGCCAGGCGCTGCACTTTCGGCAGGTATTCGCCGTGGCGCAGGCGGCGGGCTTCGCGCCGGAGAGCGTCTCGCTGGAACACGTCGCATTCGGCATGATGCTGGGCGCCGGCCGTACGCCCTTCAAGACGCGCGAAGGCGGAACGGTCAAGCTGACGGACCTTCTCGACGAGGCCGAGAAGCGCGCCGAGGATCTGGTCCGCCTGAAGAACCCGGAGCTGGCGGCCGATGAGAGCAGATTGAAAAAAGTCGCACACGCCGTCGGCATCGGCGCGGTCAAGTACGCCGACCTTTGCCAGAACCGCGCGAGCGATTACGTCTTCTCGTGGGACAAGATGCTCTCTCTGGACGGCAACACCGCGCCGTACATGCAGTACGCATACGCCCGCATCAGGAGTATCTTTCGCAAAGAGGAGTCCACGCCTGCCTACCTGCCGGAGGCAGGCAGGAATTCAAAAGAGACTAGCCGCGACCGGAAGGGAGCGGGCATTATCATCACACATCCCGCCGAGCGGCTTCTGGCGGTGAAACTTTTGCAATTCCCCGAAACGGTCCGGACCGTCGCCGACGAATGCCTGCCGAACGTTTTGTGCGGCTACCTGTACGACCTGGCCGGTGCGTTCATGGGCTTCTACGAAAACTGTCCGGTCCTGAAGGCCGACGCCGCCACCCGCGCCGGCAGGCTGGCCCTCTGCGAACTGACCGCCCGGACGATTTCGAAAGGCCTGGGGCTGCTTGGCATCGAAACGCCGGAACAGATGTAGGAACCCGGCTTGTCCGCTGTAGCCATAGCTATGGAGCATAAGCAACTCGGTTGGAGGCCGGAGTCTGAAAAAACGCGGTTTCTAAATAACGTCGCTTTTATTTGCCAAGCTTGACGGCTGTTCCGTAGGCTAAAAGTTCAGCCGCACTACCGACAACACTGGTAGTCATATATCGAAGATTGATTATTGCATCAGCGCCCACCTCTTTGGCCTTGGCGATCATTCTGTTAGTGGCTACTTTGCGGGCTCTACCCATCATTTCCGTATATTCGGTCAGTTCACCGCCGAGAATCAATCTGGCCACGGCGGACAGGTCTTTTCCAAGCCATATGGCGAATATAGTGTGGCCCTGGACCAGCCCCAGAATCTCTGTGATGTCCCGGCCGGGTACCTCCGTGGAATTCAGAAGTAAAATACGGTCTTGGGACTCATCAACGACAAGCTCCTCTTGCAACGGCTTTTTTTTCCTTTGTTCGAGAGCCAGTGTCAGCAGGACCAGCAGGATTCCGCCAAGGAGGCAGAAAACGGCTATCCTGAGCCACCATGGCACGACAGGATCGTCGGCGACCATCACATACCAGGGTATTCCGGCGAATATCGCGGTGAAAAGTCCGAGCACGAAGGTCAGCGAGCCGATATGTCTGAATATTTTCATGGCTTTCCCTTTCTGTCAGACATTTTCGAATAGCTTCGGTTGCTGATTATGAATTACTCAGGCCATCGAAATGCCGTAACGGATGTAGTATAGCCGGAAACCGGTGGTCCCGTATATTCACTAATACTCAAGCCATGGCCAGGCTGCGGCTCCCGAAAAGGCCGTGCCTATCTCCAGAAGTAGTGCCAGGCATAAGACAGCTCGGCCTTTTTGCCCGGATCAAGCCTGACTTTCCAACTAATCTTGCCCACGCCGTTGAAGCGATACCACCAGTGAGGCCAATTGTACCAGCCCCACCACGCCGGCCGGTCGCTGGACAGGAAGGATGGGTCTTCCAGCACGTTTACCATGTCGATTTGGCCATCCTGGCCGGCCTCGTCCACATGGCCCAGCACGTAGCGGCTCACCTCCAGCTCGACCGGTTCGTCGCGGTGGTTGGTGATGGTCAGCTTGCCTGTCAGGTCGACGCGGCCATAGGTGTGATTGTTCCACCCCACGGCCTCCGGGTTGCGGCCGGTTTCCTTGTCCTGCTTGTCCACCTTAACGTCCACCGCCTGCGTGATTGGCAGATCAACCTCGCTGCCGATCGGGGTGTATTTCATCAGGCCCTGGCCGAGCACCTGGCCGTCGCGGATGATAAGGGCCGGTGCGGTGGTCAGCGGTGCCTCGGATGAGTTTTTCAGGCGAAGCTGGTGCAGAACCGGCGAGCGTGCAGTCAGGCTGGCCAGTTGCGCCAACTGATTGGAATTAAAATGTCGCCAGACCTCAGGCGGCGGTGTGATGGGGATGTCCAGCGTATAGACGTCGCGGTACTCGAGTTGGAACGTCTGCACGGGCAGGACCATTCGTTGACCCTTCCGGAGCGTAACGTGCTCGACGGTGAAGACGAACAAATCCTCCTGCCCCCGGCTGCCGGTTACCTCCGGCTGTTCCGGGGCTCTGGGCCTTCGGTCGAATGAAGCGCCCATGGTCATCCTCTGACTTGCTATGGCGTTACTGAGGTCGAATTGCTCCCGGCCCCGGCGGCGGCCCTGCCGGCGGGCGACTTCAGCGGCGACCTGCTGGAGTGCGATAGGATCGGTCATGTCCTTGAAGGCGAACGTAGGAACGCCGATTACGAGCTGGACCGTCGCATCCTCTAAATCGGCCAGGTCGTTGACGAGCGTGGCCTGGAGTTTCAAAACGGCCTTGCCCCGGCCGTCTATGTCCACCTTGTAGGATGGGATCCACCGCAGGCCCTTCTGTAGGTACATCATGCTTACGTCGGCGTGCTCGGCGTGGTCTTTGGGCCAGTCGAGGTTGAGCGTGAGGCGATTGCGAAATTCAGCGTGGCTGCGAACGGTTGTGTATTCATCGAGGAAGGTTATGTTCGTAATGGCCGACAGCGGCATGGCCTTGACGCCTTCGGTTGTCTCCAGCAGCACGATCTTGCCTTCCTGCGGCAGTTTCTCGCCGCCGGCGGGGTCCGCGGCTTGCAGCTCCTCGCTGCTGCGGGCCGGCACGCCGACAATGGTGCACTGGTAATGCAAATGGTTGTGTTTGGTAACGATTACCTTGGCCCCGACGTTCGCCTTGAGAAGTTCCATCATGTCCATCACGGTCTGCTCGACCATCACCTTGCGGCGGCTGGCTACGACCGATCGCAGCGGGGCGTCCTTCCGGTTGCAGACGACCCAGAAGGTTCCCAGCACAGGGTTTGGAAGGCGGTCGAGGACTACGCAGCCTTCGGCGTCAGTGGGCATCTGCCCCTGATGCACTACGAACGCGTGGCCGTCCTTGAACACCGCGACAGACCTGATGGGCATCTTTTCCAGGGCGCCGGTGTGCTCGGCGTACGATGCAGCGGTGAACGGCAAGATGCAAAAGATGACGATGAGTGCTTTGGATGCTGTCTTCATAACAGGCCCCTTTCCGTTGCGGAAGTCGCAGTTTCTTTACACCCT
>JAXIHJ010000141.1:0-34539 GCA_034189755.1 Planctomycetota bacterium
CAATTGTCTGGAGGACACTGAAAACTAGTAGTCGCTACTACACTTATCTCCATTCATACCCCTCTTTATCTTGTTTATCACATCAAAAGCACTTTCTACACTCTCATCCATATTCCTGTATGTGCCGATTGCGCCGGACGGGCGCATATCACTGCCGTTCGTCGTGGACATTCTCGCGGCAGGCCGGACCGTTGGCGAGCTGCACCGTGAACTGAACCTGGCCTACATAGAGGTCGGCTTGACGGAGCTGGAGGTTACGGTGAACCTCCAGACGATCGCGCCGATCCGCGTTTTCGTCTTTGGAGAGGTTCGCATTCCCGGCCCGTTGCTGAACCGCACAGGCGCGGTTACAAGCAGCAGCGAGATGACAATCCTTCAGGCTATCGCCCAGGCGGGCAGCTATCTTCCCGGACGGGCCGAGTTGAGCAAAGTGCTGCTGATTCGCCGCCGGCACCTGAGCCGCCCGCAAATTGCGGTTGTGAACCTCTTTCAGCTTCTGGAGAACCGCAGCCGGACGGCGGAAGAACCGGTCGTGGCGGATTCCGGCAATTACCGTTACGACATCTGGCTCGAAGACGGGGACATCCTGTACGTGCCTACTACCGAAATCGCCAAACGCGCCGACTATATAGAATACGTCTGGACCAAGGGTATCCGGGCGGTCAGCGGATTCACCAGCAGTGCTTCATACAGCGTCACCGACGTAGTGGACTGGGTTGGACCGAATCCCTAATTTGGCGAGCCTGGACCTGCGCGTAAGAGGTGCAACATGAACAGAACGTTGCGTGAAATCGTACGGATTCTGGCCAGCCGATTTCTGGGCATGGTCCTGATCCTGGTGGTTATGCTTGGGGCGGCGGGCGTGGTAACCTGGTTCTCGCCCAGATGGTACCGCAGTGAGACGACGCTTCTTGCCAAGCCCAGCCGAATGGTCAACCCGCTGGAGCAGCAGCAGATCGCCAACCGGGACCAGGTCTCGCTGTTCGTCGCCACGCAGCGGGAGATTATCAAGAGCGACGACGTGCTGGCTGCGGCCCTGCTGCAACTGGACGGCTGGGACGGCGGCGGAGAAGGGCCTAGCGACCAGGAAATCAGGCAGTACATCGATCAGAACACCACCAAGATGCGCCAGGTGAGCGGGTATGTGAACGTGGTGACGCCCGGCGGGCCTGACGCAACTTTTACCCAAACGTTTACTATCCGCGTGGACTGGCCCGAGCAGCGGTCTGAAGCTGCCAAGCTGGCGACGGGTTCCGACGTGCTGGCTGCCCGCAAGGCACAGGCGTTTGCTCAACACCTGGTCAAGGCGTACCTGCATCGGTACGTACAGTTGGAGCGCCAGCGGGCCAGCGCCGGGACGAAGTTCCTCACCGAAAAATCCCTGGCCGCCGCTAGAACGATGCTCGACTCGGCCACGGCCGAGCTTCAGGCCTTCATCGACCAGGAGCTGAAAGGCGACCTGCTGCAATTGATCAACATGGCCAGCACGGGCGGCGGGCTGGAGACCGGCGAGGCCAGTCTCAAAACCGGCGCTCAGGCCCAGATAAACGCGATGGACGCCAGGCTGAAGGAACTCCGGACGCTACAGAAAGTGCTGGATACCGAACTGGCCAAAAAGGATTCCGCGGAGCTTGTCGTTCCGGATGCCGTGACGCGGGGCAATTCTTCGGTCGGCCTGCTCCAGGAGAAAATTATCCGGCTGAAGCTTCGGCTTAATGAGCTTCAGCCGCGATACACCGAGGCTTACCAGGAGCTTCGCAACGTCAAGGCGGAGCTTGCCGAGGCCCGCAGCGACCTGCGCGACCAGTTGACAAAGCAACGGACACGAACCGAGCAGGAAATAACCCTGCTTTCCTCGAGGCGCGACGAACTGGCTAGCCACGTTGCCCAGAGCCAGAAGCGTGTGGACGACCTGGCCGCCAAGGCCGCAAACTATCAGCGCCTCCAGCGGGCCGTTACCACCGCCCAGGGCATCTACGACGCCGAGCGGCAGCGAGTAGCCAGCGCAGTAACGGCTGAGCAGCTTGCTTCCAATCCGATTCTGGTTACGGTTCTGGGCGGACCGTCCCGGCCGGACCCGGTCCGCCCCCGCCGGCCGATTGTCTGGCTGAACATGCTGGTCGCCCTGGTAGCCGCCGTGATAATCGCATTGGCGTATGCGTTCCTTGCAGATCACTTTGACCATTCGATTAAGGGCGTCGGCGACGCTGAACGATACCTCGGCGTGCCGGTGCTGGGTTCCATCCCGAAACTTGGACGCGGCATTGTCCGTGTGAGGTGAGGTGGATGATGACAGTAATGACAGAAACGAACCCGGAGATGCCTACCAGTTCCAAGGCCTCGCTGAAACCCAGGGCCGACGAGATTTTTCGCGGCTTGTGGGCGTCCCTGTTCTATTCCGGGCGCACCGGCGGCAAGAGCGTGTTGGTTTGTTCGTCGGGTTCCGGCGAAGGCTCATCGACCGTCGCATGTGGGCTTGCATTGGCCGGCAGTGAACCGGCCAGCGGCGCGCGCGTAGCGCTGGTGGATTTCAACCTTCGCAATCCGTCGCTGCATCGAATACTGAAACTCAAGCAAAGCCCGGGCGTTTGCGATGTCATCATCAACAACGGTCAGCCCGAGACCGCAGCCCAGGTTCTCAGCAGTACGCTGGACGTCTACACAGCCGGCGATGTTTCAGGCCGACTGCTGGACGTGCTTCGGGGCGAGACCGTACAGCGATTCCTCGATACGCTGTCCGGCGGCTACGACTACGTGGTCGTGGACGTCGCGCCGGCCAACCAGTTCCCCGACGCGCAGGTTCTGGCGGGTCTTATCAAGGACGTCGTCCTTGTCGCGTACACCGAGCAGACACCTCGTGAAGCCGTCGCCCAGGCCAAAAAACGCCTCGAAGCCAACGGCGGAAAACTCGTCGGGCTGACCCTTAACATGCGAACCTATCCGATTCCGAAATTCCTCTACAGGCATGTTTGAGACGCCGGGCGATTGTGCCGGGGACGATGGTTGAATGCCGACGATAGGCCAGCAAAAGGTAGATACGTTGACCATCACCGCCGTGTTCATCGCGGTGGCGGCAACGGCGGCATTGTCGCTGGCCTGGCCGGTACTGATGCCGTGGAGCTTCCTGGGGCTGGGGGCTGCGGCCCTGTTTTTTTATTGGGTCAGCCGGTGGGAAATCTCTCTCTGGGCCTGGGTCTGGGTGTTATCATACGGGCTGCTGAACTGGCCGAATTGGCGCATCGAGGTTACCGGTTTTTTCAACATGACCGTCCCGCGGTTTATCTTCGTGGCGGCCGTGCTGGCGTTCCTGCTGCATTTTATGCTTCGCCGAAGACCGGTCCGGTTCGACCGCGGGCTTTTGTGGGCCATGCTGTTTCTGACGGCATACTGCGCCGTCAGCGCCACGCTCACCGGCTGGGTAGCCCAGACTCCTGAGGTTCGGGCGGCCCCGTATTTCCGGTTCCTCAGTGCGATGCTGTTTCCATTCATCATGTTTTTCCTGGTGTATAACAGCACGCGCAACGAGAGACAGATCCACTGGGCGCTGTTGCTGTTGAGCATATACGGCTGGTACGCGATCTACATCGGCTACCTCCAGTACACCGCCATCATAGGTTTCGGGCAGGCCAGGAGCCTGATTTGGCCGGCGTGCATCAACGACTCAACGGTCGGCATCCACTTTGACCGGGCGCGTGGGGCGTTTGGAGCGGCCGGGCCTCAGTCGGTTCTGCTGGTGGTGCTGTTCTACGCGGACCTGCTGCTAATCCGAAAAATCCGCGGCCTGTACCGCGCGGCGCTTATAGTGCAGGCGGCCCTTATCCCGCCGGCAATCTTCTTTACCGGCATACGGGCCGCCTATCTTGCCTTCGCGCTGTGCGGGATCGTCTGGTGTCTGTGGGCGTCCAGGCGGCGATTCGGCGGCGTCAAGCTCGCACTGGCGTCGCTGGCGGTGCTGGTGGCGGCGGTGATGCTCTGGGGCAATCTGACGCAGACAAAACGCCAGACCGGCGGCGTGGCACAGCGGGAGCCAATCGTCGCCAGGTACATACTGCTGAAACAGACCTGGGAAATGGTCAAGCAGCGCCCGCTGACCGGCGTGGGGTTCGGACATTTTGTAGACGCCCAGCAGGCTATCCGACGCGACCCGTCCAGGCTGGTCGGGCTTTCTACCGGCGTGCTCGTCGAGCACAATCTCTTTTTGAACATGGTCGCCGAGACGGGCATTATAGGCCTGGCGGGCAGTTTGCTGGTCTTCTGGCTGGTGTATCGCCAGTCCGTACAGTTGTACCGCAAGCTGCCGGAGGGCGTAACGGGAATACTATCGCGGGAATTCGTGGTGCTGTTCTGGATAGTACTGGTCAACTACCTCACCACGGCCATGTTCCGCGACACGCTGTGGGCCATCTTCTCCAACGGGATGTTCTGGTCGCTGGCCGGCCTGGTCGCCGGCTACAATCGCTTGCTGGAACCGCACGCAGCTAATTCGCTCGCCGACGCCTCGGCCGTCCCAGGCTAGGAGGTGTGAGTTGTCCGTGTTATCACGGCTGTTGAAGGTCGGCTCAATGGTGGACTCCCTTGGCGTGTATGTGCCGGCCATGGTCCTGCAAAAGGCTATGGGCCTGGCGCGTCTGTTTTTTTTCATATACATGCTGCACGAGCTTCAGCACGGCCTGTGGGGGCTGGGGGCGATGATTTTCACGATGGCTGCGCCACTGCTGACACTGGGCAGCAATCATGGCCTGGTCCGCTACGTGAGTTTCTATGAGGTCCGGGGCAGGCTCTCGGTGTTCTACCGGAAGCTCTGGCCCCGTGTCCTGGCGATGGTGGCGGCACTGGCTGTTGTCGCGTTTTTGGCCGGTAAAGTACTGACAGACCTGCTGATCGTTTCCCGCACGAGAAGTTCACTGGGCTACAGCCAGCAACTCTGGATATGTTACGCCGCAATCGCCAACGCCATGCTGATGGCCCTTTACCACAACATGCTGGGTTTCATGTACGGCATGAGAGCCTACAGGCTTGTCGCGGTGGTGGAGCTGTTTTTCGGTATCGTACTCACGGTGATGCTGCCGGCTGCACTGCTGGCGGAGCCCACGGCCTTGACGGCGTTGTGGGTGCACCTGGCGGCGGTGGCGGCGGCACTGGCCGGGGGAATGACGCTTCTGCACATAGGCGTTACACGCCTGACGGACCACGTTCCTGTCATCCCGGACGAAGGGCTTGTAATGGAAGTTGACCCGGCGGGCGAAGAAATTACCGGCGCCGTGCCGGAATCGCCCATGCCGGCCGATACGCCGGAGGCCCCTGAGAAAAACGCATTCGAACGCGTTCTGAAGTTTGGTTCGGTTGCGATGATAGCCACGCTGCTCTGGCATGGTGTGGGCTTTGTGAGCTTCTGGCTGACAAACCGCTTTGCGGGCACCGCCAAGCTCGGCGTGTTCCGGGCCTTCCTTATGCTGGGCCAATCGGTGATCTTTATCGCCAACTCGGCCTGGGCGGTAATCTTCTCGCACGTGGCCAGACGCTGGGAAAACGACGACCGGAAGACCGCCCTGTTTACGCTTCAGGCGGCCTACAAAGCGGTGGCCCTGATTATGATGACGCTGACAATCACCGTCTACGTTTCTGCGCCGCTATGGGTTAGAATCCTTCCCGTTAGATACCAAGACGGTCTGCCGCTGCTGGGCGGGCTGCTTATGTTTTTCCAGGGCATCACGCACCTGAGCATTATGACCATCATCGCCAAATTGCAGGAGCGGCCTTACGTGATTGCCCTGGCGTCCCTGGCCGCCGGCGCTGCGAACGTGCTGTTGGCGCTGTGGTGGATGCCGATATGCCGATACGCGCCGGCAGGCGCATCATGGGCGGCCGGCGTCGGGCTTTACGTGGGCGCAGGGCTTGTTACGCTGCTGTACTTTTACCTGACCGATGTAAAATTGAGTTTCGTCACCCACGTCGTAATGGTGCTGCCGGTGATGCTGCTAATGCCGCTGTGCCTGCCGGTGTGGGTCTTGGCGGTCGTATGGATGCTGCTGCTGGCGGTGGCTGTGGGCACGCCGTGGTGCTTCCAGCCGGACGAGCGCCGTGTTCTGGCATTTTATATCGTACGGACCGCCAAGAGCCTGAAGCGGGTGTTCTCATGAGACTGTCGGTCTCGGTTATTGTCGCAACTCACGATCGTGCGGAAAGCCTCCGCCGGGCGGTGGACTCGGTACTTACCCAGTCCTGCCTGCCGCTGGAACTTATCGTTGTCAACGACGGCGACGAGCAGACCCCGCCGGACATCGCCGGGCGCGCCGACGCCGCCGGTGTAACCTACCGAAGCCTGAGGCAGGGCCGGGCCTCTCTGCCGGCTGCTCGCAACAGGGCGATGGAAATCTCCCGCGGAGACGTGATTTTGTTCATCGACGACGACGTTGTCCTGCCGGCTGAGTACCTTCTCAGGCTCATCGAGCTTTACGAACTCGACGCCGCCGGTGTAGTGGCGGGCATCGGCGGGCGGATTGTCGAGCCGGACCAGGACCGCCTTCCACGCAGAATCTGGGAGGCGCTGGCCGTGGCGCTTGGGCTGGGGCGGTTCTCGCCGCGGCGGTGCGCGGGGCGATACGTCGCGCTGCCGGTGCGGCTTAGAGGCCGGCTCGTGCCCGCCAGGCGACTGTCCGGTGGGGCAATGAGCCTGAGAGACAGGCTTGCCAAGAGCGAGCGGTTCGATGAGCGATTCGGCGGTTATGCGCTCGGCGAGGACCGCGAGTTTTCATTCCGCGTCGGCCGGCGGTGGCCTCTGTTCTCCGCGCCGGACTTAGAGGCGCTGCACCTGCCGGCTGCCAGGGGCCGGCCTGACTTCCGGGCACGCGGACGGATGTACGCAGGCAATTCCATGCACATCGCACGCTACAGCGTCGAGGACGGCGCGGGCACCAGGCTGCTGCTGGCCTACGACCTGGCCGGGACAATGATACTGTACCTGAGCTTCGCGGCGCTGCGGTGGCGGCGAACGCACCTGGACTTCGCAGCCGGCGTCGCCTGGGAAACACTTCTGAAGATTAGAGACAAGCTAAGAAACTACCTGTGCGGGTCCTGATGACGATGAGCGAACTGCTGGCCGGCGGTGCGGAAAAGACCGCGCTGGAGCTGGTCGGCGCGCTGGCGGGAAGGGGTTACGAATTCGTCGTGGCGTCGATGCGACGCAGCGACGGAGTGTCGGGGTTGGGCGATGCGTTCGCCGCGGCGGGTGCGACGGTTTATGAGGGCCTGGCGCGCCGGCGGCTGGACCCGCTGGCGACCTGGCGGCTGGCAAGAATCATCCGCCGACACGAAATCGACGTCATGCTCGTCGTCGACGTGCCGAGGAACGCAATGTTCCACTCGTTTCTCGCTGTGCCTCTGAGCGGCCGAAAGATTCCCAGGCTGTGCTGGTGCAAGTCGATGCCGGGCGGGCAGTCCGGCAGGTTCTGGCGGCATCTCCGGGCCTACAAGGCATTCTGCAAGCTGGCTGTCATCATCTGCACCAGCCGGCTGCAGCGAAACAGGCTCATAGAGTGCGGGCTTTCGCGCCGGCACATGCCGCTGATCCGCAACGGCGTAAATCTTCAAAGCCTGCCCCACGCGGGCGAGACCGACCTGCCGCTTCCGAAGGGCAAGCGGATTATCGTCCAGGTCGCCAACGTCATGCCCGACAAGGACCACGCCACGCTTATCGCCGCGGCTGAAAAACTCGCCGTCGCGCGGGACGATTTCCACTTGGTTCTTGCGGGGCGTGGCACCGATTCGCCTTCGCTGGCCGATAGCGTCCGTCGGGCCGGCCTGACCGGGCGTATAAGCTTGGCCGGTTACCGCCAAGACATTCCGGCCATACTGGCGGCGGCGGATTTGTTCGTGCTCTCGACGCGGAGCGAGGTTTTTTCCGTCGCGATTCTGGAGGCCATGGCGGCGGGCGTATGCGTCGTAACCAGCGATATTCCGGCCATGGACGAGGTTTTCACCCATCGCATCGAGGGTCTGAAGTTCCCGCCCGGCGACGGCGCAGCCCTGGCCGGGGCGATCGCGGAACTGCTGGACGATACGGACCTGAGGCTGCGTCTCGCGGCCGCAGGCGGGCGGCGAGCCGGGCGGTTTGGCCTGCTGCGCATGGCGGCGGGCTTCGATCGGCTCCTGCGGGTCTTAGGCAACAAGCACTAAGGTCCATTGAGACGGTCAGTTCCGGCGTCGATTTGGCCGATAAGGTGAGTATGACATCGCCGGCTGACGCAATTATCGCCGTTACCCACCGCTGCAACGCTCACTGCGTCATGTGCAACGTCTGGAAGAGCAGCGCAGCCGACCGGCTTCGGCCGGAGCACCTGCGCAAGCTCCCTGCCGACCTGCGGACGATTAATCTGACCGGCGGCGAGCCGTTCTGCCGCTCGGACCTGCCGGAATTTGTCCGCCAGGCCAACCTGCGATGCCCCAAGGCGCAGATTACCATCTCCACCAACGCCTATATGCCGGACCAAATCGAGAAGACGATGGCCGAGATCGTCAAAATCGACCCGGCCGTTCACCTGGCGGTCAGCCTGGACGGGCTGGGCCGGGCACACGATAAAATTCGCGGCGACGAAGGCGCGTTCGATTCGGCGATGGAACTTATCGAACGCCTGACGGCGTCGGGTTTTCGCGGCCTGAGGCTGAGCATGACGCTCTCGGAGACGAATCCGGACCAGCTTCTCGGCGTGGCTGATTTGGCGGTGCGTCGCGGCCTGGAGCTTGGCGTGGTGGCGGCCCACGCCGCACGGACGCACCTTGGTGTCAAGCACGAGCCTCGGCGTGAGATGCCGGCCCGGCTGGCCGGGCAATTCGAGAAAATTATCTCGCGGTGGCTGCTCGGCTGGCGGGCGAAGCAGTGGCTCCGCGCGCACTTTACATACAACACGTATCGCCTGCTCGCGGGCCGGCCGGGGCGGTTCCGCTGCCGGGCCGGACGCGACTTCTTCTTCTGCCAGGCCGACGGGACGGTCTACAGTTGCTCGGTCAGAGGCAGGCCGCTCGGCAATCTGACAGAACAAAACTGGGAGCAAATCTGGTCCAGCAAGGCGGCGGCCGATGCGCGCCAGGCGGCGCGGCGGTGCCCGGAGAACTGCTGGATGATCTGCACCGCCCGCAGCATCTACAGAACCAGGCCGTGGGCCGCTGCCTGGTGGATTATTACACGCAAGGCCTTGGCGCATCTTCATATGTTTTCCCTGCCCGGCGCGGCGGCTGCCTCGAACGGCCGGGCAACGGAGTCTTCGTGTGCGAATTCTTCACGTTGAGAAATTTTATCCGCCCTTCGGCGGCGTCGGGCGGTACATTCAAAGCCTGAGCGTCCGGCAGCGGCGTCGCGGTCATGAGGTGTTGAATTTCGGCTGCGTCAAATCAGGCGCAGCAGGCGGCATGCCGCGGTACCACGACTTCACCGCACGTCGCAGCCTGTTGAATTTTGCACGGATGGTCCACAACTCCGAGGCGGCCGGCGCCCTGGCTGCGCTGCTTCGCCGACGGAGCGTGGACGTCGCGCACCTGCATAACATCTACCACCATCTCACGCCGTCGATCCTGCCGGTTTTGGCCGACCGGCGCATAGGTATCGTGATGACCGTCCATGATTATCGTCTCCTTTGCCCGGCGAAATATTTTTTGGATGCGGACGGGCTTTGCATGCGGTGCCAGCCGAACAGGTTCTATCACGCCGCCGGCCGACGATGCGCCGGATGGGCCGGGCTGGCGCTGGCGGCCGAAAGCTACATCCAGCGGTTCCGGCGGCGGTATTTACGATGGGTCGATTTGTTTCTGTGCCCGACGCGGACAATGCGCCGGCTGCTGGTTGAGGCGGGCGTCCCGGCCGGCAAGGCGGTCGTGGCCGCCAACCCTGTCGAACCGCCCCTCCTGCCGCCCGGCGAAACGCAGCGGCGGCGAGAGTTACTGTTCGTAGGCCGGCTCGAACGTATAAAGGCGCCGGACCTCATGCTGACGCTGGCCGAGCGAATTGCCGATGCGGACGTGGTCATCGCCGGTGACGGGGACGAATCGCCCCGCCTCGCAGCCGAAGTTCAACGGCGTTCGCTGCGCAACGTAACGCTGACCGGCAAACTGGACGCTGCTGCGCTGGGCCGATACTTCGCTCGCGCCTCGGCCGTAGTGGTGCCCAGCCGGTGCATGGAAAACAGCCCGGCGGCCATGCTGGAGGCCATGGCCTGCGGGCGGTGCGTGATCGTGCCGGACTCGCCGCCCCTGAGGCAGTGGGTCCGTGACGGGCAAACCGGCCGGCTGTTTGCGCCGGACGATGTCGACTCGCTAGAGACGGTCGTGCGACAGGTGCTGGACCGGCCGGCCCGCCGCGATGAAATGGCTCAAGCCGCCCGGAAACTAATCAGGCGCCGCCATGATGCGGATTTGATCGTCGAGCAGATGGAACACTATTACGTCGAGGCAAGCCGCCGATGCGAATTGCGATGATAGGCAGCCGTGGCATCCCCGCCCGCGAAGGCGGGGTCGAGCGCGTCGTTGAGCAGATCACCGGCGAACTCGTCGCTCTGGGGCACGAGGTCTTGGTGTATTGCAGGCGGCATTATGTCGGTTCCGCGCCGGCGCCTGTTGCGGGCCGGGCCATACCGACGCCCGGACTGGCCGGAAAGCACCTTGATACGTTCACGCATACGGGCACGGCGATGTTAGACGTGCTCCGCCGGCGCGTGGACGTGGTGCATATTCATTCGCCCGGTCCGGCCCTGTGGAGCTGGATTCCCGCCGCAGCGGGCCTGGGTATTGTCTTTACCGTTCACGCCCCTGACTGGCGGCGGGCCAAGTGGTCGCTGCCGGCCAAGGGGTTAATCAGGGCGGGTCTTGCCTGCGGGATGCGCTTCGCCGACGCCGTTACGACCGTTTCCGGCCCGCTGGCGACTGAACTCGGCGAGTTGTACGACCGGGAAATTATCACCATTCCCAACGCCACATGCCCCGCACGGCTGCAACCGCCGGAGACCATCAGCCGCTGGCGCCTGGAGCCGGACGGCTACGGCCTGTACGTCGGGCGTATTGTTCCGGAGAAGCGCCTCGACCTGTTGCTGCGCGCCTGGACCAACGCCGGAGGCGGGCGGCCCCTGGTGGTGGTCGGCGACGCGGACGAAAATCGCTACGCACGAGCCTGCAAAAAACTCGCCGGCCCGAACGTGATGTTCGTCGGCCGGCAGCACGGGAAGGTGCTGGCGGGCCTGTACAGCCACGCCGCAATGGTCATTCAGCCCAGCGTGCTGGAGGGCATGTCGCTTGTGCTGCTGGAGGCGGCGGCGTACGGACGGTGCATACTGGCTGCCGACATCCCGGAAAACAGGCGAATTATGGGCGAGGCTATCTTATACTTTCAAAGCGATGATATTGACGAACTTCGAGGACAAATCCGAGGATGGCTGTCAAAGGATACAAGTTGCCGAAGCGAGCTAGGCATGAAAGCCAGGTCTGTGGTTTCTGAGGTTTTTTCCTGGCCCGAAGCGGCCTCGGCGCTGGAAAGCGTATATCTTCGAGTTGTCCAAGAGAGGTGATCCGAATGACGAGAAGTGCTGCCGGATGTGATCCCGCTTTCGTGCTGGCTCAGATTCAGCAGGAGGATGCAGCGGTGATGGTGCGGGCCAAGGGCGCCGGCTACGACCGGATCAAGCGCATCCTGGACGTGGTGCTTGCCTTTGTGCTCATTGTGCTGCTGTGGCCGCTCATGCTGCTGATAGCCGCAACCATCAAGCTGACCTCGCGCGGACCGGCTATCTTCACCCAGCAGCGGACGGGCCTGCACGGCAAGCCGTTCAAGATGTACAAGTTTCGGACGATGCGGAAGGGCGCGGAGGATGACCGGGCCTTCCTGGCCCACAAAAACGAGACGAACGGACCGGTCTTCAAGATTGCCGACGACCCCCGCCTGACGAAGGTCGGGAAACTTCTCCGCCGCAGCAGCATGGACGAGCTGCCGCAGTTGTTCAACGCGCTTGCCGGTAATATGTCGCTTGTGGGTCCTCGCCCGTTGTGGTTCGTCGAGTCGCAGCAAATCACCGGCCCGGCCAAGGTGAGAATAGAAGTCAAACCGGGCCTTACATGCCTGTGGCAGATTTCAGGCCGAAGTGAATTGAGCTATGAGGAATGGGCGCTTCTGGACCTGTACTATATTCGGCACCGCAGCATATGGCTGGACCTGCTCATCGTCGCCCAGACCCTCCCCGCAGTTATCTCCGGGCGAGGGGCGTATTAAAAACAGGCAACAGTGCCTCTTGACTGCTATCTTTTGCCTGTCATCTCCCACGTTGTTTTACCCGCCTTTCGAAAATGCCGATAGACACTATCGGAGGCCGTGGAGATGTCTTGGAGACGATCAATCGCCGGCGGACAAACCGCCGATTACACTGAGGGGGTCAGGTTGTATCGCAACAGCCGGTACCTTCAGGCTATTAAGCGCCTTGAGTCTCTGCGCGTGCGAACCGACTCGATCGGACGGCTGGCGAAATTTTACCGAGGCATGAGCCACCGAGCAGTTGGTATGGACGCGCTTCAAAGTGGCCGGTTCGACCTTGCCGAGCGCCATCTTCGCGCCGCGGCACAATGTCTGGGCGAGCAGTCAGACCTGGCGTCGTACCTGGCCAAACTATACGCTCGAACGAATCGTCACACCCAGTGCCTCCGCCAGATGGAACAGGCCGCCGCATCTCGGCCCGACAGCGTATCGACAAGTCGCAGGCTGGCCCAGTCGCAATGGGCGGCGGGCCGGCGCGCCGAGGCATACATGACACTCAGCGCGGCGATAAGGCGTCTGGGCGGACGAGCGGAACTATACATGCAATTGGGGCTGTTTCATGCGGCCGAGGGGCGGCTGGCTGAGGCCCGAACCGCGCTGGTAAGGTCCGTCGAAGCCGATTGCACCCGCTATGACACCCACCGGTACCTGGGCCTGGCTGCGGCGGCGCAGTCGGACCACCTCGCTGCGGCAAAATCGTTCCAGCGGGCGGTGCAGCTCCAGCCGAACAATGTGATGCTGGCGTACCAGTTGGCACTGGCGGCCAAGGCGGCCGGCGAACAGGGACATCAGGTCGCAGTCCATCTGCCGGAATCGGTTGCGACTCCATCGGGTTCACGAGTCCTGGAACTGGCGAGGTACGTTACCACGGAACATGATTTTATCGAGGCAATGCTTAATCTGCCTGAAAGCGAAGCCGACGGTGAGCTTTTCGACCTGCTGGCCGGCGTGGTGCGCATGGCGCTGGCGGAGCATCCGAACTATCCTGACCTGCATTTGTGCTGCTCCAGGATTCTGGACCGGCTGGGCCAGGGCGACGAAGCCATGGACTACGGACGCAAAGCCATACAAATCAACCCGAACTATACACAGGCGCTTTTGCACCTGGCTGAGCTGTGTGCGCAGGCCGGTCGTGAGGACGAGGCCATCGGGCTGCTGCAACGGGCCATTGCCAACGGCGCCGATTGGCCCGACGTTCACTGCCGAATCGGCGAGTTGATGAAACATCGCAACGCGCCGAACGATGCCAGGAAGCACCTGCAACGTGCACTTCAGCTAAATGCGAACTACGGACGAGCGGCTGAGGCGATGGCCTCGCTGGCCGCGTAAGGGAGGCTTGCAGGAAGTGGCTCATTTATTGGAATTGCTTGGCCGGGGACTCGGCAGCGACCTGGGCGACATGCTGGATCGCTACTACTGGTCGCCGGCGTCGGGGCCTCTTCAGCAGTTGCAGGACCGTTGCCTTGCACAGCCCGACTCGCCCGATCTGCGGTTTCAGCTTGGTGTGGCGTACCTGCGCGCGTCGCAATTAACCGAAGCCATCAATCATCTAACCGCCGCCTGCCGAGCCAAACCCGATTATCTGGCGGCCAGGCTGGCCCTCGCCGCCGCCTGCGAGGAGAGCGGCGACCCTTCGGCGGCACTGGAACAGCTTAAAATCGCCAACCAGACCCACCCGCACGAGGTGCCGATCCTGTTCGCCGTCGGCTTCTGCAACGAGAAGCTGCTCAAGCCCGAAATCGCCGCCGAGTGTTACCGTGACGCCCTGGTTAGTGATCCGTCGTTCTTACCGGCGCGGCAGCGACTGGCGGCTGTCGCGGCGTTCCTCGGCAACCTGGACGAAGCCATCGAGCAGTATCAAGCCATCCACCAGGCCAGGCCGGAAAACGCCTGGGTCCGCACCGCACTGGCGCACCTGTACCATTGGAACGGGCAATACAAGCAGGCCATCGAGCAGTTCGAAGCAGCCATCACCATGGCCCCGGCCAACTGGGCGCTGGTGGACGACGAGGTGGAATCGCTGGTCGCCGACGGGCTGGTCCGCGAGGCCATAGAGCGGCTGCATGCGCTGATCGAGCGGCAAGGCCCGTTCGCCGACCTGAGCCTCCGCCTGGCCGACCTGTACAGCCAGATTGGCGATGACAAAGCAGCCATGCAGTACTATCAGGCTGCACTTGACAGCCAGCCGGATTATCTCGAGGCCCTGGTCAGGCTGGGCGCCCATCATCTCGTCTTCGGCCGCTGGGAAGAAGCGGCTGAGGTTTTCCACACCGCAACCGAACTGAATGAAGAGTTGCTGGTGAATTACGTCGGCATGGGCGTAGCCCAGGCGGCTGACGGCAGAGAGCCGGAAGCCATGAACAGTTTCGACCTGGCTGTGGCCGTCGAACCAAACAGCACACTGCTATTGACCGAAATGGCGCGCCTGCAACTAAAGAGCGCCGTGGCTGAGGAGTACGCCAAGAGCTTCGAGATCGGCGAACAACTGCACGTTGCGGAAATTGAGCTGGACAACGACGACCTGCTCAAGATGCAAATCGTCCGTCACGCCGAGCAGGTCTCGCGCAGACCGAACCACGCCGACGTCCGCTATCGTTACGGCGTGCTGCTGCGGTCGGAAGGCAAACTCGCCGAGGCGATGGAACAGTTCGCTAAAGCCGTCGAGATTAATCCGTCCTACGTGCGGGCGCTCATTAAGCTCGGCATCACTCAGCAGGAGCTTGGCCGGACGACCGATGCCGTCGAGACGTTCAAACGGGCGATGGAGCTGCGCCCGGAATTCGTGGACCTTCACTACCGTCTCGGCCTGCTCTACACGGACCAGCGGAAATTCAAGGATGCGGTCGACCACATGGAAAAGGCCGCCACAGGAGCGCCCGACAACGAACAGATTCGCGCATCTCTTGCGCTGTCGCTGCAAAACATGGGCCTGATGGACCGCGCCGCGGCGACGTGGCGGAGCCTGCGTAAAATGCATCAGACCAAAACGTAGGTGAAACTAGGATTCCAGCAGGTCTTTAATTCTGTCCAGACCCTTGTCGATCTGCTCCATGCCGGTGGCGAAGCACAGCCTCACACACTTGTCCTGGCCGAAAGCCACGCCCGGAACCAGGGCGACTTTTGAGGCCTCCAAAGCGGCCTTGGCGAAACTGAGCGAATCGACCACCTCGACGCCGCCAAGCGTCCGGCCATAGTGTGCACTGACGTCGGGGAAGCAGTAGAACGCGCCGGTAGGCTGAACGCATTGAACTCCGTCGATCGCGTTAAGGCGTTCGGTCATGTGCCGGCCTCGCTTTTCAAATTCCCGGCGCATGGTTTCGATGGTTTCGGCGGCCTGCGGCGAAGTGTACGCCGCCAGCGCACCGGCCTGGGCAAAGCTTACGGGGTTGGTCGTCTGATGGCTCATCAGCCTGCGGATGGCGCCGATGACGTCCTTTGGCCCGGCCGCCCAGCCCATACGCCAGCCCGTCATAGCAAACGTCTTGGCCAGTCCGTTGAACGTAACCGTCCGCTCGACGAGACGCTCATCCAGCGCGGCGAAGGACACGAACTTCGCATCCCCGTAGATGAGCTTCTCGTAGATTTCGTCCGAGAACACGATCAGGTCGGTCTTCAGGACGGCCTCGGCTATGGCGGCCAGTTCGTCCGGCGTATAAGTTACACCGGTGGGGTTGGAAGGCGAATTGATGACGAGAATCTCGGCCTCGCCGGCGGCGTCGAGAACCTGCTGCGGTGTAATCTTGAAATTCTCCCGGCGCCTCGTTGGCAGGATTATCGGTTGGCCGCCCGCCAGCTTGACCATCTCCGGATAGCTCACCCAGTACGGTGCGGGAATCAGCACCTTCCGGCCCGGGTTCAGCAGCACCTGGAACGCGGCATAGAGGGCGTGTTTGCCGCCGAAAGTTACCACAATTTGCTCCGGGCTGTACGTCAGGCGGTTTTCGCGCTTGAGTTTCTCCGCGATTGCCCGTACCAGCGCCTTGCCCGTGCCGGGGGCGTACTTTGTATCGCCGGCATCCAGAGCCGCCTTGGCTGCGTCCTTGATAAAGCCAGGCGTGTCGAAATCCGGCTCGCCGGCGCCGAAGCTGACCACGTCCAGGCCCTCGGCGAGCAACTGCTTGGCGCGCATCGTTACGGCGATCGTCGCGCTGGCGCCCACAGAGGATATTCGCTCTGACAGCTTCATCGTCTGCTCCTCTCAGCTTTTTGGGAAACGTTCATGTAAGTTTACTTTCCCCACGGTCGCGCAGAAAACGGGCGGCCTTCTGCCGCTTGGCCGCCCGGGAAGGCGTTTGGCGGTAGTGGAAAATATCTATTTCCTCAGCGTCTTGCTCGACGTCCGGCCCAGAAATGCCAGGAACCGGTTCGTGTTCAATACCGGGATGTGCATAGTCTGCGCCATCAGCTTAACGTCACCATAGTGGTTGTAAATCTTCATCCACTCCTGGTATACCTTCCAGTCCTGTGGCGGCGCATTTTCAGACGGCCTGGCCGGGCGCGGCGGCTCTTGCCCCATGACCACAAAGTCGGTGTTGACGTCCACCTTGTCGACGAGCTTTCCGCCTGACTTTTTGATCATGGCCTTGACCTTCTCGGCCCCGGTAATGGAGGCTTCGCCCTCGGCGTACAGGTCGAAATGGCCCTCCACGACGAACGTGTAGGTCTGTAGCGTGTCGAACGCCAGATTACCGACCAGGTCGCCCTCGACAATCGGGTCATCTGCTTTCTGGCTGCTGATGCGGCATTCGCTGATGTTCTCGCTTACGTTGGTGACGATGATGCTGCCCTTGCCTTCGCCCGTCTCGGGTATGCCGCCAGGCAGATACACCGAGAAGGTCAACCCCGGCACCACGCGGTCCTTGGAGCCGATGTTGATATAAACCACCTCCTGGTCCTGGAGCACCTTCTGGACCTTGCCGTCGGGCTGGCGGGCGACGTTGATCGCACCGATCTTAGGCTTCAGGAGGTCCTTGACCTGGTCACTAAGCTTGCTGTTGATGCGTTTCAGCCGTTGAGCGTCGCCCTGAAACTCCTGAATCTGCTGGGCCTTGGCTGCAATGTTCTTGTTCAGTTCCGCGATCTTGTCGTTGTATTCGCTCCTGATCGCCCGCTGTTGTTTTTCGTGCCCGGTCTGCTCGGAACTAAGCTGCTCTTCAAGTTCGCGGACCTTGTTTTTCAGATCGTTCCGTTCCTCGTCGAACCTTTTGGTTTGGGCGTTGGCGGCCTTGTCCTTGTCCCTGATTTTCTGCTGGAGTGTGTCGGCTTCCTTTTTGAGACCATCGACCTGCTTGTCCTTTTGGACCAGTTGGTCATGGGCCTGGAGCAGTTCGACCACCAGTCCGCGCCGGCTTCCGATTTTTCCAGCCGCGGCGCCGGCCTTGTCCAGTGCGACCTGATAGCTGGCCGCCGTTGGGTCGATTGCCTGAACCAACGCTGCTTCGCGCTGCGCGAACTGGCCAACGACGGTGGCCCGCATGCCGTCGGTCGATTCCTGACGGGCATCGATCATCTTCTGGATCAGGCCGCTGCTCCGCTCCTCGGGGCTGGCCAGGTTGTTGATGGTGCTCTTTAAGGTGGTGTTTTCTTTCTTGACCTTGTCGGCCTGCATGAACTGGAGCACCGCCAGCGTCGTGGCAGTGAGGAACAGGAATACAACGATAATCAACAGATAGGGCGGGCCGGGGCGTTGTTGAACCACGCGTGCCATGCGTCAACTCCTCAAAAGGGCCAACTTCTGCTCGGGCCGAAGCTTTCCGCGACACAAGGGGCGGACTTCCGTTGTCCAACACCCATCCGGCCGGGGTCTTGGCCCGATCGAAAAACAACTCAGGCCTGAAGTATCTTCCACAAATACGGCTAACGCAACCGTTTTTTCAGCCGGTTACGTGCCGAGTTTTTTACGCAGCAGCCGTTGTACCTCTTTGGGCTGGGCTGCACCGCCGGAAAGCTGCATTACCCGGCCCGTCAGGAAGCCAAGCGCCTTGTCTTGTTTCTTCCCGCCTGAGCGGACATCCTCGACCGCCTGCGGATTGGCTGAAATCACCTGGTCCACCCAGGCTTCGATCCGCCGGGTATCGGTTACCGCCAGCAGGCCCTCGGATTCGGCGATGCTCCCGGGCGATTGGTTTGTTTGCACCATCTTCTGAAAGACCCTGTCGGCGGCCGTCGCGTTGACCTGTCCGGCCTGAAGCATCTTGGCCAACTCGGCCAGTTGTTCAGCGGTAACGCCTATCCGGGCTATGGTGCAGCCTTGCTCATTGGCTATAGCGGCGCCGCGGCCGAGCAGGAGGTTTGTGCATCGTTTGGCGTCGGCGCCGGCTTTGACCGCCGTGTCCAGCAGGTCGCCGGTCGCTGCGTCCTGTGTCAATGCGTCGGCGTCTTCGAAGCTCAGTTTGTAGTCTTTCATGTACCTTGCCCGACGGGCAAGCGGCAGCTCGCCGATTGTTGCGCGGATCGACTCTCGCCACTGGTCGCTTACAACGACCGGCACGAGGTCCGGCTCGGGAAAGTAGCGATAATCGTGGGCCTCTTCCTTCTCGCGCTGGAAGACGGTCTTGCCGGCTGAATCGTCGTAGCCTCGGTTCTGCTTGCCAAGCTTATCCAGGCTGTAGCCTTCCGGCTCGGCAAGCCACTCGGCATATTGCCGATCGATTTCGTATTGCACGGTCCGCTCCAGTGCTCGGAAGCTGTTGAGGTTCTTGACCTCGCAGATTGGCGTTTTGTAGCACCTGCCTTTACGTATGATGTGCAGGTTGATATTCGGTTCAAACCGCATGTGCCCCATCTGCATATTCGCTTCCGACGCACCCAGCCAGCGGACCAGCCTTTGTGTGGCGCGGGCGTATGCGAGCACCTCGTCGGTGCTGTTCAGGTCCGGCTCGGAGACGATCTCCAGCAGCGGCACGCCGGCACGGTTTAAGTCCACGCCGGTGTGGGCCGCCGCGGTGTGGATGTTCTTGCCGGCGTCCTCCTCCAGGTGCGCCCTGAGTATGCGGACCTTCTTTATCGAGCCGTCGGGCAGCGGCACTTCCAGATGGCCTGCGGCGCTCAGCGGCAGGTCGTACTGGCTGATCTGGTAGTTTTTCGGCAGGTCGGGGTAGTAGTAGCTTTTTCGGTCCCACTTGGTGAAACCGGCCACGCCGCAGTTCATCGCCAGGCCGACCTTTATGGCGTATTCGACGGCCTTTTTATTCATCACCGGCAGCGCGCCCGGCATGCCGATGCACACGATGCAGACGTTCGTGTTAGGCCGGTCGCCGAACCGGTTGCGGCAGCGGCAGAACATCTTCGTCGCCGTAGCCAGCTCGACGTGAATCTCCAGGCCGATGACGGGTTTTACAATGTCGTTCGTCTCTGTCATGGGCGTCGTATCAATTGTTTACGATTTTCGGCGTCAGCCGCGTTACGCCGGATGCCTTCTCGTACATCCTGGCTGCACGGAAGAGGAGTTCTTCGGAAAACACCGGCCCGATAAGCTGCATGCCGACGGGCAGGCCGGTCGCGGCAAGCCCCGCCGGCAGCGACAGGCCGGGCAGGCCCGCCAGGTTCGCCGAGATGGTGTAGATGTCGGCCAGATACATGGTCAGCGGGTCGGCCGTCTTCTCGCCGAGCCTGAAGGCCGGCGTCGGACTTACCGGGCTTAGCAGCACGTGGCACCTGGCGAACGCCTTGCCGAAGTCTTCGGCGATAAGCCGGCGGACCTTCAGCGCCTTATTATAGTACGCGTCGTAGTAGCCGGCCGAGAGCGTATAGGTTCCGAGCATTATTCGTCGCTTGACCTCCTCGCCGAAGCCTTCGGCCCGCGTCCTGGAATACAGATCGACGATGTTGTCGGCCTTGGCGGGCGTGCGGTGGCCATAGTGCACGCCGTCGTAGCGGGCCAGGTTGCTGGAGGCCTCGGCCATCGCCACGATGTAGTAGCAGGCCACGGCGTATGAGCTGAGCCTGCCGCCGGAACCCCGGTCGATTCGGCTGTGAGGAAGCGAAAGCTCGACAATCTCGGCGCCGAGCGACTTATAGGCCTCAGCCGCGGCGCCGACGGCGGCGCTGATTTCCGAATCCAGCGCATCGGAGTAGAACTCCTTCGGCATGCCGATGCGGAGTTTTTCGACGGGCGTATCGATCGAAGCGAGATAGTCCGCCGCTTCGTTCGGCACGGAGGTGGAGTCTTTCGGGTCGTGGCCGGCTATTACACTCATCAGCAGCGCGCAGTCGGCGACGTCGCGGGTTATGGGTCCGATCTGGTCCAGGCTGGAGCCGTAGGCTACCAGTCCGTATCTGCTGACCCGCCCGTACGTGGGCTTGAGTCCCACGACGCCGCAGAACGCCGCAGGCTGACGGATGGAGCCGCCGGTGTCGCTGCCCAGCGCCGCGGCGCACTGCCGGGCCGAAACCGCCGCAGCCGACCCGCCCGATGAACCGCCCGGTACAAGATCGGTGTCCCACGGGTTTCGCGTCGGCTTAAAGCCGCTGTTCTCCGTCGAACTGCCCATTGCGAACTCGTCGAGGTTAGTCTTGCCGAGTATGACCGCGCCGGCGGCTTCGAGCCTGGCTACGGCCGTGGCGGTGTACGGCGCCTGGAAATTCGCCAGGATTTTCGACGAGCACGTGGTCAGGCCATAGCTCGTGCACATGTTGTCCTTGATCGCTACCGGCACGCCGGCGAGCGGGCCGGGTTGCCGGCCGGCCTGCACGTCGGCATCCACTTTTTTCGCCTGCCCTATCGCCCGCTCCGCGAGGACCTCGTTGAAGGCCGATATACGCGGCTCGGTCTTCTCTATCGCCGCCAGGTAGGCGACGGTCGCTTCGGCGGCGCTGGTTTGGCCGGAGGCGACGGCGTCTCGCAACTGAAGGGCCGACAGGTTCAAAATATCTTCCACGAATATGTCTCCGGCAGTCGTCGCAGTGACGACTGCAAAACTCTGCCTGATTACCGATTACTTGTCCTGAGCTTTGCTTGCCGTGAGCTTGTCGAACGGTCGAAGGACTGATTACCGATTACGGATTACTGATTACGAACTACTGACTGTCGCCGATTACTTTAGGCACCTTGAAGAAGTCGCCGTCTCGGGCTGGCGCGTTGTCCAGTGCCTGGTCCGTCGTGAGCGAGTCTGCCGGCACGTCGTCGGCCAGGACGTTCTGCAAGCTGACCGCGCTGGCCTGAGGCTCGATGTTTTCGGTGTCCAGCTCCTGGAGCTTGTCGAAGAATTCCAGGATGTCGGCCAACTGAGCACTGAACGTCTCGGCCTGCTCGTCGGTAAGTTCGATCCGGCTGAGCCTGCCGATGTGACGAACCAGGTCAATGTCGATAGTCTTACCCATGTAAGATTCTCCCGATAGCCGCAGCTTCCATCCTGGCGGCAAGAGACTATGATTGACAATCTGACTGCTCATGTCAACGCGGCGGACGATTTGAATATCGCCGGTGCGTTGACGGTTGACGGCCGGGGTGTTATAAGTAGTTAACCATGCCGGGCCGGCGCGTACGTTCAAAAAGCCCGGGCGTCAGTGACGCAAAGGAAATTTTATGCCCAAGGGTGAAGTCATCGAGGTCGAGGCCATTGTCAAGGCGTCTTTGCCCAACGCCATGTTTCGCCTGGAAATAACGATGGGCGAGGCCAAGCACGAGATTATCGGCCATATCTCCGGCAGGATGCGGCGACACTATATTCGAATCACTCCGGGCGACACGGTGGTCGTCCAACTAAGCCCCTACGACCTGACCAGGGGCAGGATCGTCTACCGGCAAAAATAGATTCATTTTCACCGGCTGCCCCGAAAGCGGCCTTATCCCCCCACTCGGTTTTCGTAGGCCCCGGAAATAAGTATTCTGCGCAGGTCGGCCGCCTGCCGGACCGGCCGGTCGGTCTCGATCCAGAATCGATTGATGAAGCCCACAGCGTGCACGTCGCCGGCGTTGACAACCGGCAGACCCAGCCGGGCCGCTTCTCGCCGGGCGGTCTCGGCCTGCTCGAGTGCCTGATTGCAGGTCCTGGCTTCCATCGCGTCCGGGCGCAGGTTCGCCTTGAGCATATCCGCGCCGCCTTCCCATCTAAACGGATGGGCCAGGACGGTCAGGCAGTCTTCGGCCCGGGCGCGCTGAAGAATGTCAGCCACGACGGGTATCCTCAGATACGCCTTATCGTTCGTGCCGAGCACCAGCAGGTGTTGCTTGAAGCCCGGCCGAAGCGAAATCTCCATGCCGGGCAGAATTTTAATCTCCGAGAAGTCGCGCTGAAGCTCGGCCAGCTCCAGCTCGCTCCAGACCGCGTCGTGCTCGGTGATGAAGACGACATCGTAGCCGGTCTCGATGAGTCGGCGCATCATGTCGGCCGGCGAGTGGGCCGCACAGCCGCTGTAACGATTCGTGTGTAAGTGCAATTCAATTTTCATCGGCTACCTCACCGGCTACCCGCGAACGTCGGATAAGTTTCCAATAATTATTTTCGTTCGTCGTGTTCGCGTGGTTCGCGGCTAAAATTCCGCGCTTCTCGGTGTTCGTGGAAACGGGATAACGTCCCGTATGTTGGCCATGCCCGTGACGAACTGGAGCGTCCGTTCCAGCCCCAGACCGAAACCCGCGTGCGGGACCGTCCCGTATTTCCGCAGGTCGAGATACCACCAGTAATCCTCCACGTTCATGCCGGCCTGTTTCATGCGATCGACCAGCACGTCCAGCCGCTCCTCACGCTGCGCGCCGCCGATAATCTCGCCTATTTTGGGTACGAGCACGTCCATGGCGGCGACGGTTCGCCCGTCGTCGCTAAGCCGCATGTAGAACGGCTTGGCGGCCGCCGGCCAGTCGGTGATTACTACGGGCGTTTTGAATATCTCCTCGGTCAGATATCGTTCGTGCTCGGTTTGCAGGTCGCCGCCCCAACTGACGGGGAATTCCCACTTGCGGCCGGCTTTTTTCAGAAGGTCGATCGCTTCGGTGTAGGTAATGCGCTCGAAGCTGCTTTTGGCGATGCTCTCCAGCGTGTCGATGGCCGTCTTGTCGATGCGGTCGTTGAAAAACTTCATATCCTGCGGGCATCGCTGAAGGATGTCGCTGAAGACGGCTTTTAGAAATTCCTCCGCCAGGTCGGCGTCGCCGGCCAGGTCGCAGAAGGCCATCTCCGGCTCGACCATCCAGAACTCGGCCAGGTGCCGCGGCGTGTTGGAATTTTCCGCCCGGAAGGTCGGGCCGAACGTATAGACCTTGCCCAGCGCGCAGGCGTGGGTTTCGGCCTCGAGCTGGCCGGAGACGGTCAGGTACGTCCGCCGGTTGAAAAAATCCTGCGAGAAATCCACGGCGCCGTCGTCGCCGCGCGGCGGGGAGTTCGGGTCGAGTGCGGAAACGCCGAACAGCTCACCTGCGCCCTCGCAGTCGCTGGCGGTGATAATCGGCGTGTGGATGTAGAGAAAACCTCGCGACTGGAAGAACTCATGTATCGCAGCCGACGTCACGCTGCGGACGCGCGTAACCGCGCCGAAGGTGTTTGTCCTGGGCCTGAGGTGCGCCCGGCTGCGCAGGAACTCCAGCGTATGGCGTTTCGGCTGGATGGGGTAGCTGGCGGCATCGGCCGTTCCGACCACGCGGACGGCCTCGGCCTGGACCTCGATGCTTTGGCCCTTACCCTGAGATTCGACAAGCCTACCGGTTACGATTACCGAACAGCCGGCCGTCAGGTGGACAAGTTCGCTTTCGTAGTTAGCCAGCTTGCCGTCGGCTACGACCTGTATGTTCGCCAGGCACGAGCCGTCGTTCAGCGTAATAAAGCTGAAGCCCCCCCTGCTGTGACGGACCGTCCGCACCCAGCCGCCCAGCGTAAGCTCCGAATCGCCCACACTGCCGGCGAGGGCGTCTTTGATGGAAGTTCTATTCACCGGCGCCTCAGAAAGACCTTGAGCATCTGCGAAAAGTCCTGGTTGACATTCTGCCCGCTCCATTCCGGCCGCGGCTGGTTCGTGCCCCTTACCTAGACGTGATAGACGACTATTGCGAGTCGGTCTGTTCTTCGGGGCTGTAGTTTCGCTTGGCGGGCTTTTCGACAAGGCCGTTTCGGATGGCCTTGGCCGAGACGTTCATTCGCACCACCTGGCCGTTGACGACCGTGCGAACTCGCTGGATGTTGGCCTTGAACTGGCGTTTGGTCTTGCTGGTAACCTTTCGCCCTACGCCGCCGAGATATTTCGCCTTGCCGCGGCGTGAAATAGATCGGCCGGCATGGGTCTTCCTGCCTGTTAAGAGACATTGACGAGGCATCTTTACTGCTCCTGGTTATTTTGGTTTTCTATTCCTGCTGCTTTGCTTTTTCCGCCGCAGCTACAATCTGCTGCTGGACGTTTGAGGGGACGGATTCGTAATGGCTTAGTTCCATCGTGTAGCTTCCCTGCCCGCCGGTAACCGAACGCAGCTGGCTGTTGTACTGCATCACCTCGCCCAGGGGCGCCTGGGCCTTTATCAGGCTGATGTTGCCGGGCAGCATTTCCTGGCCTAGTATTCGGCCGCGCCGACCGGACAGGTCACTGGCAATGTCGCCCATGTGGTTCGCCGGTACGGATATTTCCATGTTCACGATCGGTTCGAGCAGGACCGGCTTGGCCTTGCCGATGGCGTCCATGAATGCGTTCTTGCCGGCCGTGCGAAACGCGATTTCCTTCGAATCCACCGGGTGATGCTTGCCGTCGTAGACGCTGACGCGCATGTCCTGCATCGGATAGCCGGCTACGGCTCCGGTTTGCAAAACGTCCCGAATGCCCTTTTCGATGGCCGGCAAAAACTGTCGCGGAATCGATTCGCCGAACAGGTCATTGACAAAATCGAAGCCCTCACCCCGTTCGAGCGGCTCGACTCGCAGATACACCTCGCCGAACTGGCCGGCGCCGCCGGTTTGCTTCTTGTGGCGGTGATGGCCCTCGGCCTTGACGGTGATCGTTTCCTTGTAGGGTATTTTCGGCGGCTTGGTTTGCACCTCAAGGTCGAATCGCTGCTTCATCTTCGCCAGGACTATCCGCAGGTGCAGGTCGCCTATGCCCGAGATGACCGTTTCGTTGGTCTGGGTGTCGCGCGAGGTGATGAAGGTCGGGTCTTCCTGGGCGAGCTTGCTCAATGCTTCGGAGAGTTTCTGCTCATCGCCCCGGCTGGCGGGCGTAACGGCGAGCGAATACATCGGCGTCGGGCTTGGCGGCATGGCCCGGAACATCGGCGATGAGTCGCCGTGCAGCACGTCGCCGTTGCCGATTTCTTCGACCTTGGCCAGGGCGATGATGTCGCCGGCGACGGCTTTTTTAATCTCCTGCGTCTCCTTGCCCTGGATTTTGAACAGATGCCCGATCTTTGAAGGCTTCTTGCCGTCCCGCAGATAGTAGCTCGTGTCGTTATGGACTGCGCCCTGGAGGATGCGAACCCACGCCAGCTTGCCGACGAACGGGTCGGTTGTAATCTTGAAGGCCTGGCCGACGAACGCCGCGTCGGCGTCGGCTGAAATAGAAATTTCCTCGGCATCTTCGGCTTCGTCTTTGCGTACCGGCCGGCTCTTGGCGTCGGCGGGCGAGGGAAAGTATTTTACGACCGCGTCCATTAGTTCCTTAGTGCCGATTTCGCTCCTGGCGGCCGTGAACATCACCGGAATCACTGTCCCTTCGACCATGGCTTGTGCGAACTCGGCTGAGAGCTTATCGGCCGGAATTTCCTCGCCGCCGAGATATGCTTCCATCAGCGTCTCGTCGGCTTCGATGATGCTCTCGGTCAGTTGCATGTGTGCGTTGGCGACGTCGCCGAAATCGGCCTCGCCGGAATCGTTGACGAAGCAGTCGGTAACCCCGCTGCCTCCGCCGGCCGGCAGGTTCATCGCCTTGCACGCCGAGCCGAACGTCTCGCCAAGCTCCCGAAGCAGGCCCTCGAGGTTTACGTTCTCGCCGTCAATCTTGTTGACCACGATCGCGACGGCCAGGCCGTTTTCACGGGCGATCTTCAGCAGCCTGCGCGTGTTGACTTCAATACCAGCCGTCGCCGAGACGACCACAATCGCCGTGTCCGCGCCGGACAGGGCGCTTATGGCCCCGCCGATAAAGTCCGGATAACCAGGCGCATCGATAAGGTTGATGGTCTTACGATCGTAATCGATGTGCGCCGCGGCCGGGTCCACCGAGTGCTTGCGCTCCTTCTCGATGTCGGTGTAGTCCATGTGGGCCGTGCCGTCGTCCGCCGAGCCGAGCCGGCCTATTACCTTGGCTGCGTGCAGCATCGCCTCGGCGAGCGTCGTTTTGCCCGCACCGCCGTGGCCCAGAAGCACAACATTGCGAATATCATGTGGTTTTGAAGCCGGCATAGCTTAATTCTCCAACCTTCTTTCCACGCCCGTGTTACTCTCGCATCGCCGCAGGCGCGGGAAACAGCCCATAATAAGGCTTTAGCCCCAAAGGGCAAGGGGGAATTATCGCCCCTTGTGAAGATGTGAAGATCGGTTTCTGTATTTTGCGGCGTCCGGGTTTATAATGTCGGTTTGTCTTTCGGCGGCGGAAGCGATATTTACGTCATTCGCAAGGGCACCTGATTCGGAAAGGAACGACAAAATGGCTATCGTGAAACTTTACAACAAGACCGGCGACGCCAAGGCGCAGCAGCTCCAGGCCGGCATCGAGAAGAAGTTCGGCTTCGTGCCGGAGGCCTTCCAGGCCATGGGGAACAACGGCGATTTTCTGGAGTCGGTAATGGCGATGTCGGCCTCGGCCGGCAAAGCCCTGGACGCCAAGACCAAGGAGCTAATCTGCATCGCCGTAAGCGCCGTCAACAACTGCCCGTACTGCGTCGATGCCCATCGGGCCATGGCGCTGAAGGCCGGTGTGAGCGACGAGGAAATCACGGCCGCGATGGAAGTGGCCGCCATGATGAGCGCGTTCAACAGCTTCAACAAGGCCATCGGCCTGAACCACGATATCAAGGCGCCGTGAAGTCTCGCTTCGGGCTTCAGTATTTACGACCGGTTGACCGATACCAACTCCGGTATCGCACGGTTAAGGAATGCGCGCCTTGATTTACGCGGCATTTACATTCTGGCTGGTGCTCATTCTTTTTACGGGTATCGGCGTGTATCGGCTATGGACGAGCCTGCTCAAGCCGCTCTGGGTCAACTGGGCGCTGCTGCCGGGCACCGTGGTTTCGGAGATGGCGTATATTTTCGGGTGCCTGATTACCGGTGGTGAGATTCGTCGCGCCAAGCTCATCGACACGCCCCGCCGGGCCACCTCCCGCCGCGCCAGCGCCGCCGGCGAGGACGACGCCGGCACCGAGGCGACGCCGAAGCTCAAGATTATCGGCCCTATCATCGCGGCCCTGGTTGCCATCGTCGGCTGCGGGGCGGGCATACTGGTGGCCCACGCACTGCTCGGCGAGCCGGTCATACAGGAGTTCGTCACCGGCGGCGGGCTGATCCCTTCGGCGGTGCAACTGCCGCAAAAGCTGCCCACCGGCTGGGATGCGCTTTGGCAACAAATCGAGCAGCAGATACACCTGCTGCGAAGAATGGCCGAGACGTGGGGGCGGATGAACTGGCTTAACTGGCGTGTGGGTATATTCGTTTACCTGGCGGCGTGCCTGTCGATTCGCCTGGCCCCGGTCCGCCGCCCGATCCGACCGACGCTGGCGGCCGTGTTGGCTATCGCAGCCGTCATCGCCGTCATCGCCGCAGCCAGCCGGTCGTTCAAGGGCCTCATGAAAGACCTCTGGCCGCTGCTGACGTACATCTGGACGAGCCTGCTGTTTCTGCTGGTAATAACGCTTCTGATCTACGGCCTGGTCCTGCTGGTCCGTGTCCTGGTCGACAAAAGCGAATAAGCGGATAGTGATTAATTGTTGCGCTAGCCGCGAGCAGCAGCGAGCGGGCAATCCCGCTGGGTTTCGCAAAAGCCCGCTCGCTGCCGCTCGCGGCTAGTGTGGTCCGACTCCCCTCACTTGCGGGGCTGATATATGGCGAAGCGTTTTGACGAAAAATCGAAGCAGCGGAAGCCTCATAGGATACCGTTCGTTGTCCTTGTCTCGGTGGTCGTTTTGTTCCCGGTCGCCAGCATCCTCGGCGGTTACTATTTCTACCTTTATTTACCTGTTGGTTCCGGGCCTGCCGGGCCGAGTGTTCCCCGCTCTGCATTTGAGAAGACCTGGACATCGCGTCAAGTGCTGCTTCTTGGCGTCGGCGACAGTGTTACCGAAGGCTTCGGTGCACCCTGGGGGCATTCCTACTTTGACCGTCTCGTATCGAACCCAACCGATGAGTTTGAGGAGATGAAGGGAATCTGCTTGTCTGCGGTCATCCCGAACCTCAAGACCCAAAACATTGCCACATCTGGCTCCACGTCGCTTCGACACGTAGAGGACATTCGCAAACTTCCAAAATTTCCCAGCGAGGTCCTTGGCATTGTTATGATAACGACCGGGGGCAATGACGTTATCCACAATTACGGAAAGAAACCCCCGCAGGAGGGGGCAATGTACGGCGCCACGCTGGCTCAGGCCAAACCGTGGATCGAGGCCTTTGAGAAACGCCTGGAGGCCATGATCGTAATGCTCCAAGAGCGGTTTCCCGGCGGATGCCATATCTTTCTGGCGAATATTTACGACCCCACTGACGGCGACGGCATCGGTCCAATCCCGGCCTTTTTCGACATGGGCTTCCCGGCGTGGCGGGACGCCGTGCCGATCTTGCATGCGTACAACGATGTGATTGCTCGCTGCACCCAAAGGCACCCGTTGGTGCATTTGGTCAACATTCACGATGAATTCATGGGACATGGATTTGCTTGTAGGAGGTTCTGGAAAAAAACGTATCGCCCGGATGACCCACACCACTGGTATCACGTGAACGTAGAAGATCCGAACGAAAGAGGCTACGACGCAATTCGCAGATTGTTCCTACTGGAAATGATCAAAGTATTGCAACCACGATTTTACACGAAGCAAAAACCAAGCGGGATTGCCCTAGTCGGGTGCGACTATCTTCAATTGCCTTTGTACACGCAGCGGGAGGTATCGGATTCCCAGACCGTGATGGCAGACAGGCCGGGCAGGCCGGGTTGGATGCGGTCCCAGAGATACTTTGCCAGCAGCTCGGAGGTGGAATTTTCCAGGCCGGGGATGTCGTTCAGGCAGCGATGGTCCAGCTTGTCCAGCTCCGCGCCGACTATTTGCTTTATCTGACCGAAATCGATCACCCATCCCGTGGCCGGGTCGGTCCGGCCGGTAACGTGGATGTCCACGCGATAGCTGTGGCCGTGCATCCGGCGGCACTTGTGGCCGTCAGGTGCGTTAGGCAGCGTGTGGGCCGCCTCAAAACGAAATGTCTTTATCAGTTCCGCTTCCATATTCGTAACCGGTAATCTATTGCTACACGCCCCGGTCTCTGTCCGGCCAAATTATTTTATGCAGTTGCAGGCCTAATTTCACGTCCAGTTTGTCCTGAAGTATCCATTCGGCAATCGCAGTCGGCGCAAGCCGGCCGGAAACCGGCGAAAAGATGACCGCGCACTTGTGCGTCAAATCGTATTTTTCGACGGCGGCGCGGGCGAAGTCGTAATCGTCGTGGTCGGCGATGACGAACTTCACCTCGTCGGCTCGGTTAAGATGCTCGACGTTTTGCCAACGGTTCGCATCGGCCTGGCCGCTGGCGGGGCATTTGAAGTCCACGATTTTCACCACGCGACTGTCCACGGCGGCGATATCCAGCGAGCCGTTGGTCTCCAGCAACGTCTCATAGCCGGTATCGGCCAGTCGGCTGAGCAGTTCGCCGGTTTGCGGCTGGGTCAGCGGCTCGCCGCCGGTAACCGCAACGCGCCAGCAGCCCAGCTCGGCTACGCGCTTCATCACGTCGGCCAGGCTCATCGCCAGGCCTTCGTGGCGGGCGTATTCGGTATCGCACCACTTGCATCGCAGGTTGCAGCCGGCCAGCCTTACAAAAGTAAAAGGCAGCCCCGCCCGCGTCCCTTCGCCCTGAATGCTCCGGAAGATCTCATTGACGTTCAACTTTTGACCCATGGGGACATTGTAACAACTCCGGCCGGCCTCTAGGATACCCGGTATGAGAAGCCGATGGCTGTGGCTCATACTGGGAATTGCGCTGGCGGTGAGGGCTGCAATGCTGGTGCCTGCGTGGCAGGATCGGCGACGAACCACGACGCCGGATTCGGATGACTATCGGCAACTGGCTCGCAGCCTGGCCGATCGCGGCGAGTTCGGCACAGCCGGCCGGCCCGAAATCTTCCGCACGCCGGGGTATCCGGCCTTCCTGATAGCCGCGGACGCACTGTCGGGCACGCGGGCCGGGACGCTGTTGGGCCAGGTCCTGCTGGACACGGCGCTGGTGCTGCTGACGGGACTGCTGGGTCGATTGCTGGTAAGCCTGCGTGTCGGCCTGATTGCCGCTGCGTTTCAGGCGCTGTCACCGGTAGCCATTGCTGCAAGCTGCCGGCTTCTGTCGGACAGTCTGTATGCGTTCCTGTTAACGTTGGTCGTCCTGCTGCTGATTAGCCATTTCAAAACCGGTCGCCGGCGATCGCTGATTGCGGCTGCGGTCGTGATGGCCGCGGCGTGTTACGTTCGGCCGGTCGGCCTGGCTATGGCGGCGGCCTGCGCAGTCGTTCTGCTGTTTCGCCCGAAGCGGTTTCGCCGGGCCGGAGCGTTCGCGGCAATCATGATTGCGGCAATCGCGCCGTGGGTGGCCCGCAATGCAGTGGTGGCCGACTATGTCGGATTCTCCAGCTTTGCAGCCGACAGCATGTACCGCTATTCCGCGCCGAAGCTGCTGGCCGAAACCGAAGGAATCACCGAGCAGGCGGCTGCGGACAGGATGCTGGCCGATTTGCATCGCCACCGGCAGGCTGAGGCGCTCGATACGCCCGGGGACTTTGCGCGATACCGCAAGCGAGAGGCCCTAAAAATTATCGCAGCTCACCCGTGGACGTACGCGAAGATTCACGCACGCGGCTGTCTCGCCTTCTGGCTGCCGGGCGCTACGGACGTGCTGGAGGTAGCGGGATTGACGACCGGCCAGCGGGGGACGCTCACCGTGTTTCAGCGGCGCGGGCTTGTCGCGGCGGCGAGGCACTACTTCGAGGGCAACATCGCCGCGATGATTCTTGCGGCTGTGATGTCGGTGGTTCCGGCGGCGAAGTACTTCGGCGTGATGGTATCTCTGGCCAAAAAGCTTCGGCCGGGCATCTCGGCGGCCGGCTGGCTTATGTTGCTGCTGGTCGCCGTCGGCGCTCTAGCCGGCGGGCCGGCTGCAACAGCGAGGTTTCGCCTGGCCGTCGAGCCGCTGCTGAGCCTGGCTGCTGCATATGGCGCGACGGCGATTGTTCAGATGTTCCAAAAGCGCCGCCTCAGCGCTTCCTGATCCGCAGGAAGGCGAATCGCCGCTGGCCCAGGACACGGGGCCTCCACATGGCGTCTATGACGGGCGTGAAGGTGTTCATAGCCAGCACGGCCGTGTAGCATGGGATCGGCACGTTGACGTACAGCTTGAGCAGCATTGCCCCGACGCCGCATCCGATGCCGAACAGGACCTGCCCGCCGGTGGTAACCGGCCTGGATGTCATCTCCGGAGCCAGGAAAAACGCCGCCAGCACCAGCTCGCTGCTTAGCATCTGGTAATTAACATAGGTAAACCCGACGTCCAGCGATTCGCTCAGCAGCGGCCAGAACACAGTTTCGACAGTGGCGTTGGGTCCGGCCAGGTGGACCGGCGCAACGGCCAGCACGCACCATGCCGAGGCTAAAAACGCCGTCGGGAGCTGCCACTTGACGTAGTTTCGATAAACCAGGTACAACCCGGCGACGATGATGACAACGGCGCAGGTCTCCCCGATGCCGCCTGGACGGGCGCCGTATAGCAGGTCGTTGATCGGCGGCAATTTCATCAGCGCAGCGGGTTTGGCGCGTGGTATATCGTCTGGCACCTCGCCCAGGCCGCTGAAATCAGGTTCCGCCCCGCCGGTTAAGCCTGTGAGTATGTCGCCCGGCGGCCTCAACAGGAATGCGTCGGACGGGTCCGGGGCCGGCCGGCCTCGCCACTGGCGGTAATCTTCGACACGGGCGGCGTTGCGAATATCGCCGACGATGATTCGGTTCTGAGCGAGAACGGGCCAGGTGGCGGGGTTGATAATCGCTGCGGGGATCAGCACGGCCACCGCCAGCCGGCCCACCAGCGCAGGCTGCCAGAGAAAATGCCCCACTCCCCCGAAGATCGCCTTGCCGACGATAATTGCAAAGGCCGCGGCGAGCAGCGGCACGTACCACGGCACGAAAGGCGGCAGCGTCAGTGCCAGCAGCACGCCGGTAAGGTATGCGTGGCTGCGCCCCAGCAGTGCCGGTGTGCGAGTAACGCGGTAGTACAGCCACTCGGTAATCGCACAGCCTGCGACCGCCAGCACCGCCGTCGCCGCCGCACGCCAGCCGAAAAAGACTACCCCGGCCACCAGCGGCATACACGAGGCGGCCAGCGTTACCAGGAACACCGTGCGAACGCCTTCGGGCGCATGGATAAACGGCGCCCTTAATACCGCCGGACGTTGCAACTCCACGTCGCCGGGCGTTGCCTGTGAGGTTGGCTCTTCCACTTTAGTATGTCCCGATGCGTTATCTTTTGACAAACAGCGGCATATTCTTGTCCATGAAACGGATGGTCTGCTTGAGTTGCTTGACTCGCTGCCCCAGAGGCAGCCTGGCCGGGCAGACGTAGCTGCACACGCCGCATTCCACACAGGCCAGAACGCCGTTCTTGTGGGCGCGGTCGAGCAGCCCCAGTTCGAATGCATCGTTCAACATCGCCACGTTCAGCCTGGCCGGGCAGTGGTCGCTGCACCATCCGCACCGGATGCAGGGCGCCGGCAGCGAGGCGGTTGGCGGTTCGATCGCCAGCAGCATGTTGGTCGCCGGGCCGACCACCGTCTCGGCCGAGCAGACCAGCCCCGTCATAGGCCCGCCGTGGATGACAGACCGTTCGGCTGAGCCGACCAGCTCCATGCAGCCGGCTCCGAACGGAACGTAGAAATTTCCAGGCCGCTCCGCACGTTCGCCGGCCACCGTAACAACCCGGCCGACCGGGCGCACCCCGCAGACCGCCCAACGATAAACCGCGAAGCAGGTGGCTGCGTCGATAACGGCCGCCTGAACGTCCATGACGCCTGAACCCGGCGCCACCTCGCGGCGGGTCAGCACCTTCACCAGTATTGCGTCGGCGCCTATGGGATACTTGTGCGGCAGAGCGATCCGGTTGATTCCGAACGCCCGGGCCGGGCCAATCAGCCGGCGGTAGTCGTCCGTCCGCCGCTGGTCGGCGACGAAAAAAACCTCTTCGACGCCGATAACCCCGGCCAGAATCGCCAGGCCCTCTATGACCTGGCCGCCATGCTCGATCAGCAGGCGGTGGTCGGCGGTAACGTGCGGGGAATTTTCCATAACGTTGGCAATGAGGACACGACAGTTTTTTTCTCGTGCGGCCTTAATCCATCGTGTCAGCGGCTCGGAAGGCCTACGATGTGTAACCAGCCCTCCGTCGCCCAGACGCGCAAGAAGCTCTTCGCCGTCGGCCGTTTGCCAGTCGAAGACCGGCGAGGCCGGCTGAAGCTCCCCGCCGGCGGATAAATCCGTCAGCTCTATTGCCTGAGAGGTCCTAAGCCCCTGTTGGGTTACCAGGTCCGCCATAGCTATGGCGGCGACCCGTCCGCCGAGGCCGGTGAAGATGTCCAGACCACCGGCACCGGCGGCGACGGCGATTTTCTCGCCGGCGACGACGGTCTGCCCGGGCTGGACGATCGGCAAGGCCTCGGCGCCGCCGGCCGGCGCGAGCGGAATTCGCAACCGCGACGGCTGGTCGCACCGCCGGATGGGCTTATCCAGCGTGGCCTGCTTTTCGTCCGGCAGTTCGATCCCGCCGGCGAAAGTGCCGTAACGTCGGGAAATCATGGTCGGATGATACAGGAGAAAATGACCAATTCCCAATGGCGAATAAATGACAAACCCCGCCGGTTCAGCACTTGGGGCTTCGACAAAAATCGGCGCCTGCCGCGAGCCGGATGAGATTATTCGCTGCCGGCGGCGATTTCGGCCAGTCGCTGCCTGGCCTTTTTGGCCCAGTCGGTCTGACCGTATTCATCGAGGATTCTCTTTAGATACGGCTTGGCCTTTTCCGCCATGCCGGCGCTGATGTAGTTGTCGGCCATCATCAGCCACTTGCGGCAGTCGCGGTCGGCGTTTTTCGAGCAGATGCTGTTCTGAATAT
>JAXIHJ010000142.1:0-11525 GCA_034189755.1 Planctomycetota bacterium
CGTCCACGGCGAGGGCGCCCAGCCGGCCGCCATGAAAGAAATACTCACTGACGCCGGTTGTGAAAACGTCCACGTCCCCGCACCAGGCGATAAGTTCGAGCTGTAGAACCCCGCCGGGGTGCGTGTGGATTTTGGTGGGTTTCCTCCCGCTCCCTCCCGGTCGCGGCTAGTTTTTGGTGAAATCGCGTTCGCATGGTGTTCAACTAGCCGCGACCGGAAGGGAGCGGGCAGGCACGATGGTTCGACAAAGCTCACCACAGGACGGAAGGGAGCGGGTTTCGTGCTTCACCAAAACCTATCACGGCTCCCCATGCCGCAATCGCCTTGACCCATCGGGCGGTTGGGCGTATCCTTCGGCACCTTGACACATGGCGGAACTACCTGACATTTCGATTATCGGCCCCGGCAAGGTTGGCACGGCCATCGGCATGTTGGCCGTGCGGGCCGGTCTGCGCGTGGCGGCCGTGGCGGGCCAGAACCTCAACCGCGCCAAGACGGCGGCTGCGAACATCGGACTGAACACCTGGGGCTGCATGCTGGCCGAGGCTGCGGCAGCCGGCGGACTCATCCTGCTGACCGTGCCGGACGATGCGGTCCGCTCCACGTGTGAGGAACTGGCCAAAAACAGCCGCTTCGCCAAGGGCGCGGTCGTGGCGCATTGTAGCGGAGCGCTCGGCAGCGATGTTCTGCAATCGGCGCGTGAGGCCTGTGGCTGCGCGGTCGGCTCGATGCACCCGCTGCAAACCTTCCCGACGCTGGAGGCAGCCGTCGAAAAGCTGCCCGATGCTTATTTCTTCATCGAAGGCGACGAGCCGGCAACAAACGCATTGACAGCTTTGGCCGAGGCGATTAGCGGGCACCCCATGCGGATCGAATCCGAAAACAAGCCGCTCTACCATGCGGCGGCCGTCTGCGCCTGCAATTATCTGCCGGCCCTGCTGGATGTGGCGATGAAACTAAGCTCGCAGGCCGGTATCGAGCGGCAAACTGCGATGGCGGCGTTCGAGCCGCTGGTTCGGGCCACTGTTGATAACGTCTTTGACCTTGGCGTTGAAAATGCGCTCACCGGACCGGCCGAACGCGGCGACGTCGAGACCGTCGGCCGGCATCTTAGCGCCCTGCGAGATTGCGACGAAAGGCTGGTTGCGGCATACAAGGCCATGGGCCGGCTGACAGTTGACCTGGCCAGGAAAAAAGGAACCATAGACGCCTCTACAGCGGAGAGATTGACAGAACTGTTGGAGCGTCCCACAACGATTAAGGAGTGATGAATGTCTGCGAAGATTATTGACGGAAAAGCGGTTGCCGAGCGAATCAAGCAGCAGGTTTCAGCCGATGCCGCGGAGCTTGCCCAGGCGGGCCGGCCTCCGCAACTGGTGGCCGTGCAGGCCGGAGAGAATCCCGCCAGCAAAATCTACACCAACATGCAGAAGAAAAGCTGCGAGGCCGTCGGCATTGCCTATGAACTGCTGAATCTGCCGGAAGATATCTCACAGGACGAGCTGATTGCGAAGATCGACGAGCTGAACACCGATGCGAAGGTCAGCGGCCTGATTTTACAGATGCCGCTGCCGCAGCAGATCGACGCCCGGCAGGTTCAGGTAAAGATTTCCCCTGCCAAGGACGTCGAGGGCATGCACCCTGAGAACATGGGCCGGCTGTTCTACGGCGGCGGAATCGTCGGGCCGTGCACACCGCTGGCTGCGGTTGAGCTGCTCATGCAGACGTGCGACGACCTGGCCGGCAAGGAGACCGTCGTGGTCGGCCACAGCGAGATCGTCGGCAAGCCGGTCGCAACTATTCTGCTACAAAGCCTGGACGCGGCGCCGACGGTAACTGTCTGCCACGTCGCCACGAAGGACCTCGCCGCCCACACCCGCACCGCGGACATCGTGTTCGTGGCCACGGGCGTATCGCAGGCCCGCTGGCTTGGCTACCGCCGCCGCAAAAAGGCGGGCCAGGACGTCTCGCCGCCCGACCTCAGCCCGCTTATCTCCGCCGATATGCTCAAGGCCGACGCAATCGTCATCGACGTAGCCATCAACCGCATACCCAAGGGCCTGGACGAAAATGGCGAACCGCTGAAGAACGAGAAGGGCAAGAATGCGATGAAGACCGTCGGAGACGTGGACTTCGAAGCCGCCGTTGATAAGGTAGCCGCCATTACGCCCGTCCCCGGCGGCGTCGGGCCTGTTACCGTGGCCATGCTGCTGAAAAACACCATCGCCTGTGCAAAAGCGGCGGTTTAGGGCGAGTAATACCCGGCGGCAAGCGCATTAATTAACCTGCCAGTGATATAAATTCTCTACGCCAGTCCGGCCGCCTGCACGATGCCGGGCACACAGTGGTCCCAGCCGAGCGTCATCAGGTGCGCGCCCTGGCAGAAGTCCTTCATCTTGACGATCAGCTCGCCGCAGATGTCGATGGAGACCTTCTGGCGGTCTTCCTTCGCGGCGTCGCTCAGGCGCTTGATGGTGTCGTCCGGCACCTTGACGCCCGGCACGCCTCGGTTCATGTACTTCGCCATGCCCGCCGACTTGAGCATCACTATGCCCACCAGGACGGGTACGTTGATATGCTCGATTTTTTTCATAAACTGCTCAAAGGCCGCCGGTTCGTAAACCGCCTGTGTCTGGACGAACTGCGCGCCGGCGGCGACCTTCTTTTCCAGCTTGGCTGCCTGGGCGTCCGGGTTTGGCGCGCACGGCGTAACGCAGCAGCCTTTGAAAAATTTCGGCGCCCCGTCGAGTTCGTTGGCGTTGCCCTTCATGTCCAGGCCCATGTCGGTTCCGGCCTCCAGTTTGCTCATAGCCTGGAGCAGGCCGACCGAGTCGAGGTCGTAAACGCCCATGGCGTCGGTGTGGTCGCCCATGGCCACGTGGTCGCCCGTCAGCGCCAGGACGTTTTCGATGCCGAACACAGCCGCCGAGAGCAGGTCGCTCTGGAGTGCCAGTCGGTTGCGGTCGCGGCAGACCATCTGGAAGACCGGCTCGATATCTCTTTCCAGCAGCAGCCTGCTGACCGCCAGCGAGCCGGTTCGCATGACGGCTGTCTGGATGTCTGTAACGTTGACGGCCGTCACGGTGTCCTTGAGATGCTCCTCGGCCTCGTGAAGCACCGGCTCGATGTTGGTGCCCTTCGGCGGGCCGATTTCACCGGTAACGACGAACTGGCCTGCGGTAAGCTTTTCTTGAAGTTTGCTCATAGTTTTCTTCCAGGCTTATTTCTCAGCGGGTTCCGGTTCGATTTCTTCTTCGGCAAGCTCCATTGCCCAGCGGATGGTTTTTCGGTTGGCGTCGGATATATCACGTTTGCGGAAGTCTTTCGGCAGGTGGAAGTGCTTGTAGTCGTCCAGCCTGCCCAGTGCCTCCAGCCGCTCGTAGATCATCAGCCAGCCGCAGCGACGATCGGATGAAACCTCGCAACTGCCGTCGTCGCCCGTGCCGCCGCAGATGCCGTTGACCAGCCCCTTGGCGCACAGCGTAATCGGGCACAGCCCGCCGGTATAGGCCAACATGCACTCGCCGCATTCGGCGCATCGCTCTTCGCTCGGCCAAAGCCCCTGATAGTCGCCCATGCAAATGGTGTTCATCGCCGGCACGGCCAGGCGGCCGACCATGTTGCCGACGGCCTGGACGCCGACGCCGCAGGAGCCGACTAGAATCGCCTCCGACGCCGCCAGCTTGTCCACTATCCGGCCAAGCTTTATACCCACGATCGCCTTGTTGCAGATCATGTCTATAAGGGCCGAGCCGGTTATTTCCTTGCCGGCCTTGCCCAGCAGCTCGGTTATTTCATCGACCCACGGCTGGCCGCCCGTATCGCAGCCGATCGGGCAGCCCTGGCAGCCGAGGATGAATACCTTCTTGAGGCCTTCGACGGACTCAAGAATCTCTTCGTTCGGTTTTCGTTCCGTGGCATTCATGTCGTTACGCTCTCTTCAATAATGTTTACGCAGTTTACTGCGTGCGTCAGTACGGTCTCGACGAGCCGATCCATCGCGCCGAGAACGGGCGCCGAAAGCCCGACTCCCCACTCGATTGTTTCAGGCTCGACGCCGAACACTGTTACCTCGCCGAACACCCTGCCCGTCAGCGCCTCCATTTGCAGCGCCGGCAGCACGCTCAACTCGTGCAGCGATACCGCCGCGTGGAGCGGGGCCTGCGGCCCGGACATATCGTCCAGGGCCAGTTTGTACACGCTGCCCGGCTCGCCGTCGCCGCGGACGGCGTCGATGACAATCAGCGGCTCAGCCGGCGGGAGCCGGCCCAGCACGTCCGAGACGGCCAACCCGGCGTCGTGCAGGCGGACATACTCGGGCAGTGCCTGCTGCGCCAACTGCTCCAGGGCCACCGTGCCGACGCCGTCGTCACCCATAAGTATGTTGCCAACGCCTACGATGTTGACGCACTGCTCAGACAATGCGATAGACTCCCTTGGCCCGGCCCGCAGCCGTCAACACGTGCACCGAACAGGCCAGGCACGGGTCGAACGAACGGATAATCCGCACGATTTCAAACGGGTTGTCGCGGTCCCTGATTTTTGTGCCGATAAGCGCCTGCTCTATCGGCCCGGGCAGGCCGGCCGAATCCTTCGGCGAGCCGTTCCACGTCGTCGGCACCACGAGCTGATAGCGGCTGATGACCTTATCCTTGATCTCGATCCAGTGCCCCAGCGCCCCTCGCGGCGCGCCGCTCAGTCCCATGCCGGCAGCCTGGTCGGGAATCTCCAGCGGGACGGCCACCGGTTCGCCCGGCTGAAGCTCGTCCAGCCATTTTGTCATGGCCCCGACCGCAATGCGGCATTCCAGCGCTCGCGCCAAGTGCCGCCCAAGAACGGAAGGCAGCTTTTCCGCCCCGACGCCGGCGGCCGACAGGGCCGACTCAACTTCGCCTTTTATGACCTTGTTGCCTGCGGTGAAGCCTATAATCGCGCGTGCCAGCGGGCCTACCTCGGCTGGCCCGCCGTCGTAACGCGGGGCCTTCAGCCAGGTGTATGCGCCTTGCTTGTCGGGCTGCGGAATGGTTTTTCCTTCAGCCGGTCTGGCGGCGCATTCGTCGCTGTAGCGTGAGCTGGCGACGTCCTCGGTTATCCTGGCGGCGTCAACCTTCGCAGGCTTGCCGTCGGCTTCGATGAGGCCCGGCGGCAGCAGCCTCTCGCCGTCCATGTCGAATACGCCGTAGGACAGGAACCGCTTGCAGCCGGCGCCGATGTCGAAGTAATCGCCGTAGGCCCCGGCGACGGTGAAGATGGCCGGGATGTAAACATCTTCCACGAACTCGCCGATTTCCTCCAACTTGCCGGCGAACGAGGCGATCTTGTCGGCTGTAACCTCGCCGGTAACGCCGCCGGGTACGATGCCGATGTTGTGCGGCATCTTGCCGCCGAAGATGCTGAGCATCTCGTGGCAGACGCGGCGGACATGCAGGGCCGCCAGATAACCCTTTACCAGCGCGACGTTGGTCTGCTTCTCGCAGCGATAGTCGCCCTCGTATCGCGGGAAGAACGGCGAAAGCTCCTGGCGGTCGATGAACGCCCGGACGGCCTTCAGCTCCGAATCGCTGCCGGCGTAGTCGGCCAGGGCCGTAACGTCCACGAAGTCAAGGGCGGCCAGTGCGAAAAAGTGCAGTATGTGCGACTGGAGATAATTGCTGCCCAGCAGGAGGTTTCTGACCAGTCGGCCGTTGTGCGGAATTTTGTCCGCCACGCCGAGCGCATCGTCCAGGCACAGTGCCGAGGCCGTACCGTGCGCCGTCGGGCAGACGCCGCAGACGCGCTGCGTCAGGCGAACGGCGTCCAGCGGATGCCGCCCGATGAGAATGTTCTCGAAGCCGCGAAACAGCGTGCCGCAACAGCGGGCTTCCTTGACCTCGCCGCCGTCGACGACGGCCTCAACCTTCATGTGGCCCTCGATCCGCGTTACCGGGTCGATGCTGATTACGTCGCCGTTTTCGTCGTGTGTGTGAGGATGTGAACCGTGCATGAGAAACCCTCGTAAGAGATTATTTTTGCGTCTCGGATACGGTCGGCTCGAGCAGCCTGAACCTGTTAAGCCGTTGCTCGTCGATCTTGCAATACAGCGGTGCGAGCCTGTCCGGAAAACCCGGCTCGACACAGCCGTGGCATGGGCTGCCCGCCCCTATGCACCAGTTCGTCCCGCTGTTCCACATACGGGTGGGGCAGTCGGCGTAGGTAACAGGCCCCTTGCAGCCAAGCTCGTACAGGCAGCCCGGCTCGCCGAAGTTCTTTGCGAACCGGCCGGCGTCGAAGTCCGCCCTGCGCGGGCAAGTCTCGTGAATCTGCTTGCCGAAGAACATCTTCGGGCGCTTCAGCTCATCCAGCGTAGCGGCGACGGCGTCCAGGCCGTATCGCATGACGGCCACCAGCGACCCGACCAGCCAGTCCGGATGCGGCGGGCAGCCGGGAATGTTCACCAGCGGCACGTCGATACCGTCACGCTGGAGAAGTTTTTCCAGGGAACCGGCCTGGGTAAGGTTGCCTTCGCCGGCGGGTATGCCTCCGAAGGCTGAGCACGTGCCCATCGCCACCACGCACATGGCCTTGCGGGCAAGTCGTCCCACCGTCTCGGCGATAGGCACCTCTCGGCCGTCGGACTCGCCCAACGTGGCGAACAGATCGCCGCCCAGAGGCAGTGAGCCTTCCACCACCAGCACGTAGCCGCCGGCGGCGGCGGTATCGTCGTGAAGTATGTCCACCACCTGCTGGCCCTGCCCGGCCATCACCGTGGCTATGAAACGCAGCGACACGTGCTTGCCCGGCGTCAATTCGCGCAACACAAGACTGGAAGCCTTGGGAGAAAAAGAGTTCAGCAGGGAAACAATGCAGCCGCTGCATGAAGCACCTTGCAGCCACAGGACCGGAATCTCGACAATCTCTGGCATCGTGAATCTCCTAGTCCAAATACTCCAGTTGTTTTGGGACCGTCCTATATACAGCAGGCACTTTGGCGAAGCAACCCTCCGCAGGTAAAAACCAGGCCGCAACAGCGCTTTGTGCCGTCACGGCCTGCGGATTTTTGTCGTTCCGGTGGCCTGGTCGGCTGCAAGCTGCACACAAACCCCGCCCAGTCAATCCGGCCTGGCCTGTTTCAGGAGGCAGCCGAGCCGCCGGCCATGCCCGCCTGCAACTTCAACTTCATAAGCCGGCCTACTTTGAACTTGACCGCGCGCTTCGGTGGAACGCGAACTCGCTGGAGTGTCTTGGGGTTCTGGGCGATGCGGGCGGCACGCTGCTTGGTCTCGAACACGCCGAAGTCGCGGAACTCCAGCCGATTGCCTCGACCGAGATCCTCGATGACCTCGTCGAGAAAACTCTGAACGATCTTCTTGACAAGGACCCGCTTGCTCTTGGTCTTCTCGGCAATCCGGTCCACCAACTCTTTTTTAGTCACCGTATGCATAGGTTCCCCTTCACGCATTAGACAAGAGTCAACCTTTTACTTTAGCTTAAGATCACCCACACGAACATAAGTTATAATAGGGTAAAGACTTCTTGCCCACAAGTTTTTTTTAAAGCCCTGGGGGAGGATTTTTCGTCGGTCCCGTCGGCCTGTTTATCGTTGGGCCGCGGGGTGGGTGCCTGATTAATCGCAGAACGGCCCCAGGGGCCGGAAAGCCAGTCTCGAACCGCTGGGCGTATTGCCGGCTTCTTCGAAGATTAACAGCTCGTTTTCCTCTCCGAGCCAGCATTCGGGCAGGTAGTAGTACTGCTGCGGACCGACGGTCCAGAACCGCCCGACGTTGTGCCCATTGAGAAAGATTTGCCCTTTCTTGGCACTGATGATGTGCAGGAACAACGGCTCGGGTCGGCTGGCATACTTGAAGTTAGTGATGTACCAGGCCGGGCGGTCCTTGCCGACAATAAGCCCGCCGGGCTCGGGCACCTGCCACTGGCGGAAACCCCACGTTGCGCCCTGCGAAACTGACTCGCTGAGCACGTGGAACTTCAGATTGTCCAGCACCCTGGGATCCACATCCGCATCCGCCCAGAACAACAGCTTGACGACGTTCTTGCCCTTTTTCAGCTTTGAGCCGAGCATCACGTCCCCGTAGTTTTGTCCCTTCGGCCCGCCCGCAGCCGGGAAGAAGCCAGCCACCCGGTCGTTGCACAGCACGGCTACGTGATGCGGAACGTCGGTGAAGGACAGATGCACCGGCGTAACCTTGGTCAGCAAAACGTCCACGTCGGCCGAAAAGACGGACATCTTTTCCATCTCTGTAAGCATGTACGAAAGCTGGCGTGGGATGATGCGCTTGCCGAAGCTCTCGCACGCTTTGGGTTTGGGTTTTTTGACACGCAGCGGCTTGGCGTCGAAAACGTGGCCGAACAAACCCTTCAACTCGCCAAGCCTCGGACCGGCATTCAAACGCCCGAGATTGTCAACCAGAAGTGTCAGTACGTTGCGTCCGCGTTTGAAATTTGCAGGCATTGGCGACCGGTCGGCCCCGTCGCCCCGCCCCCAGGTGCCCAGCAACTTGCCGTTGAGATAAGCTACGGCGCGGTCGGAGCACTCCGGCAGGAACAGGTGACGTTTTACGGCGCGCGGCTGCTGTATCTCGATGCGGTACCACAGGTAGCCGTAGTGGGCGCCCAGATGGTCGACGTCGCGCGGGCGGTCCAACTTCTGCCACTTAAGGTTATCATCGACCGGCTCGGTGCAGACGCCGAGCCGCTTCCACATCGCCAGGCGCGGCGGCGTGAGTCTGGGTCGAACGGCAGGCTTGAATTTCTTGTGCGTCAGCTTGCCGTCCAGCGGAATCATCGCTATCTGCTTTGCGCCGGCGGCGGTGGTAACGTCCTCGATGCTCTGGCCCACGAACTTCGGGCCGAATACCAGTGTGTCCTCCACAAGCCACGTCCGCATCGCCAGTTCGCTGTTTACAAGCACCACCGACAGGCCCTGATGGTCGTCGATGACCTTAGGCTCGTCGCCGTCGGGTATGGTCTCGCAGCGCTCCTGGCCGTTGATGCTGATTCGCCCCTCCGCTGCCGGCGGGCCGTGCAGCAGCAGGAACTTCTGCCCGAAGAACCCCAGCGGCATGAGGTTGGTGTAATTCAGCACATGGGCCTCGGTAAGCGTGATGCCAACCGGTATGGCCGCAGCACCGAACGGCTCCAGCGAAACGCACAATTTCCTGCCGTCGGGCAGAGAAACGCTTGCGGACTTTATATCGTCGCGTCCGTTGTTGGTCAGAATCGCCCATCGTCCCGCCGGGCCGGACAGATTCAGCACGTCCGTGGCGTTGTGAATGCTCACGCCCGGTGATTCCATGGTCGCACCGGCGATAAACCTTCCCATGTGGTTCGCCAGCATGTTGACCAGGCGTGTAAGGTAGTACTTTCGCGTCAGTCCCCCGCCCTCGGCCAGCGGTGCGTCGTAGTCGTAGCTGGTGGTCTGATACGATGCGTCCGATGCGACCAGCCGGCTGCCCCAGAAGCTGAAATTGGTCCCCCCATGCCACATGTAGTAGTTCACCTGCGCGCCGCAGCCCAAGGCTTCCAAGGCCCGGCGGGCTACCTCGCAGGCGTCCCTGGCTATATGCCGGCCGCCCCAAAAATCCAACTTGCCCGGGCGAAACTCCGTCATCAACAGCGGGGCGTCAGGCTGGCGCAGACGCATCTTCTTGAGCTGCTGAACCTCGTCGCCCCAGGCATTGACCGACTCGACGCTGCCGGAAAGCGGCGGATCGGTAAACCTGTTGCAGTTGATGATCGGGATGTCGAAACCGCTGCGCCTGAAGAGCTGGCTGATGAATTCCAGGTAGTTTTGCCTCTCCGGCATCGTGGTCATTAAGTACTCATTCTCATTCTGGATGAGAATGATGTTGCCGCCCCGCGTAACCTGGTGCCCGGCCAGTTTAGGCAGCACCTGCCGAAAATATTTATCGTAATAGTGCGTATAAACGGCGTTGTGGCAGCGGTAGGCGATACCCGTCTTGCCCGCAAGCCAGCCGGGCAGGCCGCCGGAGTCCCATTCGGCACCGATGTACGGCCCGGGGCGGAGGATAACGTACAGGCCCAGTTCACCGGCCTGCTGGATAAACTTCTCGACGTCGTGATCCCCGGAAAAATCCCACTTGCCCTCGGCCGACTCGTGAAAATTCCAGGCCAGATAGGTGCTGATGCAGTTTAGGCCCGCACGCTTGGCCTTCAGAAGGCGGTCCCGCCACAAGCCCGCAGGCGTGCGGAAATAGTGTATCGAACCACTGACCAGCCATATCCGCTTTTCATCGATGAGGAAGCTGCGGCTGTCGTACGTAACAGTAGTCATAGGACCTGCATCCAACTAGACGCGAAGTGACACATTGCGAAAGAGTTTACGTACCTCCGCCCGTCATGCAACAAAAAAGCCCCTGCGCGCTGCCCGCCGGCACAGCCGACGCACCAAGTTGCCCCGGCGATGCCTGTACGTATTTCTTTTGTTTACAAGGCGTTACGTTCTAATCTGCCCCCTGAAGCCCAGTGTGGCCCAGGCCACGACCTGCTCCGAGGCAATCCAGACAAAATTGAACACAACTTATTTTCCAAAAATAGCTTATGTCGCAAAACCGCCCCGGTCAAAAAAACACTGAAATTCCATACCCTTTTTATCTGCCGTAGCTTTCGGCCACCGGCGTCGGTGCCGCCGACGCCTATGAGCTGACAACGCGGAAGGCGAGTTGTTCAAGCTTGGCGGCGATATCCACCTGCCTGATGGTTACGTCGCGGGGGGCCTGAAGCGTGGTCGGGACAAAGTTCAGTATGCCCATTATGCCCGCTGCACACAGTTGATCCGCGACCTGTTGGGCCACCTCCGGCGGCGTAGCCACGACGGCCAGCTTCACATCATGTCGGCGTATCACCTTAGCCAGCTCATCAACATGATGCACCGGCACTTGCCCCACGCTCTTGCCGACCTTTGCCGCTGAGACGTCGAATGCGGCTACAACCTGAAAGCCCTTATTCTCAAACCCCTTGTAGCGAAGCAAAGCCCGGCCCAGATCGCCCGCACCGACGACTATTACATTCCAGACCTTGTCGGTGCCGAGTATGCGGCGGAGCTGCTTTATCAACGGCGCAACGCGGTATCCGACGCCCGGCCGACCGAACTGCCCGAAATAGGCCAGGTCCTTTCGAACCTTCGCACTGGTTACCTGTAGCGCGTCGGCGAACTGCCGGCTGGAGACCTTCGTAACGCCCTCGGCGGCCAGTTGCTCAAGCTGCCTGAGATACAGGCTTAGCCTTCTGACGGCCGGATTCGGTACGGAATGGTTCTTCAAAGTCTCTTTCCCTTGGCGTTAGGACGAAGGCCACCGGAAATGATATTCACTGCTGGCAGGCGCAGTCAAGGCTGCAATGCGGCTTCAGTTGGGCCTTGACAGCCCGGCCGGGGCCACCTACCATCCCGATGCGAATTTACCTGGTGATTTGTGCCGCCATCTCATTCGCCTTGGTAACAATCGTAACCGACTCCTCCTCGGCCTTCCTCATTGTCTCCGCTTTGAACTCACTTACTATCTGCTCGG
>JAXIHJ010000143.1:0-25390 GCA_034189755.1 Planctomycetota bacterium
GCCGCCACAGTGCCGAAGAGGCCGACGACTTCCTCAGGGTCCTGAACTGGATGCTCAAACGTGAACAGAGTATTCAGGTCTCGCGCGAGGAGCTGACGAACCTCAGCACGAACCTCGCCGCCACCTATGAGGAACTCAGCCTGCTGTACCGCGTAAGCGGGACCATGGGGGTAACGCAGAAGCCTGAAGAGTTCCTCCAGAACGTTTGCTGCGAGCTGCTGGAGGTGATGAACATCGAGGCAGCCGTCGGCATCGTTTACGCCCATCCGCCGGCGATTCCACGGGACATCATCACCGTAGCCGGGCAAATCGATTGGGCGGACGAACAGATTCGCAACCTGGCCACTGTTCATATAACGCCTAACTTCACCGACAAGAACTGTGCGATCCTCGACAATGAATTCGCCTGCACTCAAAACGCCGACCTCGACCGGGAGGTATCCAACCTGATCGCCATGCCGCTCATGGCGGACGGGGCGCCGATGGGGATGCTGGTAGGCCTGAACAAGCTCGCCGGAGAGTTTGACAGCGTAGACCTGAAGCTGATCAACGCCGTTGGCAATCAAGCGGTTGTATTCCTTGCGAACAACCGTCTGTACGCCGACCTTCAGGACCTGCTGATGGGCGTACTGCATGCCCTGACGGCCACGATCGACGCCAAGGACCCTTACACCTGCGGCCACTCGCAGCGCGTGGCGATGGTCTCGAAACGCATTGCGGCTGAGTGCGGCCTGCCGGCGAGCAAAGTGCAGAGAATCTACCTTTGCGGGCTGCTGCATGACATCGGCAAGATCGGCGTGCCGGAGAGCACGCTCCGCAAATCCGGCAAACTGACCGACGAGGAATACGACTACGTCAAGCGCCACCCGGAAATCGGAGCGAAGATTCTCAGTGGCATCCGCCAGTTGGACGACGTTATAGCCGGCATACTGACCCACCACGAGCGCCCCGACGGCAGGGGCTATCCGCAGGGCCTGTCGCGCGAGGAGCTGCCCATCGAAGGGCTGATTGTGGGCCTGGCGGACTGTTTCGACGCCATGAGCTCCGACCGCACGTACCGCAAGGCGATGCCGCTGGAGGCGGTAATCCAGGAAATCCGCGGCCATGCCGGAACACAGTTCGACCCGGACGTGGTAGAGAAATTTCTGGCGATGGACTTGGAAAAATTCTGCCAGGAGCTGAAAAAACCGCCCAAGGTCGTCTTCCCGGCGGGCGGAATCCAGGAGCACAGATCGTGAATATTACTACAGAAAGCTACGGACACGCCATGATCTTCAACCTCAAGGGCGAGCTGACCGAAGATTCGCTCAGTGCGTTCCAAAAGGCGGTGGAGCATCAACTGGAGGGCAAAGAGGTCGTGGACGTGGTGCTCAACATGGAGCAGGTTCCGTTTATCGACAGCCTGTCGTTGGAGTATCTGCTGGACCTGCAGGATCGTCTTGTCGAGCATCTCGGCCAGGTGAAACTGGTCAAGTGCGACGAGAACATTCAGAAGATTCTTACAATAACGAGGCTGGACACGACGCTTGAGGTGTTCGCGGGCGTCGCCGAGGCCGTGGAGGTGATCCGGGCCTGAACTTGTTCTTCAGCCGGTACAAAGACGCAAAATGATTTCTAAAGTCCAAACTCAGAGGCTTCAACTGGGCCAGTTACTTATCCAGCAGGGGTCGCTAACGCCCGAACAGCTCAACCAGGCGCTGGAGCACCAGCAGCAAACGGGCAACTCGCTGCTTTTGGGAGAGGTGCTCCGTAAGCTGGAGATGTGCAGCGATGAGCAGATAATGTCCGCTCTGGCGATGGGGGCCGAACTGCCGTTCTCAAGGATATCGCCCCGCGTAGCCGACCCCAAGGTCATCGAGATACTGCCCAGGGAGTTTCTCGAAAAGCACGCCGTCCTGCCGCTGTTCAAGATACGAAACAGCCTGACACTGGCGGTTAGCGAGCCGGCCAACATATTCCTCATGGAAGAGGTGGGGCGAATCACCCACTGCGAAATACTAATCGTCTGCGCCACGGCCAAGGATATCCGCTCCACGCTGGAGACCCACATGCCGACGGCCAACGTCTTCGTGATTGATGACATATTCGACGATGGTGACACAGGCGAGCTGTCGCTGGTCGAGCAGAAAGTGGAGGACATCAGCGACCTGGAAACCATCGCCGAAGGCTCACCGGTGATCAAGCTGGTCAACTACCTGGTATATAACGCGGTCCGTGAAGGCGCGTCGGATATTCACATCGAGCCTGACGACAACAACCTCCGCGTTCGATATCGCGTTGACGGCGCCATGTATGAAAAGCTCAATCCGCCTATCAAGATGCTGCCCGCCATCGCCAGCCGAATCAAAATCATGGCGGGTTTGGATATTTCCGAGCGGCGATTGCCTCAGGACGGCGGTATCCACGTACTGATGGACAACCGCCCGATCGACCTCCGCATCAGCACGCTGGCGACCCAGTTTGGCGAAAAGATCGTCATCAGGATCATCGACAACCGGAACATCCTGGTAAACCTTGAAAAGCTGGGCTTCGATTATGAAACGCTCAAGCAGTGGCAGAAGGTGGTGGCCTTGCCCAACGGGATCGTGTTGGTTACAGGCCCGACCGGCAGCGGCAAAAGCACCACGCTGTACAGCGTCCTGAAGGAACTCTGCAACGACGCAGTGAACATCTGCACCGTTGAAGACCCGATCGAATTTAATCTGGCGGGGGTCAACCAGTTCCAGGTCAACGAGCGGATCGGCTTTAAGTTTGCCACCACGCTCCGCTCGCTGCTTCGGCAGGACCCTGACATCATCATGGTCGGCGAGATCCGCGACGACGAGACCGCCAAAATCGGCGTCCAGGCGGCTTTGGCGGGGCACCTGGTCTTGAGCACGCTGCATACCAATGACGCTCCGGGCGCGGTTACGCGGCTGGTGAATCTTGGTGTGGAGCCGTACCTGGTTTCGGCCTCGCTGGTCGGCGTGCTGGCCCAGAGGCTGGTGCGCAAAATTTGCACCAACTGCAAGGAGCCGTATGACCCGCCCGCCAACGTCCGCCACGCCGTCGAACGCTCCGCCGGTGAGGTCGAGACGTTTTACCACGGCGCGGGCTGCCCCAAGTGTCGCAAGACCGGCTTCAGCGGGCGGATCGGTATCTTCGAGTTGTTTGTGCCGGACGATGCGATGCGAGACCAGATTACCCGCTCCCCCGGCGTAGTGAAGCTGCGGGCACTGGCGGTCGAGGCCGGCATGGTTACGCTCAGGTCTGATGGCATGGCGAAGGTAAAAGCCGGCATCACCACCATCGGGGAGGTATTCCGTGCCACAGCCGTCTGAAGTGAAATAAGGAATGTCCCGGACCAGTTAGCCAAGGTAGCCGCGATGGTCCGGTCAAGAGGGCAGACTTGTGCCAAGGTTCATATATCAGGCTCGTAACAACACCGGCCAAAATGACAGCGGTGTGCTGACCGCCGGCAGTGTGGGCGAAGCGTCGCAAATACTCCGCAAGGAGGGCAAGACCATAGTCTCGCTGCGCGAGGAGACCGCCGCCGACGGCGTTGTCCAGTCCACCACGACGAACAGGAAGAGGGTCAAACGCGACGATGTGATTTACTTCGCCACGCAATTGGCCGTCATGGTGGATACCGGCGTGCCGCTGGCCGAGGCGCTCGATGCCATCGCCGACCAGACCGACCAGATCGCACTGCGCACGATAGTGCAGGATATCGCGGACCAGGTTAAAGGAGGGGTGGAATTCTCCACCGCGATGGAAAAATACCCAAAGATCTTCGGGGAATTGTTCGTAGCCCTGATGCGGGCGTCGGAGGCATCCGGAACCATGGGGCAGATGCTTCAGCGCGTCAGCAGCTATCTTCAGCAGGAGCAGGAAACGCGAAAACGCATCAAGGGCGCAATGACCTATCCGGTTTGCATGCTGGGTTTCTGCGTGCTCGTAGTGGTGGGCATGCTGGTGTTTATCCTGCCCCGATTTGAAAAAATCTATTCCGGCAAGGACAGCGTCCTGCCGCTGCCGACGCGGTTTCTGATGGGTCTGAGCGGCGCCATGATCAATTATTGGCCGTTGGTTCTCGGCGGTGCTGTTGCCGTTGTGATAGGGCTGAACTTCTTCTTCCGAAGCCGCAGCGGGAAATTACTGGCCGACAAAATCCGCATCTCCACGCCGATTATCGGGCCGATGTATCGAAAGTCTTACCTCTCGCGCTCGCTGCGAACGATGGCCACCATGGTTTCAACGGGCGTCGGCATACTGGACGGGCTGAGGATTACCGCGGAAGTGGCGGGCAATGCCTTCTACGCCTCGATCTGGACCGAGTTGGCCGAACGGGCCAAGGAAGGCTCGACCCTCTCGGAGCAGTTGTTCGAGGAAAAACTGATTCCCCGCACTATTGCGCAAATGATTTCAGCCGGCGAAAAAACAGGACAGTTGGGAGTTGTAATGAACCGTGTGGCGGGCTTCTGCGAGGACGACTTGAAGATCGCCGTCAAAACCGTCACCAGCATGATTGAGCCGATAATGATTGTCATTATGGGGCTGATCGTCGGCGGCATCGCAATGGCCCTGCTGCTGCCGATTTTCAGCATATCGAAAGTAATAGCGCATTAACTGGTGCAAACGATGCCGGAGCGATCCATGCAGGTCGAAAGGGTTTTGGTAAGGACGTTTTCTAAGAGAGGGAAAATTAGGATGTGGCCCTAAAGGCTGCATCATACAAACTCCTTACCAGGAGCGGGGGCGGGTTCGTGCTGTTCGGGCGGCTCGCCCCTGCCTGTTTTGCGCTGCATGAGACGACTGGTCTGCGGATGTGTAGTTCGATAAAATATAGCTATGGCTGAACGGGATTATTATGACGTGTTGTCCGTCGCTCGAAACGCGACCGACGCCCAGGTCAAGGCCGCCTACCGAAAGCTCGCTCGCAAGTATCACCCCGACGTCAACAAGGCGCCGGACGCAGCCGCGAAGTTCCGCGAGGCGACCGAGGCCTACGAAGTGCTTTCCGACCCCGAGAAGCGCAAGGTCTACGACCAGTTCGGCCACGCCGGCCTGGCGGGCAAGTTCGGCGGCGCTGCCGGCGGCGAACCGGTGTACACGTGGCGGCCCGGCCCAGCCGGCGGCGGTGGGGCATATACGGTCGACTTTGGCGACATGTTCGGCGGCCGCGGCGGGTTTACGGGCATGAGCCTGGACGACCTGCTTGCGGCGCTGGGCGGCGCCGGGCCCGCCCGGCGGCGACGGCCACAACGCGGCGCCGACCTGGAGCACCACGTAACACTCGACTTTACGCAGGCTGCAAAGGGCGCGACGACCTCGATACGGATACGGCAACCCGGCGGCGGAAAGGCCGAAACCATCGATGTCAAGATACCGCCCGGCATTCGGGAAGGTTCGAAGGTGCGCGTCCGTGGCAAGGGCGCAGTCGGGCCGGGCGCAAACGGAGACCTGTACATCATCATACACGTCCGGCCGCACCCGTATTTCAGGCGTGACGGCAACGACGTCTACGTTGACCTGCCGATATCCATCACCGAAGCCGCCCTCGGCGCCAAGGTGCAGACGCCGACGATCGACGGCATGACAACGGTTACGATTCCGCCCGGCACCGACGGCGGAAAGCGGCTGCGGCTGAAAAACAAGGGCGTGCCCGCAGCCGACGGCAAAAGCCGCGGAGACCAGTACATCGTCATCAGGGTCGTTGTGCCGCATGAGGTCTCGGCCCGGGGCAAAGAGCTTCTAAAAGAGCTTGAATCCATCCAGAAGTACGACCCGCGGAGCAACGCACCGTGGAAGTAGAACGCAAGACAATAGCAACGGTTCATCATGTCGTCTCGCTGGTGTTTTTGGCGCTGCTGGCGTGGGGCCTGGCCGTGGTCCTCGACAAGGCCCTGGCGGCCGCGTCGTCGGCCGAGGGCGACCTTCGCAGGCATCTGGTGGGCCTGGCCTGGCTGGCTGCGGCTCTGCTGGCGCTGACGCTGGTGATGATGCTGTGGGTGGCGGTGCGGTTTGTACTGTTCAGGGCGAGGCTGAAGCGGCAGCAGGCAGCCACAAAGTACGTCGATGCCTGGTCGCTGGCCGGCAAACGATTCGAACTCGACGAAGACGAAAACGATGAATTGTAGGGCGAGCAACGAGTTGCTCGCCCTACAATTGCGAAGCGGCGGACGGCAAGCGGTCAGTTTTTGTTCGCGGCGTTCGCGGCTGGATTAACCAAAACAGGCGCACCTGCTTAGGCGAAATGGGCACGCGCGTGCCCCGGCCGGCGTGGACGACCATCGTGTCATCCGCCATCTGTCGGCGGCTGTAATAAAGCGGAACCAGTGATGTAGAGTCGGTAACGTACTCGCACGTGCGGCGGCAGCTCAGCACCAGCAGGCGATCCTTGCCGGCGGCGTGCGGGCCGGCGATCTGCCGCGAGATGAGCACATCGGTCCGGCTTATGAATCGGTAAACGGCGGCTGAGGATGTGGCAACAATCAGCAGCAACACAATCAGCTTCGCAAGCGGCGCCTTGATGAACAAGGCCGCAGCCGCCGCCAGCGACGCCAGGACCGCCGCGAGAAAAACACCCCGAAGCACCCCCTCGGGCCAGCCCGGAATATCGTATTCGTAAGTGTTGTACAATGCAGGATTTATGGACTCGTCGCCAGTCAGCAATTTCGCCGGCCAGCGTATCGTCGCCCGCTGCTGAGCGATGACATTTCCCGCCGGCGGCTCGCCGTCCAGCACGCTGATGTGGATTATCTGCTCCGGCGCGACAGCCGGCAGGGCGGCCGTTACCGATTGGCTTGTCTTCGGCGGGACGAGAACCGGCAGAATCCATCTCGGCCCGCCGCGGCCAGGCCGCAACGAGACCGCACGAATCACCGCCGACTCGTCGTCGTTGTCGATAGTCAGCTTGGCGCTGCGATAGGGTAAAACCGAGGCGTCCTGTTGCGAGGCCGCCTTCATCGTCACGGAGATTTCCGCCTGCACTTGACATGCGGCCAGGATAATTGCAACCGGGATGGCCAGCCGGGTTCTCATTATCTGGGATTATACCCGCTGCGAGGATTTTTGCGCATCGGCCAGGAGTAGTTTCGCCCTGAGCAGCTCGCCGACGGACCATGCCTGCGCGATGCATCCGCGTGGTGCGTGCGGCGGATCGCCGTCGAATATTTCGCTGACGAACCCCAGCCCGGCCTCGGCGAGATGCTCGTCCAGCCAGGCCAGCCACCGCCCGGCCTGTTTGACCGCAGGTGGCGTTGGCCCGTCGGTCTTGAGAACCGCCTCGACAAGCGCCCCGATCAGCCACGGCCAGACGGTGCCCTGGTGATATGCTCGGTCGCGCGATTCCGGCGGCCCGCCGTAGTGCCGGCAATATTCGGCGTCGTCGGGCGCCAGTGTTCTTGGCCCGCGCGGCGTCAGAAGTTTCTCGACTACGGTCCGCACCACGGCGGCTTGCTGGTCGGCCGAGAGGGGACTGTAGGGCAGCGAGACGGCGAATATCTGGTTAGGCCTCAGCGTCGCCGAGGCTGCGCCGTCGGTTACACAGTCGTACAGGCAGTCCAGTTCATCGTTCCAGAACGTTCGCATGAACGCCGGCGCGATAATCTCCGCGCGCTGGGCGTATATATCGGCGGCGCCGTCGTCCAGTCCTTTGCAGCGGCAGGCCATGATGCGATGGGCGCAGTACCACAGCGCGTTGACCTCGACCGCCTTGCCGTGCCTTGACGTTACTGGCTTCTCGCCGAGCTTGACGTCCATCCACGTAAGCTGCGTTTTTGCCGAGCCGCCGGCCAGCAGCCCGTCCGCGTCGGCGCGGATGTCGAAAAGCGTTCCGGCGTTATACGCGTTTAGAATCGTCTTGGCCGCGGGCATGAGCGTCTCTCGCCAGAAAGCCGCATCGGCCGTAGCTGCCATGTAGCGCTCAGCCGCCACGATGAACCAAAGCGACGTGTCGATGCTGTTGTAGTGAGCCGCCGCCGTATAGTTGTCAAACCGGCTGGGCACCATGCCGTTGGCTATGTGATTGGCGAACGTGCGGAATACCTGGCGTGCCTCGTCGAACCGTTTTGTCGCCAGCATAAGCCCCGGCAGTGCGATGAAGGCGTCTCGGCCCCAGTCGGCGAACCAATGGAACCCGGCAAGTATGCTCGCCGAAGGCGCCGCGTTTGGTATGCTTCGCAGGACGACAAACGCATCGCTCGCCCCAGCCAGCCGGCGTGTGGACTCGTCGGCCTGTGAGCCGATCGACCCGATTAGTCGCCCAAGCCGCTCGCGGCGGCGCGTCATCGTAGTCTGAAAACCCACCGGCAGCGGATCGTTCAGGCTCGCCGTTATCTGGCAGGGTATGCCCTCGGCCAGGTCGTAGTCGAAAAACCCGGGCGTGTACAGGTCTTCGAGGCCGTCCTGGCCCCTGGCTGCGTCAGCGCGATAGAGCAGGCGGCGCCACCATTGCGGCTCGGCGACGAACTGCGCCTCCCGGCTGATAACGTGAAGAACGTGGTCCGATCGCAGGCGGTCTTGCACGGTAACACCGGCGTCGACGGTTTCGAACGTCATCTGGTGCGGCTCGTCCGCCTTCCGCAGGACGTGGTAATCACGGAGCGCCGCGAACGGCCTAAGCCGCAATTTCGCCGAACCGCCGTGCAGCGTATAACGCAGCGCCGCGGCGTTGGCGGCCTCGGCGAGGAGTATCTCCTTTACAAGCTCCATCTTGCCGATGCGAAAGACGAACGTCGGCGCAACGTCGTTGCGGAACTCCAGCAGGTGCACTGCGCCGCGCGGCGAGAATGTTTCGGGGAACTCGTTTGTCGCCGGGTCGTAGGTTGTGTCGCCGGCGATTATCTGCTCCATCACCGTTGACAATGCGACGACGCGTCCGACCGGCGGGGCGGTTGCAGCCACCAGCAGCCCGTGATACCGGCGCGTGTTGCAGCCGACCACCGTGCCGGATGCGTACGCACCGATTTTGTTCGTCAGCAGCCACTCCTTTTCCAGCAGCGTATCCAGCTCTGCGTCCTTGCAGCCGACGACGATCGGCGGAGGCAGCACGCCTGTTGCGGGTTCTTCGGCCAATACGCTCATACACTGGCCTTATCGGTTTTAATGCGGCGGTTCATGATGTGTTGTGCGCCACGCGGCTTAGAGTTCCTAACCGGCTGCGATGCGCCCGCGGATGCTGTCGAGGATGTTCATATAGTTGATGTATGCGTCGTAGGGGGACTCGTATGGGTTGAAGTACTTATGGACGTCGCCGTCGGCGAACCACTTGGTGCACATGTAATAGAAGTGATCGGAGGTCTGCAACTTTCGCCAGTTGTCGATGAGAACATCGTCGCCGGTAGCGATAACTTCGTCGGCAAGCCTGTAGATGTCTTGCAGCGCGTTGGACTGCATGCTGTTTCCCAGCCAGGCTGAGATATCTCGCTCGGTATCGGCCCATGAGATCATGTGCGGCACGTCAATTTCGCCGGCCGACGGATAGCGTTCGACGGCCTGTGAGACGGTCAGGAAGTCGTTCTTTCCGGTCTCGAGCACCTTGTCGGGCATAGCCTGGAGGAACTCAAATATGCCAGTCTCCGCCCATTGATGCTCGCCGAACGTTTCGTAATCCATGAAAAGGTTGCAGACGTAGCCGTTTCCGTTGATCTGGTCCACCCACTGTGCGAACTTTTCCGCCGTCAGCGGCCACTGCGGCCAGGTGCGTTCGCTGAAGCGAAAAGCAATGTCGTCGCTGAGCCGGTAGTTCTTCATCAGCATTTTCAGTTTGTCGCAGTTTGGCGGCTGGTAGATGAAGTTGGGGCTGCGATAGGCCAGCACGTGGTCGGCGCCCTCGGTTAAAACGGTGTCGAACCCCATGTCTTGCACGACACGCGCCACGTCGTTGTTGTATGTCAGCTCGGTGTTGCGGAAGGTTCGCGGCCGCTGGCCGAACAGCTTCTCCATAAGCTCGCAGTGCTTTTGGGTCTGGGCGATAAACTCCTGGCGATTGTACAGAAAGGCCAGGCTGTGGTAGTAGGTCTCGGTGATGAACTCCACCGCTCCGGTCTTTGCCAGTTCGACGAAGACTTCCAATACTTCGGGCGCCCACCGCTGAAGCTGCTCGATGATGGTGCCCGTCAGCGAATAGCTTGCCCGGAACCGGCCTGCGTGTCGCTGGATCAGTTCGAGAATAAGTCGGCCGGCGGGCAGGTAGCATTTCGCCGCGACCTTGCGGCAGATATCCTCGTTGCAGGCGTCGTCGAAATAGTTCGCCCCGCTGTCGAAGATGCTGTACCGCTGAAGCCTAAACGGCTGATGCACCTGAAAATAGAATACTACTGACGCCATAACTTGGCTGCCTGAAAGAGGTTAGGGGCTTTTGGCCTGTCCGGCCGCCGCCAGCGCGTCGTAGATTTTCCTGATTTTCAGGGCGCTGTCCCGCCATGAGAGTTTGTGCAGTTCAATGTGCCCGTGCTGGCGCAGCGTTCGCTGAAGTGGCGGGTGGCGCAGTACGGCCAGGACCTTGTTGGCGATTTCGTCGGTGTCCCAGAAATCCACCTTCAGCACGTGCGTTAGCACCTCTGAGACGCCGGACTGCCTGGAGATAATAACCGGCACGTTGTGCGACAGCGCCTCCAGCGGCGCGATGCCGAACGGCTCGGAGACGCTCGGCATGACGTACAGGTCGGCTATCTGGAAGACGCGTTCCAGGTCGTTACCGTGCAGAAAGCCCGTAAAGGTTACGTATCGCTGTAGGCCCATGGCCTTGGCCTGTTCGATGCACCGCTGGATCATGTCGCCGCTGCCGGCCATGATGAATCGAACGTCCTTGAACTTCTCGACGACTTTCTTGGCCGCGCGGAGAAAATAATCCGGGCCTTTCTGCATTGTCAGCCGCCCGAGAAACAGCACGATTTTTTCGTTGGTGCGGATAGGCTGCATCTGCCAGTTGTCCACAGCCGGCGCTTCGACGGCGTTGTAGACCACGTCGATCTTTTTCGGATCGACACCGTAGCGTGACGTGATAATGTTCCTGGTCATATAGCTGACGCAGATCAGGCGGCTGGCGCCGTGCATGCCTGCCCGCTCGATATCGTAAATCTGCTGATTGACGTTCGCGCCGGCGCGGTCGAACTCGGTGCTGTGGATGTGCACCACCAGCGGTTTCCGCATGGCGGCGGCCACGGCGAAGCCGGCCGGGAACGTCATCCAGTCGTGGGCGTGCACGACGTCGAATTGCTCGGATTGGGCCAGTTCGACGGCCAGGCGGGCGTAGCGGTGCACCTCGGCCATGAGATCGCCGGTGTAATTTTCCCCGCCGGCGGTGCAAAACGTTCCGGCCAGCACCTTCATTGCGGCGGCCTCGTCGGGGCCCTTCCGGTCCTGCGGGCCGGGCGGCGGCTGGGCCTGCTGCTCCATGTCGCCCAGTTCTCGCAGCGCCTGCTGGTATGTCTCTGTCGTGCCGTATGGCTGAAGCACAGCCGGCAGGTGATGAAGCTCCATGTGACTGAAGACGCTCGTCGTTTCCGCCAGGTCGGCGGTGGTGCGAAGTTTCACGCCGCTGGGACCGCTGACGGGCAGCGCCGTAGGCAGCACGAAGCATACGCCGACACCGATTTCGTCCAGCGCCTTGGTCAGCCCGTAACAAGCCGTACCCAGCCCGCCGCTGATCTGCGGCGGGAATTCCCAGCCGAGCATGAAGACTCTCATTGCCTTTTCCCGCAAAATAACAAAGGCCCCAAACCAGGAGGTATTATATTGCGGCAGGCCCCCTTTTGAAAGTGGCTGTTTTTCGGCGGGTGCATGTTTCGCCGAAACCTGCATGCACCTTTTTTAACAACGCCAAACGGCAAGCCCCCTTGTTGTAACTACGTCTCCAGTGCGCCGATAATGTCGCGGACGCTGCCGTGGCCGTGGCGGCGGAGGTAGTCGGCGATACCGTCGCGGATTTCTACCGTGCATGCGGGGTCTACAAACAAGGCCGTGCCGACGGCCAGCCCCGTCGCGCCGGCCAGCAGGAACTCCAGCGCGTCGCGGGCGTACTGGATGCCGCCCATGCCGATAATCGGCACGCCGGCGGGCCCGGCTACCTGCGTATAGACGCGATGGACCATGTTTACCGCAACGGGGCGGATGGCCGGGCCTGAAAGGCCGCCCGTAACGTTGGCAAGGACGGGCCGGCGGGTCTCGACGTCTATCGCCATTGCCGTCAGCGTGTTGATAAGGCTAAGTGCGTCGGCGCCGGCGTCGACGGCGGCTGAAGCGATAACCGCGATGTCGGTTACGTTCGGCGAGAGCTTCACTATCAGTATGTTCTTGCGGCAGACGGCCCGCAGTTCGGCCGTAATCTCACTTACCTGCGCCGCGTCGGTGCCGAACTGGATGCCGCCGGCGGTAACGTTCGGGCAGGAGATGTTCAGCTCGACGCCGCGAACGACCTTTACGTCCTCCAGCGCCGAGGCCACCGCGAGGTAATCGTCTGTGGTCTGCCCGGCGACGTTGACGAAGACCGGAACGGACAGCGATTCGAGCTGAGGTACTTTTTCCCGCAAAAAGACGTCCAGCCCCACGTTGGCCAGGCCGATGGCGTTCAACATGCCGGCACGGGTCTCGACCACGCGGGGATATTCGTTGCCCGTCCGAGGCCGGTGCGTAATCGACTTCGTAACGAACGCGCCGAGCTGCTTTAGGTCGACGAAGTCGGCGTACTCCGCCGCGTACCCGCACGTGCCGCTGGCCGTCATCAGCGGATTTGCCAACTCAACGCCGGCGATGTCTACGCTAAGGTCGGGCGGAGGCTCCACGTTGGTCTGAGGCTCTTTTTTCACTGTAGTTCGCGGATTACCTTTCGGACCTGTTCGGGCGTAACGTCGTCGAAGACGTCAACCGCACCAAGCCGCGTCGGCAGAACCATTCGCACCTTTCCGCCGCGGACCTTCTTGTCGTGCTGCATGGCCAGCCAGATCTGCTCGGCGTCCAGGCCGGCCAGTCGCACCGGCAGGCCGAGCAGCCCCAGCAGCTTCTCGACGCGCTCGGCGTCCCGGAGTTTGATTAATTTGCGGTGGACGGCCATCCGGCAGGCGGCGGCCATGCCGATTGCGACGGCCTGGCCGTGGCCGATGTTCCGGTAGCCGACGGTTACCTCGATTGCGTGGCCGACGGTGTGCCCGAGGTTCAGGTGCGACCGCACGCCGGTCTCCCGCTCGTCGTCGGATACCACGGCGGCCTTTATCGCGACGTTGCGGGCGATAAGCTCGCCCATGACGTCGGGCCGGCAGGCGAGAATCGCATCGGCGTTTTCCTCCAGCAGCACCAGCAGTTCGGCGTCGCGGATGACGGCGTGTTTGACGCACTCGGCCAGCCCCGAAGCCGTCTGCTCCGGCGGCAGGGTCGTGAGCGTCTCGGTGTCGATTAGCACGCCGGCGGGCTGATGGAACGCGCCGATCAGGTTCTTGCCGGCCGGATGGTCCACAGCCGTCTTGCCGCCTACCGAGGCGTCCACGTCCGCCAGCAGCGTGGTTGGACATTGCAGCCATCTCAGCCCGCGCAGCGCCGTAGCCGCAACGAACCCGGCTACGTCGCCGACAACGCCGCCGCCCAGCGCGACAACCAGGCTGTCGCGGTCGATAGGCGGCGACAGGGCCAGCAGCTCATCGAGCAGCCGCCCGTAGGTGGCGAGCGTCTTGTGCTGCTCGCCGGCGGCAAAACTCAGCAGCGAGGCCGTCATGCCGGCATCGCCGAGCGAGCCGATAGCCCGCTCGCCGTAGAGCCGCGCCACCTGCGTGTCGGAGACGACCACCGCGTTCGATACGGAGTCCAGACCGGCTGCAAACGCCCCGAGCGTATTCAATTCGCCCGGCCCGATGCGCACCTCGTAGCTGCGACTGCCCAGATCAACCGTTACGGTTCGCTGCATCTTTGTTTTTGCTTTCTTCTTTATACCGCCTGACGGCCTCCCGCAGCAGCGGGTCCACGTTGGCCGATGAGTCGTTTTCATCGCCCCGCCGCGGCGCAGCGGGCGGCGATTCGCCGACGGTGCGGGCCTGAATGCGTCTGGCCTTGCGAGTGTGCAGTTTCAAAAAGATGTACACCAGGGCCAGCAGAATCACCCCGCCGAAGATGAGCATAATTTTCGGCGGCATCGGCAGTGGCGACGCCAGGTCCCAGCCGGCGGGCGTAAGCTGCCAGGTAAGGACGACCGGGAAGTCGCGATCATCGCCCTGGTGGTCTTTATCGCGATAGACCTTGTAGAACACGCCGGCGAGGTCCACGCGCTCGGCCTGAACGTTGTACGACGTTTGCTCCTCCGGCGGCGCCTGTCCCGACGTTTGGCAGAAGGCCGGCTCGACGATGGAGAGCACTCGTATCGGCTGGTCGGCCGTCCGGCCGGGGGGCTCCGCCGGCACGAGGCAGTCCAGTATCCACACCGGCCTGTCCGGAGGCCACCACATCGAAGGCGTCAGGCCGTGGCCGGGGCTTATTCGCTTGACGGTATAAATGCGGGCCGGCAGCCGGATTGGCCGGCCGCGGTAGTGCTGCGGCCTTTGAAGCAGGTTCGCGTAGTCCGGCTGGTCAAGCGCCTTGAACTGTTCGGCATTCAGTTCGGGCAGCTTGGCCGTGCGGGCGAGCATCATGTACAGGCCGGTTTCGTCCAGTTGCCTGTCGCGGTCGACAACGGCTGACAGAATCTGCCTTTCCTTTTCGGTCAGTTTCAGGGCCTCGGCCAGCGGGCCGCCTTCGAGCGCGTGCCCAGGCTCACGCGGGGCGGCGTCGGTCGCAGCCGGCGGCGACACTGCGCAGCCGGCGGAAAATACCGCAAGCAACACCGGCAACCAGCCGGCCGCTGCACAAACGCCGCGAACCTTTTTGCCGGTTTTGCCAGTTTTGTCAGTAATGTTCAGAGGGGTCATAAGTTGTGATTCTACGCCGGCCGGTGGGTCCTGTCAAAGCCGGCGTTTCAGGCGGAAAGCGGGATGAGAGACCAGTTACCTGCGATTTTACTTTTCGCCGGAGTAGGCCGGCAGCAGGAACGTGTCGGTCATGTCGCTGGGCTGTTCGTCGCCCTGATACTCGTAGATGCCCTCGGCCAGGTATATGTGATTGCCGTGCACACCGGCGGCCGGTTCGCGGCTCCAGGCTACGTGCATGTCAAGGTAGAGGACATTCTGTCCGGTCCGGCTGTGGTTATCGCTGGCGGCCCGGCCAAGCCGCTCGCGCCGGAAACGCCCATCGCTGAACAGGGGAGAGGCGTCGGCGAGAATCGCCATGCTCTCGGCGACCTCAGCCAGCACCGGATCGGCACGGCTGAGCCCGCGGGCGGCGAGCGTGTGCTGGTAAGAATAGGCAACGTACTTTTCGCCGGGGAAGTCCGTCATTTCCGGACGGACGACAAACGAGCCGCCGCCGACGGCGGGGCACTGGAAGGCAGCCGGCGAGATTAGTCCCCGCCGAACCAGTTTGAACGGGCCGGCGGAGTTGCTTTCGGCCGGCTGGTTCGCAGTGGGCAGCCAGTGCCGGCGGTCGGACGCCGCGGGCAGGTAGCCGGCGTTGGCGGTGGCGTAAATGCCCATCGCCGTGCCGATCCGCCCCTGATTGGATGCGCACTGACTTGCGAGTGCCGTTCGCCTGGCCTGCTGCATCGAGGGCACGAAGATGGCCGCCACCAGCACGATGACAGCCGCTGCGGCTGCCAGCTCACGCCACGAAAACACCGTCCGCCTCGACCCGCCGCGAAGCTGTTCGCGCGCGAGTAAGGCCTCGCTGCGGCGGCGCCGGCGGATGCGATCCAGCGCAGCCGAAGCCAGATCGCTCGGAGGCTCCGACTCGGGCAGGAGTTTCAGGGCCGAAAATGTGCTCGAAAGGTCGGCGTGCAGACGGGCGAACTGCTCGTCACGTTTCAGCCGGGCGCGGAGCTTGCCCGCCAGGCCGTCATCGCACTGGCCAAGCAGCAGGTCGATCAGCAGCATTTCGTCTTCACGTTGCCGTTTACTCATGGCCCAATCGCTCCGCAGCCGCCTTCCATTTTCTGGCGAACAGCCCGACGGCTGAGTGAAGCCTGGATTTCACCGTGCCAAGAGGCACGTTCAGTATCTCTGCGATTTCCTTGTACGCGAACCCGTGAAAATAGCTCAATACCAGCACCGCGTGAAGATTCGGTGGCAGTTTTCCGACGATGTTTTGTACGGCCTGGCGGGTCTCCAGGTTCAGAAGATGTTCATCCGGTTTGGGGATATTTGCGGGTATTAGAGAGGCATAGCTGGCGTGCTGAGACTCGCTGCCGGGCATCTCGGCGTCGAGCGGGGCGGCCTGTCGTCGTCGGCGGGCACGCAGGGCGTCGCGGGCCTTGTTGGCGGCGATAGTGAACAGCCAGGGCTTCAGGCGGCGACGCGGGTCGAACGCCCCGGCCGAGACGTGAAGCTGTAAAAACGTTTCCTGGAAAACGTCTTCAGCCAGGGCGGCGTCGCCGATGAAGCGGGCGAGAAAGTTGAACAGCTCCCGTCGAAAACGCTCGAGCAGCGAGACGAACGCCTCGTTATCGCCTTCGATGTGTCGCTGCAATAGTTGGGCGTCGCTGATCGTCGGTCTGGTTTTGGACGGATCGGCCACGAACCGGAAATTTCCTTTCTCTTGATGGCGTCTTGGCATCAGGCCAGCGCATGATAGGGCCGGCGCAGCGGCGGGGCAATTTTTTCTTGTTGGAGTCCCCGGCGAATCGCTGCGCTTGAACTTCTGTCCGAAGCAACGTATCTTAAAGAGGTTCTCAGCAGAACCGAGGTAACGTTGTCAAGGTTGAAGCCATGAGACGCGGGATTCTTGCCACCCGGGACGAATTAAAATCGCTTAGCGGCCGCCTCTTGCGCAAGCCATTCGACAGAATATATAACACGCTCCGGCAACGGTGCTCGTTGATTCTGGATTCGGCGCCGATTACGGAGGCGCAATGGCGTTCGCTGTGGGAGCAGGGTCGATGGGGCGCCGCCGTTGAAAGCGCCAAGGCCGTCCAGGGACGCATACTCGATTTGCTCATCGCCCACCACGTCGAAGACAACGTCGCCTATCGCGACCGCGCGATCGAGGAGCTGAAAAACCTCATAGGCTGGAGTACCTGGACCGATCCGTGCCACGGCCGCATGTCGGCCGACCTTTGCACCGCCGAAGCAGCGGTCGCCGCCGTAGTGGGGCTGGATTGGCTTTGGGAGGACCTCAGCGAGGCCAACCGCCTCCGCGTCCTGCAGGCGATACGCCACCAGGCCGTCGAGCCTTACCGCAAGGGCGTCGATTCCGAGGCATTCTGGTACAATTGCTACCACCACTGGAACGCGGTTATCAACTGTGGCTGCGGGCTGGCGGCGCTGGCACTGGGCGATGAAGAACCGCACGCCCAAAAAACCTATCATCTGGCCCGCGCCGCCCTGAAGCATTTCTTCGACGCGCTGGGGCGCGAGGGCGGCTGGGACGAGGGCACCGGCTACTGGGGTTACGCCATGCGCTACGTCCTGCTGCTGGCGGAGGCTGAAAGCCGCCTCATGGACGACCAGAGCCTTTTCCACAGCCGCGGCATGGACACGACCGGCTTGTTCGGCGCCTACTTTTCGCCCAACGGCCAGCCGGCCAGCTTCGGCGACTGGCCTGCCGTGCCGCTGCACGGGGCGTTTTATCTGTTGGTCAAACACTACGGCGTGAAGGAGGTGGCGTGGTGGCTGGATGAGTACAGCTTCCACCGCGACGTCGGCACGACGGGCTGGTCCGCGGCCGGGCTGGCGATGCTGTTCCGCCCGGTCGATTTGGAAGCCCGCGTCGCTCCGAATCTGATTCCCGTGAAGGTCTTCCACGAGATAGGGTGGGGGGCGATGGCCGACTGCTGGCCCAAGCCGAATTTCTATGCCGCAGCCAAGACCGGCGACCTGTCGGCGAACCACAGCCAGCACGACATGAATTCCATCCAGCTCCAGGTGGACGGTGAAATGCTGTTGATCGACCTGGGACACGGGCGGTTCAGCCGGGAATACTTCTCCGAAGGCCGCGACGGATTCTACGAGGTTCAGGCGCAGTCGCACAACACCGTTACCGTAGCCGAGCGGGACCATCGCATCGATGCCCAGGGCACCGTGGTCGAGGCTCAATGCGACAAGAACTATCGATGGGTCGCCTGCGACGCCGGCGAAGCGTGCGGCGAAAACATCCACTTCGTCCGTCATCTGATTATGACGGTCCAGTCCGTTACGCAGGCTGGACAAATGCTGATCGTGATGGACGAATTGGCCAACGCCGTAGCCGAACCGGCGGATTTGACCTGGCACACCGGCGGGAAGATCGAACTGGGCAAAAAGACGCCGACAGGCGCCATCGTCGGCGAGACCGCCAGCGTATATTTCGCATTGGCTTCAGCCGGCCGGCTGAAAATTTCAACCAAAACGCACAAGTGCGGCAGGAACCGGACCGAGCACATACTGCACGCTCGCGCGAGGGCGGCTAAGCGAATGCTGTTGGTCAGCGTCTTTTCCCGAACGCCGCTTAAAGGCAAAATTGCGATGAAAAAGAACGCCAACGGCAGCATCCGCCTGAAGGTTGAGGGTGTGGATTTGCACTTTAAGCGCCTCAAGCGACACCTGCAACTGGACAAAGCGAGTTTTAAATAAAGCTGAAAAACAGAACGAAAGTAGGGCGAGCAACTTGTTGCTCGCGGAATAGCTTTCAGCTTTTTCCCCTCTGTAAGCTCGGCGTGCGTGGTTTTTCTTCCGGCAGTGGGGCCTTCTGGCGGGGATCGGCGTAGAGGTTGACGTTGTCGAAGTAGTACGTTCCCGGCGGCCAGTACGCGTAAATCTGAATCTGTAGCCACTCGACGTTTGCCGGCAGGCCGCCTCGCGGCGGAAACGGCGCGGCGTAATGTTGCCAGTGACGCGTTTCGCGGCGGCAGGGCAGATACCAGCGGTAGCACTCGCGGACATAGCGCATGGGGTTTTTGGCGGCGTCCTGCTCGATGAGTTTTTTTCGCCGCGCCTCGGGCAGGGCGGCGAATTGCTTCGGCGTCAGGCCCATCTCGTTGAGCGACGTCTCCGGCAGGCCGTCCATCGCAGCCGGCGTTTGGCTGCTAAAGCCCTTGATGAAAATCTTCGGGAAGAACATTCCGCCACCGCCGCCTTTCACGTCGGCCAGCATCCAGTATCGTTTGCCCGGCTCGGCCTTGATCCAGTCGCTGCAAAAATGCACGCCTTCCAGGCCGGCGACCGAGTGGTAGCTGCTGTCCTGCGCGATTTTGGGCGGTTTGGCGGGGTCGGCCTGGCCGAACATGAGTTTTCGCCGGTACGCCAGCCATGGATCGCGCGCCAGGTCGGTGCGGATTCGCAGCACCCGCCCGCGGTCCGGCGGGCCGGGCTCTATGAACGTCGAGACGTTGTCGGGCCGTTCCCAGCCTCGCCGGCCGGCCTCGAACTCGCCGTTGGCGTTCAACGCCCGGCCAAGCTGCCTGGCCGAGGGTTCGGCCTCGTCGCCGTACTCCGGTGGCGACCATACGGCCTTGTCCGTAACCGTCTCGGCGATCTGATGGACGATTACGACGACTGCCCGTTCGGTCGAATCGGAAAAGACGCACTTGCCCACAGCCGGCGATTCGCCGGTCAAATCAACGATGCAAACATCCACGCGGACGGTCGGCCCCCAGAACCGCACCGTACCATACAGGCCGATGTTCGCGCCCAGACGATTACTCATCAGGTCGATGGCCTTCCCGGCCTCCGTCTCGACGCCCAGCGGGCCGGAAACCTCCTGCGTGGTCAGCCGGTCGATTACCTCAAACTTCTGCCGCCTAATGGCCAGGCGGAGACGGTCGGCAAGTTGCTCGCCGACGGCCTCGCTGCCGGCGAAGTCGAAGACCGCGACGTAAACCTGAGGCTCAGCCGGCTCCTCGGCGCACAATAAACGCGCCGGCACCGGCAACAGGGCGGCGAGAGCCACTAACAATAGGCCGCGCCGCGCGACAAAATATCCCGTCGCCGCCCGCAAGAAGGTTTTTGGGATGAGTTCTACTTTCCGCATATAGCCGCGATTATGACGCCCTTAATAGGACTCAGTATCAACCCCATAATCGTCCAGTAAATCACGACCTGTGTGGCTACCGTCATGAATAAGTAGGTCGCGAACATCCCCGGCAAGGTTCCGACCGCCCAGATGCACAGTCCGAAAACAAGCCCCTTGATTACCCTGTTCGGGCCGGGTATCCCCTTTTTGAGCAGGACGTAGACAAAGGCCAGGACAATGTGGAGCACCAGAAACCCCACGTAGAACGTTACGCCGGGCGGTCCATCCATGGGCTTCCAGACATTTGTCGGTTCGAGCCTGTAAACCCAGTTGAAAACACCGCCACAGGTTACGCTTCCGACAATTGCGTTAAATACCTGAACAATTAGACCCGCGACCAGTGGCTTCCATATTTTCATGTTTGTCCCTTTCCGCTATGTGCAACCGGTTAGTTTCCTGCTGTATATTGACCATCGGGTAAATGGAGAATATGCGGACAGGAAAATAGGGACAAGGGACAGTTGCCTGTAACTCGCCCTCCGACCCCGGCGCGCCGGGACTCAGGGCAAGTAACTCGTAATCCGTAATTCGTCTTTCGTCGTTTTCCCTCCTTTATAACTCTTTGTGGTTTTTGTGCCCTTCGTGGTCTTTGTGTCATTTATAAATATAAAAACTCTCTGCGTCTCTGCGGCCCAACGACGTCGTTTGTGCGCACGGATTTACAAACTCACTCCGAAAGTAGCCCCGGAAAATAAAAAAAAACTTCTCTCGGTCTGGCCGGGACTTACAACGTCAATAGAAGTTTTGCGACGCCGTCTGCGCGCGCAAATAACGTCATTCGTCCAAGTATGGAGGGGGCGTGCTATGCGCCTACTAGCCGCGACCTGCCCACCTCCGGTAGGTAGGCGGGGCGCCTAAGCGAGCGGTATCTGTTAAACGCTATTTGACAATTGAAGACTGTGAGACGGGAAAACCGGAACCAGGAACCCGGAACACAGAACGCTTTTGCAGGCAATGGATTACTGAACCAACACTCAAAAAGTCCATGTTTTGGAAAATTTCAAAAACCGCTCATTTATGGGGGTCTAAAATGGCTAAGTGTTTGCTTACTGGCGACTTACGCAAAAAGCGCTTTGGGCGCAACTGGGCGCAATTGGGCGCAATTGGGCGCAACTGGGCGCAACTGGGCGCAATTGGGTGGAATTGGGCGCGATCGGGCGCGCGGCGTATAGAGTTGATTGCAGCATGAGCTTGGCTGGCCCATAATGTCGTAGCGGGTGTGGTTATGTAAGGAGTGATTCCATTGGCTGTGGTTGCGGGCATAGACGAAGCGGGTTTCGGGCCGGTACTTGGGCCGCTGGTGGTTTCGGCTGCGGCGTTCGAACTGCCCGATGAGCTGGCCGGCCAATCGCTGTGGCGCCTGCTGCGCGGCGGCGTCTGCTGCAAGCCCGCCAGGCGCGGCACCCGCGTGGCCGTCGCTGACAGCAAGAAACTCTACAAGGGCCTGCGAGGCAAGGACGGGTTGAAGCATCTGGAGCGAGGCGTGCTGGCGATGCTGGCGGCTTCCGGCGCGAAGCCGGGTTCGCTGGACGAACTGCTGTCGCACATCGCGCCGGATGCGAAGGGCAGCGCCGCACTTTATCCCTGGTATGCCGGTTTGCCCCGGCCGGTGCTGCTGCCGACGGCGGTGAGCGATACGAACGTGGCGCTGGCTGGAAATTTGCTGGCCAAGGCCATGGCCGACGCCGGCGTGCGGCTGGCGGCGATACGCACCGAGCCGGTCTTTGTCGGAGAGTACAACCGCATGGTAACCGCCACGAAAAACAAGTCCGTCACGCTGCTGGACGTTACCAGCCGCCTGCTGATGTTTCTCTGGCGGAAGTTCGCCGGGCAAAACCTGCTGATTACGGTGGACCGCCAGGGCGGACGAGTCCGCTACGTGGCGATCCTCCGGCGCCTCTTCGAGAACTGGCGGCTAAAGGTGCTCGACGAGGACGAAACGCACAGCGCCTATCGCCTTTGCCTCGACGACCTGACGGCGGAAATTCATTTCCGCGTTCGTGCCGAGCAGACAGACCTGCCGGTTGCGCTGGCGTCGATGACGAGCAAATACGTTCGCGAGTTGTTCATGGGCATGTTGAACCGTTTCTGGGCTTCTCACGTGCCGCAGCTTGCGCCCACCGGCGGCTACTACGTTGATGGCCGGCGGTTCTGGGCCGAGGTCCAGTCGGCTGTGGGCCGCATGGGTTTGGACGAGCAAATGCTCTACCGCCGGCGATGAAAACGGCCCTCTGTGTCTCAGCTCGGCGGGGGTTGCCGAAAAGGATATGTTTGAACCGCAGCGCGCCATCTGCGATAATTCGCGCCGCTGTCGAAAGGAATCGATAATGGGCATACAGAATTGGTCGGAAGATATTACGGTTGTTGAGCTGGCCGACGATCCTCAATTCGCGGACGAACTGGCCGGCCTCATGGGCGATATCGAACAACAGGCCCGGGACGTCGTGCTGAACTTTGCAGCCGTCAGCTTTATCAACAGCTCCAACGTCGCCCAGCTGCTGAAACTTCGGAAGGTGTTGACGAAAAAGCATCGACGGCTGATTCTCTGTGGCGTAAATAACCAGGTGTGGGGCGTTTTTCTGGTTACCGGCCTGGACACAATCTTCGAATTCACCAACGACGTTTCAATCGCACTGACGACACTTCAACTTGGCGGCGAGGCCGCCCGGTAGCTCACCGCGAACGCCGCGAACGCCGCGAACGCCGCGAACGCCGCGAACGCCGCGAACCTCTGACATCCCGCCTGAACATTCTGGAGCGCGAACCGAGTGCATTGTTTCATGCCGGTCGATTGTGTTATAATCAACGGTTTCTATTCACATGGCCAGGACAAGAAGGACAACCTCGGCTGGGAAGACCAGCGTCAAGTCGAAGCCTCGCCGCAAGACAGCGCGCGGCAATGCGGCTGCCGGCCGGACCGCCGCTAACGCGGCCCGCGAGATCGTCGTGCTGGGGGCGAAGGAACACAACCTCCAGAACATCGACGTCCGCATCCCCCGCGACAAGCTGGTGGTGATTACCGGCCTAAGCGGTTCGGGCAAAAGCTCGCTGGCGTTCGACACTTTGTACGCCGAGGGCCAGCGAAAATACGTCGAGAGCCTCTCGGCGTATGCGAGGCAGTTTTTGGAGCAGCTTTCCAAGCCTGACGTTGAGCACATCGAGGGCCTGCCGCCGACGGTGGCTATCGAGCAGCGTGGCCGCGGCGCCAATCCGCGATCGACCGTAGCGACCACCACGGAGATTTACGACTACCTGCGGCTGCTGTTCGCCCGCGTCGGCGAGCCGCACTGCTGGATATGCGGCCGGCCGATTACGTCGCAAATGGTCAGCCAGATGGTCGATGCGATTATGACGTTGCCGGAAGGCACAAAGTTTATGGTGCTGGCGCCGATTATCCGGGGCCAAAAGGGCCAGCACGTCGAGCTGCTTAGCCACGTGCAGCGCGAGGGCTTCGTACGCGTGAGAATCGACGGCGAAATTTGCGACCTCAAAAATCCGCCCGAACTTCATAAAAGCAAGAAGCACACCATCGACGTTGTTGTCGACCGGCTGATCCTGAAAAAGTCGGTTCGCATTCGGCTGTCCGACAGCATCGAGACGGCGCTCGGCCTGACGGGCGGACTGGCGATTATTTCACATGAAAAAGAAAGTAACAAAGAGGCAGGCGGCGACAGGCAGCCGCACGCAGAGACCAACGGAGAAGGCTGGACCGACATGCTGTTCAGCTCCACCTACGCCTGCCCGGTCCATCTGGAGGCCAACCTGCCTGAGCTTAGCCCGCGGATGTTCAGCTTCAACTCGCCTTACGGCGCGTGCAAAAGCTGTGACGGGCTGGGCACCATTCTGGAATTCGACCCGGACCTGATTGTGCCGGACCCGGACCTGCCGCTCAGCGGCGGCGCTATCGACGCCTGGCGGCATAACGGCAAGCGGATGAACATTTATTACAACCGCCTGATTCGCCAGTTCTGCCGGCAGTACGGCGCGTCGCCGAATGAGCGATACCGCAGCCTGACCGCCCGCATTCGGAAGCTGCTGATGTTTGGCGACAAGGCCGGCGGCTTCGAGGGCGTTATCCCCAACCTGGACCGCCGCTGGAAAAAGACCGACAGCGAGTTCGTCAAGTCGCGCCTGCATTCGTATCTGTCGGAGCAACCCTGCCGGGCATGCGGCGGCGCGAGGCTCGAGGCGGCGTCGCTGGCCGTCCACATCGGCGATAAAAACATACACGACGTTACGCACATGAGCATCTCCGAGGCGCTGGGCTTCTTCAAGACGCTGGCCCTGGACGCCGAGCGATCGCAAATAGCACAGGTGATCCTGAAGGAGATTCGTCACCGGCTGACCTTCCTGGCCGACGTTGGGCTGGACTACATTACGCTCGATCGCACCTCGGCGACGCTTTCCAACGGGGAAGCCCAGCGCATTCGCCTGGCTACGCAGGTCGGCAGCGGACTGGTGGGCGTTTGCTACGTGCTGGACGAACCGACGATCGGACTGCACCAGCGCGACAACCAGCGACTCATCCGCACACTGAAGCACCTTCGCGACATGGGCAATACGGTGCTGGTGGTCGAGCACGACGAGGCGACTATCCGGTCGGCCGACCAGGTCATCGACATGGGGCCGGCCGCCGGACGACACGGCGGACGCATCGTTGCCCAAGGCGGTTTGGACGACATCTGCTCGGCGCCGGAATCGATTACCGGCAAATACATATCCGCCCAGATGTGCATCGAGCCGCCCGACCAGCGGCGAGAGGTCTCGCCGAACCAGTGCGTTGAGGTTCGCGGCTGCCGCCAGAACAACCTCAAGAATATCGACGTTCGCTTTCCGCTGAGCGGCATCATCTGCGTAACGGGCGTCAGCGGATCGGGCAAAAGCACGCTGGTGAATCAGACACTGCTGCGGGCGCTGAGGCGGCGAATTCACGGCTCGCGCGACAAGCCCGGCGAGATGGACAAGGTACTCGGCGCCGGGAATATCGACAAGGTAATCGAGATTAACCAGTCGCCGATAGGCCGAACACCGAGGTCCAACCCGGCGACCTATACGGGCGTCTTCGACCTGATCCGCCAGTTGTTCGCCAAGACGCGCGAGGCGAAGATTCGCGGCTATAAGCCGGGGCGATTCAGCTTCAACGTAAAGGGCGGGCGGTGCCAGGCGTGCGGCGGCCAGGGCACCAAGCGCATCGAAATGCACTTTTTGCCCGACGTCTACGTTACCTGCCAGGAGTGCAAGGGAGCACGCTACAACCGCGAAACGCTGGAGGTCAGATACAAGGGCAAAACAATTGCGGACGTGCTGGCGATGCGGGTCGAGGAGGCGCTGAGCTTCTTCGATAACTTCC
>JAXIHJ010000144.1:0-34099 GCA_034189755.1 Planctomycetota bacterium
CGAAGTTCCAATTTTGGGAACCCCATCCTGTTTTGACGGGATTCATCCTGATGTAACTCGCCGCAGTGCGGAGTCCCTCTGCATCGTTTACAAATACCACGCGTTAACGCCCATGGATAGCGATCCATGGGCATTACGTGGTGAAAATCGCGTGATACGCGATAATCAAATCTTCCGTCCCGTTTAGCAGCGGACCGCAGGTCCGCGTACGCTACGATTTTATTTTTTCGCCTTGGTCCGTTCGGGTTTCCCATCCCAACCGGCCAGTCGGGCCGCCAAGTACCAGAACGCCCTGCCCTTGTTGAAGCAGTTTTCTCGCGAGGTGTGGCCGGCTTCGTTGCGGTTGTACCGGTCGTGTTCACGCGGGAACTTTTTACCCTCATAAACGCTGCCGGCCTGCGAGCCTTTGTACCAGCACTCGATGTCTGCAAAATCGAACAGGACCTTTTTGTGCTTCCGGCAGTATGCGCGAATCTGCTCGTTGCGGAGGTAGCGGTTGTATCCTTCGCGGTCGTCGGGATAGCTGTGATGCCCGCGCCATGACTGGGCGTTGCCGGTCATGTACACAAACGTTACTTTCGGATGGGCCTTTTCCAGTCTTGTCATGGCCTTCAGGTAGCGCCGGGTTGTTTTCTCGCTGTTGCCGTTCTGCTGGCAGCACCAGGACCACAGCGAAACGTTGATTGCGGGGTTGTGCTTCAGCACGTCGCCCACGGCCTTCAGCCCGTCCGCAGACGCCCAATAGCCGCCAGGCCCAATGTACGTATTGTGCTCCATGCCGTCGAAGATGCACACCGCGTTGGACTGCTTCGGCAGCGATTGCTTCTGGAGAACAAAGGCGTATTTCGGGTCCTGTTTCGCCAGCATTTTCAGGCCGTGTATGAGTTGCCCGCCGTGCGAGGTGTGGGCGTAGTGAATCTTCACCTTATGCTTGGCCGCGGCAATCCACTTGCCCGGGATTTTCGAGACGTCCAGGCAGGTATGGTCGATGATAATCGCCTCATTGCGTGTTCCGTCCCGGCTGGGGCGCGGCTTTTCTTTCCGGCCTTCGGCAAAAGCAAGCTGCCCGGACAAGACCACCGCCACAAAAAGAATCAAACACCTATTCATGATAATCACCTCCCTGAAAAACGATCACTTGTCGAAATCCGCTCTAAGGCCTTTTATGTTACGTTACAGATACTTTTCCACGAGTACGCCCAGGTGTTCGCGGGCGGCCGGGGAAATCATCTTCTTGTCGGACCAGATAGCCAGCTCCATCGCACCGTGTGCCGGAGAGGCGACAGTCGCAATCTCCCCGAATCGCTTGATTGCGGCCTTGATAAGGCCGGCGGCGTTGCCCGTTGCTTCGGTGAGGTTGGAGATGATTTCCTTCAGCAGCTCATGTTTGTCTAGTTCATTCGGGTGCGGCATCCAGCAGTCGTAGTCGCTTGGCAGGCAGACCATCGCGTACGCCATTTCGGCCTCGCGTGCGAGCTTGGCCTCGGGCATGACTGTCATGCCTATCAGGTCGCCGCCCCACGCGCGGTGCATATGGCTCTCCGCCCGCGAGGAAAAGGCCGGGCCTTCCATGCAAACATACGTCCCGCCGTCGTGTACGGTGGCCGCCACCGCCTCGGCGCAGCCAAGCAGGTGCTTTCGCAGCACGGGACAGAACGGTGCGGCAAACTCCACGTGCGCGGCGAAGAACTCGTCAAAAAACGTCGCTTCGCGACGGCAGGTCTTGTCAATGACCTGATCCGGAACAACCAGGTCTTTCGGCTTAATCTCCTGCCGCAGCGAGCCGACCGCACCGGATGCAATGACGTGCGTGCAGCCGAGCTTCTTGAGCGCAAAAATGTTCGCGCGGTAGTTGACCTTCGACGGCGGAATCAAATGCCCCCGTCCGTGGCGGTTCAGCACCGCGACGGGCAGGCCGGACCACTCAACCTGAGCAACAGCATCCGAAGGCGAGCCGAACGGGGTATCGACGGTAACGGATTCGCCCTCGGCCTCGGCACAGAGCACATCGCCAAGCCCGGACCCACCTATGATTCCGATTTTCGCTTCCGCCATCTTGTTACGTTCCTTTCGTCATTAAAGGCACTTCCGCCCTGCCGGCAGGGGTCAGGCCAGTGTAGTGGCTATTCGCCGGACTGGCCAGGACGAAGCAGCCTGCCGATGACGTCTTCCAGGCTTCGCAGCGTTACGGTTCGCATTCTGGGCTTCGCCAGGGACCCGGTAACCCGTATTTCCATAATCTCACGGATGATGCTTTTCAGCAGGCCATCTGCGAGGCTTCGCATTCGCGGGAGCTTGCCCGGCGGGCCTGTGAGAAACGTCAGGTTCAGCCTCTCGGTTTTCATGTCCATGGAACCGGAGCCGACAATCGACAGGGCCGGTCCGGTAAGATGAATCTCGCGAAAGATGAGCTTGTTTCTGCGGAGGTAGTAGGTTAGCTGGCCCTCGGTGAAGGCCGAGTCGCTCGGCAGCGAGAGGTACAGCACGTGCAGCAGGCCCAGGACCACCGGCAGCTTGTAGAGCCTGCCCTTGGAGATGATCAGCACGCCGGATGCCTGTCGCGTTTCGGGACTGCCGACCGCGCCGGTCAGTTGCAGGTTGCCCATAAGCAAACCCCTGACTCCGGTGCGTTTGGCCGGGTCGGCGACGCCGGCGTTGAACAGCCTGTTGAGGTTGATATCCTCGACCGACAGGCTCACACCATACTGCAACGGGTCGGTCAGCTTGATTTCGGCGAAGCCGGCCAGTCTGCCGCCGTGGCTGCGGGCGGAAAGGTCCTCTATTCGAACCAGCTTGCTGCGATGGCCTTTACGCAGCCGGCCGCGAAAATTCGTCATCCTCTGCTTGCCGATGCGTATGCGGTCTAACTTAATCTCCGCGTCCAGGCCAAGCCCGTCCTGCGTGCTGGCGGCCGAGCCGGCAATCGTGCCCGAAATCTCCTTATTGGTGATACCAATGTCCATGATGACATCTTTGATGGACATGGTCCCCTCGGCGCTCCATGTAACCTTATAGCTTGGCTTGGCCGGCTGTGTTGGTGCGGTGGCTGCGGGCGGTTGTGTTGCCGGTTCCAGCCGGCGCAGGAGGCAAAGCTTGTCCAGCTTTACATCGAAGTTGCCTCCGGGCTGAAAGCGGTCCGCCAGCGGCGCCAGATCCGACGGCACGGTGGCGAGCAGCTTTTCGTCGAGCGGGATATTGTCGGCCTTGAGGTTCAGCTCGGCACGGTCGGACGCCTCGCCCATGACTATCTCACCGCTGAGACTTGCACGCATCGGGCCTTCCACGGCGGTCAGTTCCTCCAGTATGACCCGCCCCGGCGTGGCGATGGCCCGCCCGGTGATGCCGCGGAACGTGTACGGGAAGCCTGCGTAGGTAATTTCCATGTCGCGGGCGTCCAATACAAAGCGAAATCCCAGTTCGTCGGAAATCTCCGGAATGTTCTGCTGAACGGACAGCATCATGTCCGCCCGACCCGATGGCGATAGCTTCAGCCAGGTCTTCCGCAGCGCTTCCGGCAGCGCGTCGAACAGGTCCCTGTCGAGCTGAACGTCGACGGCCCGGACCTGGATGTCCAGGCCGAAGTTTTTCTCGAAGAGTAAGACCTGTCCGCTGGCTGTAACCTGCGCCTTGCCGTGGTGGCCGGTGAGTTGCTCTTCAATAACGGCCCGGTCAGGGCGAATGCTAAGACGACCGGCCAAAGCCGAAAGCGCGTACGGGAACGCCTTCAGCTCAAGCCCAACATCCGAAAGGTCGGCGACGATATGATAGTCCAGGGGCTTACCGGGCGACTTGCTGACCAGTGCCGTAACCCGATCGGCTGAGCCTTTTGGGCCAAGGGCCTCCATGGCCGCTTTGCCGCGTTTGGGAAGCGCGTGGTGAAGTGTCTCGTCCAACGGCAGATTGGTCGCCTCGACCCTTAGTTTCACTTCCGCAGCAGGGCTGTTGAATTTGTACGCATCGCCGCTGATCCGGCATTGCAGCGACCCGGCCTCGCCACGGATCGACTCGACCTGCACGTCGCTGCCGGTGATTCTCGCCTCGCCGATCAGGTTGTTCAGGCGATATGGAAAGCCCTTGTAGCTGAACGAAGCCTGGCCGTCGAAAACAAGCATGACGTCGGTGCTGAGTTGCTCCTCTGAAAAGTCCCGGTGGACGCGGACATTCAGGCCCGCCGTGCCCGTGGGGCTTAGACGGTCCCAAATCGTTACAAGTTCCCTGGGGATGGCGCTGCGGAGTTCGGCATTGAACGGAGCGTCCCTTGCAACGACAGTAACGTCGTAGGCCCGGCGCCGGTCGCGGTTCCAGACAAACCCGTTGATAGAGACTCGGCCTTTGTCGCGTCGCGCCTTCAGGTCGTGCAGATCGACTCGGCCGCCATGAAAGGCAATCGTGCCTCTCAACCCCTCTAGCCGATAGGGAACGTATTTATACAACACCGATATGCCTTTAGGCTCGGCGGTGCCCTGAACGTCGAGCGTTCCGTCGGCCAGCCTGCGAAACGTCGCCGAGACGGTAATCCGCCCCTGAGGTTGATAGGTCTCGTGCAGGTTCCGCAGCGCCGCCGCAAGGGCGCCGGAGGCGTCCTCGGCAGCAGGAAGCATCATGTCGTCAATGTGGATTTGGATGGAAAACGGGCTGTCCGGTTCGAAGCCTTCGTAGCGGCCGGACAGCTCGAACTTCGCTTCGCCGGCCTGGACGATCTGGCCGGCAATCGACCGAAGCTCCACACCTTTTTTTTCATCGAAAACCAGCTCCCCGCTGACGTGTCGGAAGCACAGCCCCCCCTCGGCGGGCGGCAGCGTCAGTGATACATCCACCAGCTCGGCCCGGAAGAGGCCCAGTCTATCAGGCACGGAGCGGCGCTCAGAGACCTTGAAGATACCCTTTATTTTATACCGCTGAAGCCACCGACCATACTTCTTGGGCAGGGAAGCCTCGATGTTCGTAATCGGCACGACACCGGTCAGTTCGGCAATCTCGCCGCTGGCGACTTTAAGCACCAAAGAACCTCGGATTGACGCTTGGCCCTCGGCGTGTTCTTCTTCAAAGTTGATCTTGTAGTCGGTAAACGAGACAGGGACCATCGACATGTGCAGCGGCACCGGCCGCCGCGGGTAGCGCATGCCGGCTTCAAGGTCCACCACGCAAAGCCGCCCGCGGAGCACGCGAATCGGCGGCAATTGATCCCCAAGGATACCGCTCGGAGCACGATGCCGCCTGGCCAGAGCAAAGAGCCTTTCGGCGTTGTACCGGCCGGTCTGTGTGTCATGCTCAAGCGTTACGGTAGGCGCTTCACAGATAATCTTCGTAGGCTGGAGGCGGCCCTTAAAAAACAGGCCCCAGGGCTGATGCCACAGAAACACCGTTCGGGCATGAAAAAATGGTCTCGGTGAATCGTCCTGCGGAATGCGCACCACCACGTCGGTAAGTTCGATGCCCCCGAACAGGCTGAAGTCCACCTTTCGAATTCGCACCTGGCCGCCGGTCAGATTGCGAAGGTAGCCCTCAGCCTGGTCGCGGATGCGCCGGTCGTTGGTCAGGTACCAGTAGCCGTAGACCAGCACGACCAGCAGGGCCAGCATGCCAAGCCCCACCCCGCGACGCTGCGGCGATATGTATCGCCAGAACCGCCGACGGCGGCGAGGCAGAAGCTCCAGCAATGCCTTCAGGGATTTCATTATTACGCGCAAGCAGCACCCAGCGGGTTTTCGCCAATGATTATACCCTACCCGTTACCGCCAAGACTACCGGGCTTCTGAAACGGAACCGCGTTTTCGCGGCGCACGCAGCCGCAGACGGTCAGCCGCCGCCTCGACGGCCAGGCGAAGCTGACGCACCGTAACATCGCCGTGCCAGTGAAACATCAGGCCCTTTCGCTCGTCGCCGCTGAACAGATACCTCGCCACAAGCCCAAGCCGCCAACGCTCCGGCTCGCCGGGCGTTCGTCGCCGGGCGACGAAGCGATTCATCTTGTCCAGCACCGAGCGAAGCTGAGCATCCAGCAGCGGAAAGTCCAGCGGCTTACCGGCGGCGATAAAACCACGATCGACCAGGAACAACTTTGCCTTGCGCGAGCTGCCCGACGGCTGAACCAGAAGGTAGCGGAACTGCTCAACCGGGCGCCCATAACTAAGCGCCCTGGCGTCAAAGGCGGCCAGCCGGTCCAGCCTGGCCTTGCAGTCCGCGGCGGCCTCGAAGTTGAGTTTTCCGGAGGCCTGCTTCATCTGCCGCGTCAGTTGCCGGCGCAGCGGCTCGCGGTCGCCTGCGGCGAAGTCCGCCGCCCGGCTCAACACGGCCCGGTATGCGTCCATTGATATACTGCCGTCGCACGGGCGCAAACAACGTCCGATCTGCGCGTATGTGCAAGATTGAACACCGGACGACAGACGCAGACGGCGAACGTCTCTGCACAGGTCGAAGGCGTCCTGAATTGCCTTGACGAACTCCTCGGCTGAGCGTGCGCGGGCGAACGGTCCGAAATATCGCCCGCCGACGGCAAACACCTCGCGCGTCCGAACGAAATGCGGCACATTGTCCGCCACGTTGACGCCGACGAACCACGCCGGCTTCCAGGCCGGCATCTTGACGTACTCTTTCGGCCATATCCGCCGCGCCAGCTCGAAGAACATCAGGTCTGTCTCAAAGTGCCCCCCGGCCAACTTCCAAAAAATCTGCCGCGTAACCTGGCGCAGGTCGGCTGCCCTTTTGCGCTTCTGGTCGGCCGGCGCCGTCAGACGCGCGCGAAGCCGGGCGCGGATGCTCGCAGCGGTCGCCAGCAAGACGGGCTTTCCGGATTCGTCAGCCAGCAGAAACACGCCCCGCCTGGCGGGGATGGCGGTGAGCTGTTCATCATCCAACGGGGGACAAACCGCCAGCCGGCCGTCGAATTGGCTCATCCGATTGGACATGGTTACGTGGTTATCCGGCCCGGAGGCTTTTGATATTTCGGCGGCGCCGGGCCGGCGGCGACTACAGCCACATGCCTGTAATCTTGCCCTCGTAGACAAGTGTGCCCTCTACGAACGCCTGCGTGTAGCCGACACAACGGCGCGGGCGATTCTCAAGCATCTGGCCGACCATGATAATCCGCTGGCCCGGGGTAACCTGGCCCCGGAATTTCACACCGTCCACGGCCCCGAAGCCGAGAAAGCCCTTATCGGGCCAACAGCTCATGACGTAATAACTCACAAGCTGCGCCGCCGTCTCGATCATCATCACGCCGGGGAAGATCGGCCGGCCCGGAATGTGCCCCCGAACCCAGAATTCGTCGTCTCGAACGTCGTGGTAGCCGGCGCTCAGGCCGGCATCACGATCAATCATCAATATCCCGTCCAGCCGCGCAAACTCGTGGCGATGCGGGTTGACCGCGTAGATTTCTTCCTTCGAAACCAGCAGCCGGTTCATGTCAAGCTTCGAAACGTCCATTAGCGGTTGAGGTGGCATGGTCCTGATTCCTGATTATGTCATCTGACTTCCGTCGCAACGGCCCAGCATCGCATCCGGTCTGAGCCAAACACACTAGCAGCCTTAGCCCATTTGGGTCAACGACAAATCGAATGGCTTACCCTTGAGTCCCCCCCACCGCGACCCTGTTGTTGTCATTTGGCGTCGAGGCTGTCATGATATAGACGCCGATTTCATCATACTCATCCGGCAGAACAATGGCGACGACAAATATTCAAATCGCCTGCCCGTCGAACGGCAGGCAAAAAGCTCCACGAATGAAAAAAGGTTCTGCGATACTTTGCGCGACGTATCTGATTGTCGCTTTGGCGTTTTGCTGCGGCGCCGGGAAGCAGGCTAAATCACGGCCCGGCGGCAACCTTGACTACTGGCTCAGCCGGGCCAAGCCGCTCGATACGCAGCCGGCTGCAACCACGCAGCCGGCCAGGCCGATAACAATTACAAAACCTCCCAAACGTGAAGATGCGCTGCCGGGCGTGATTCAACTGTCCGACGGGACTCTGCTGGCAGGCTCGCTGTACACAACACGCGGGCATAACTGGCAGTTGTATATCGAGAGCCAAAAGCGATGGCGGCAGATACCGTTGATCACCGTATTGAGCATCGCGGCGATTGTCCGGGAAGAGAAAATGGTCCAGCAGTGGCGATGGAAGGCCATGGGCACGCCCGAGCGGGTCTACACCGGCCGGGAGTATCCGACCCGCCGGCTGAAATGGAGCTTCCACCTGATCGACGGTTCGAGGCTAATCGGCACGATCAAGGGCCAGCCGCTTTGGCTGGAGCAGAACGGCAAAACGTTCGGGCCTTTCGTCCTGCACGAGCGGTCCAAGGGCCAACTCGGCCAAAAACTCTCCGAGCTGATTTACATCAAAAAGCTTTACGTCTCCCGCAGGTTGGCTGAAGCGGTCCTCGCCGACCGGGCCAAGCCGCCGGCCGGCAGCGATTGAATCGCCGCCCGGTGCAGCTCCTGGATGCCACGACAAAAGCTCTTTCACAGCAAGAGCTTACAAAAATACCCCTACATCCCTCTACAGCCGGGCCGCCCCTTCAAATCGCCCCACGACCCGGATGAACAATAGATAAAATTCATCAGGCGCTTGACAAACCCATCCGGCGAGTCAAATCATTATGCCCCGTCTGCCGAGCCGGCAGAGCGTGTTTTCTACTGAACCGATGGGTCGGCGGGAACCGAATAGAGCAACATCCATGGCAAAAGCTTTCAAGAAGAGAAAAAAGAATACTGCTTCCTCGCGGCCGGGCAGGAAGCTCGTCATCGTCGAATCGCCGGCCAAGGCCAAGACGATCCATCGCTATCTCGGCAGCGGCTACGTCATCAAGGCCTCGATGGGCCACGTCCGCGACCTGCCGGGGCGGGAAATGGGCGTGGACATCGGCCATGGTTTTACGCCGACGTATGAGCCGCTTCCGAGCCGGCGCAAGGTGCTGGCGGAGCTTAAGAAATATGCCCGCAGCGCGCCTGAGGTATTCCTGGCCACCGACCTGGACCGCGAAGGCGAGGCCATTGCCTGGCACCTGGCCGAGAGCCTGGGCGTGCCGCAAAACAAAATCCGCCGCGTCGTGTTCAACCAGATTACCAAAACCGCCATCTGCGAGGCGTTCGCCAATCCGCACGGGCTGGACATGAACAAGGTTGACGCTCAGCAGGCCCGGCGGATTCTCGACCGTATCGTCGGCTACGAAATTTCACCGCTGTTGTGGAAGAAGGTCGCGCGAGGCCTGTCGGCCGGACGAGTCCAGTCGGTCGCCGTGCGGCTCATCGTCGAACGCGAGCGCCAAATCGATGCATTCACACCGGAAGAATACTGGCGTATCAGCGGCGTCTTTACCCCGAACTGCCAAGGCGCAGGCGAGCTGTCGGGGCAGTGGGCGGCGTTTCTCGCCACCATCGACGCCAAGGGCAACGGCCCGACACGCGAGCAACAGCAGGACTTTCTCGCCGCCAACGACGCCTTCCGGGCCGAGCTTCTGAAGTGGCGGGGTAAAAAGTTCGAGCCTGACAACGCCGAGGAAACCGTTGAAGTCGCCGAGGCGCTGGGCCTGAAGATACAGAACATTCAGCGGACGGAGCATCCCGAGGCCAAGGGGCCTGCCAAAAACCGGGTGGTCCTCGACGTTGCCTTGGCTGAGTCGGCCGCGAACTTCGTTGTTCAAAAGGTCAGCCAGCGCGACAGCCGATCCCGCCCGCCGGCGCCGTTTACCACCGCGGCCCTTCAACAGGCTGCCTCGGTGCAACTGCGCTACTCGGCTTCACGGACTATGCGAATCGCCCAGCAGCTCTACGAAGGCGTCAACATTCCCGGCTCCGGCAGCGTCGGGCTGATTACCTACATGCGAACCGACAGCCGAAACCTCTCTGCCGAGTCGGTCGCGGAATGCCGTTCGTTCATCAACGAAAATTTCGGCGACAAGTACGTGCCCGAAAAGCCGAACATTTTCACCTCGGGCGCCGGCGCGCAGGAGGCGCACGAGGCTATCCGCCCAACCGCCGTTGGAAACAGTCCTGAAGATTTGAAGGGTCATCTCACCGGCGAGCAGTCCCGGCTGTACGAGCTGATATGGCGGCGTTTTGTCGCCTGCCAGATGCCGCCGGCACTTTGGAAGGTTACCGACGCGGAGATCGCAGCCGAAACGCCCGCCGGCGATGCGGTGTTCAAGGCCTTGGGCCGAAGGCTCGCCTTCGACGGTTTTATGCGCGTGGCGGGCAGGCCAAAAGGCGGCGACCAGATCCTGCCTCACATCGAGCCGGGCAAACCGGTCGCGCCGGTGGCGATCAGGCCGGTACAACACTTTACCCCGCCGCCGCCCAGATACACCGAGGCCTCACTCATAAAGGCGCTGGAGGCCGACGGCATAGGTCGGCCCAGCACCTACGCCGCCATCATCCAGACCATACAGGACCGCCGCTATGTCGAACTCATTCAACGGGCATTCCATCCGACGGACCTGGGCGGCGTCGTTACCGACAAGCTCGTCAAGCATTTCCCGAAGGTCATGGACGTGCGATTCACCGCACACATGGAACAGCAGCTCGACAAAATCGAGGACGCCCGGGCGGGCTGGGTCGGCGTACTGAAGGATTTCTACGGCCCGTTCAGCAAGAACCTCAAGCGTGCCGGCGAGGAGATGGTGCACGCCAAGGCCGAGAGCCAGCCGAGCGATTACGTCTGCGAGGCCTGCGGCAAACCAATGGCCTACAGGTTCAGCAGGGACGGGCGATACCTGGCATGTACCGGCTATCCGAAATGCAAAACGACGCACCCGGTGGACTCCGACGGCAGGAAGATCAAGCCCCAGGCAGTAGGCGTCGCCTGCCCCAAATGCGGCGAGCCGATGCTGCTGCGTCGAGGCCGGTACGGACCGTTCCTAAGCTGCCCTAGATACCCGGAATGCGACGGCGTGGTCAACCTCGACAAAAAAGGCAACGTCAAGCTGCCCGCCGCACCGCCACTGGAGGTGGAGCTGCCCTGCCCGAAGTGCCAAAGCCCGCTGTACCTGCGGCGGTCAAAGCGAGGCCCGTGGCTGGGCTGCTCGAAATTCCCGAAATGCCGCGGGCGAGTCGGATTCAAAACACTAGATGAACAACAATGCAAAGAACTCGAACTCAAGCTGCTCAATCATGAAAAAGACAACCCGCGGCCCGTCATCAAGACACTCGACGGCGCGACCATCGGCTACGACCATCAGCCGAAACCGCTCGATACGGACGACGAACAAACCCCGCCAAGCCCCCAAAAGTGAAAAGGGGCTGCGCAGTTAAAACATGACCGGAAGAGAACGAATCCTCACCGCGGCGGAGCGTCGCAAGCCCGACCGTATTCCTATCGACTTCTGGGCCGTCCCGGAAGTCTACGACCGTCTCGTTGGTGCTTTCGGCGCAGCCGACGTTGAAGGCGTCTTGCAGGCGGTCGGCTGCGACGCTCGCTACTTCCGAGGCCCGGGCTTTTCAGCCCCGGCGGCGGGAAAAGACGACGAAAAGTTTACAGACCATTGGGGCGTCGTCCGTACGTTCCGGACTGTTACCGGCCAAAGGGGCAACGGCCGGCCGTATCAATGGACTTACAAGCACCTTGTCCATTCGCCGCTGGCGGCCGCCCGGAGCGCATCCGACATCGAAAATCACTCCTGGCCGGATGCAAGCCGATGGAACTACTCCGGCGTAAAGGCCGCCTGTGAGAAAATCCGCTCGTCGGGCCTGGCCGTTATCTTCGGCGGAGATCGACTGGACCGCACCGCCCAGCTCAAGGCGGCTATGTACCTCCGCGGCACGGAGAACTTCCTGGCCGATCTGGCCCTGAAGCCGGCGATGGCCGAATGTCTGTTGGAACACGTTGCGGCATACTACCTGGACTACAACCGCCGCGTGTTCGAGGCGGCCGAGGGAAACATCGACATCTTCTTCATGGGCGACGACATGGGCACGCAGCAGTCGCTGTGGGTCTCCCGCGAGATGTACCGCCGCTTTTTCAAGGCTCACTTCGCCGCATTCAACAACCTCGCCCACAACTTCGGCATCCGGACCATGTACCACTCCTGCGGTAAAGTAACGGAGTTGATCGGGGATTTCATCGACGCCGGTCTGGACATACTTCAGTCGCTTCAGCCGGCCGCCATCGGCCCGGACGCGGTTGGGATCAAGCGCGACTTCGGCCGGCAGCTTTGCTTCCAGGGCGGCATCGACATCCAGGACGTGTTGCCGCACGGCACGCCGGCGGACGTAGACCGGCATATCCGGCACGTCGCCGACACGTTCGGACCCGACGGCTATATCTTCGGCACAGCCCACAATATCCTGCCCGACACGCCTACGGAGAACATCCTGGCACTCGTGGAGGCCTATCACCGGTACGGATAAGACGCATGGCATCAAGACACTAAGCGGCATAGACATCGGCTGTAACCACCAGCCACATCCTCTCGATGCGGACGACGAGAAGGACAAAGAGTATGAATGAAATCAAGAAACGCCCGCTGGGCAAAACGAAGCTGCAAATCACCGAAGTGGCGTTCGGGGGGCTGTTCCTGGCTGAAACTCTCGGCACGGCGCGCGACGAGGCGATGCGCGTCGTGGAGCGCGCGCTGGAGTTGGGCATCAATTACATCGACACCGCGCCGATGTACGGCAACTCACAGGAGATCATCGGCGAGGTGCTTGAAGGGCGCAAAGAGGATTGCCTTCTGGCCACAAAGTGCGGCCGGTGGGACTGGCAGACCGGCCCATTCCGCCAGCTCGACGCCTTCAAAACTCAATTCGAGCAGTCACTGAAGTTTCTGCGGCGCGACTCGGTGGACATACTCTACATCCATGAAGCCGACTGGGCCGTGTACTGGCAGGACATGGACCAGCCGCGCAGCCGGTGCGAAGTCGATCCGGACGCCTCCTACGACTACGCCTCGGCCCCGGTTGTCCGGTTCCTCCAATGGGCCAAGGAGCAGAAATTGGCTTCGCATCTCGGCATTTCCGGCAACAACGCGCACCTGCTGAAAAAAGTGCTGCCTGAGATCGACCTGGAGATCGACGCGGTGCTCGTGGCGTTTCAGTACAGCCTGATCTGGCGGAACGCAAAGCAGTACCTTCTGCCCGCCGCCGGCGAACTGGGCGCAGGTGTGGTGCTCGGCGCGCCCTTGCAACAGGGACGCCTGGCCGTGCCTCATGAGCAGTGGCTGGAGCAGCCGCCCGACTGGATGGACGACGACCTGCGCGAACGGTTTCGAAAACTGTACGACATCCAAAAGGAAGCCGGCTTGACACTTCCGGAAATGGCCATCCGATTCCTCCTGGCAGAGCCTGACTTTACAACCGTGATTCCCGGCGCAGCCAACATCGAACAACTCGAAGAGAACGTCAACTGCTCCAAAGCCGGACCGCTTGATCCCGATCTCCACGCGAAGCTCGATTCGCTCGGCAAGGTATTTCCGGGATTGTGGGGCAAGGATTACTGATGCCCCGGTCCGGCTGAAGGCTTAACTATTTGTTGTGTAGTAAAACAGTGCGTTTTGCGTTAAACTCCTATTCGCCTTTTGCAAACGGCAACTTCAAATAGCGGGATATTGGAGAAACCGCCGATATATTCTTGATATATCACCGGGACGGCAACGCCTCAGGCCGCCAAGCGCGGCAACAGATATATCCGACGGATATTAGAACGTTTTTTGACAAGGGAGAATCATCATGGCTTCGGACCCTCTGTCAGACCGCAACGGCTGGAAAAGCGTCATCAGACCGGACACTTGTCGCCGCAAGCCTGCGACATGGTCCGAAATGGAGCCGCTGGAGCCTCGCCTGTTGCTGGCCGGCGATATCGCTATCACGGTCGACGCACTGACGACGAACGACACCACGCCGGAGTTGACCGGTACGATCAGCGACCCCGACGCCGTAATCCAGATAACGGTCGGCGGGGCAAGTTATGACGCCGTCAATAACGGCGACGGCACGTGGACACTGGCCGACGACACGGTCGCGGCCCTGGCTGAGGATACCTATGACGTTCTGGCCCTGGCTACCAATGCCGACGAGGGAACCTTCGGTACGGACACCACTACCGAAGACCTGATCGTCGACCTGACGCCCCCGACGGTTACGGTGGATAATTTAACGACCGACGACACCACGCCGGAACTGACCGGTACGGTCAACGAGGACGATGCGACAATCGTAGTCAACATCGACGGGGTCGATTATGACGCCGTCAACAACGGCGACGGCACGTGGACGCTTCCCGACAATACCACGGCGCCGCTGCCCAACGGCACATACGACGTAGCCGTAACCGCAACGGACCCGGCTGGCAATGATGGCACCGACGCCACGACGGATGAGTTGACCGTCAACACAAACGTACCGGTCATTACAATCGACGAACTGGCCACCTCGGACACCACGCCCGAGCTGACAGGCACGATTACCGACCCGGCCGCCACCATACAGATTATGGTCGCCGGGAACATCTACGACGCGGTCAACAACGGCGACGGCACGTGGACGCTGGCTGACGACACCATCGCCGAGCTGGAAGAAGGCATCTACGACGTTGTCGCGGTGGCCACCAACGCAGCCAACGGGACATCCGACTACGATGACACATTCAACGAGCTGGATATCGACCTGACCGATCCGGTCGTTACGGTCAACGTGTTAATAACCGCCGATACCACGCCGCAACTGACAGGCACGGTCAGCGAGCCGGACGCCACCGTCTGGGTCAACGTGGACGGAAATGATTACGAGGCTACCAACAACGGCAACGGCACGTGGACGCTCGATGACGACACCATCGCCCCTGAACTGGCCAACGGAAGCTACGACGTAGCCGCAACCGCAACGGACCAGGCCGGCAACGTAGGAACGGACGAGACGGTCAACGAGCTGGTTATCAAAATCCTGCCGGAGGTTACAGTCGACGAACTCGATACCAACGACACCACGCCGCAACTGACCGGCACGATCGACGATCCGGCGGCGACCATTGTCGTTACCGTCGATGAAAACGACTACGACGCCGTCAACAACGGCGACGGCACGTGGACGCTGGCCGACGATACCATCGCCGCACTGGAAGAAGGCACCTACGACGTCGTGGCCACGGCGACTAACCCCTTCGGGAACTACGCCTCGGACGATACAACCAACGAACTGACCGTCGACACGACTGCGCCGGTTGTGGGCATCGACGATGCGTTCACCACCAGCGACACCACGCCGCAACTGACCGGCACGATCGACGACGCCACGGCCACCGTTACGGTAACCGTCAACGGCAACGACTACGAGGCCACCAACAACGGCGACGGCACGTGGACGCTGGCGAACGACACCATCGACCCGCCGCTGGACGAGGGCAGCTACGACATCACGGCAACGGCCGCGGACGACGCCGGAAATGAAGACGTCGAAACCCTCCAGGACGGCGTAACCATCACGCTTACGCCGACGGTAACCGTAGATGAGCTGACCACCAACGACACCACGCCCCAACTGACCGGCACGGTCGACACCATCGACGCCGTCGTTACGGTAACCGTCAACGGCGTGGATTACGACGCCATCAACTACGGCGACGGCACCTGGGCACTGCCCGACAACACCGTCGCGGAACTGGACGAGGGCACCTACGACGTAACCGTAACGGCGACCAGCGGCGTTCACGTCGGCACGGACGACACCACGGACGAGCTGGTCATCGACACGACCGAGCCGACGGTTGCGGTCGATCAGCTGATTACCACGTATCGCAGCCCGCAACTGACCGGCACGGTCAACGACAACGACGCCGTCGTCGAGGTCCTGGTCAACGGAACCATCTACGACGCCGTCAACAACGGCGACGGCACGTGGACGTTGGCACAAGGCGAGATCGCCCCGCTGGGCACGACCACCTACGACGTGCAGGTCCGGGCGACAGACCAGGCCGGAAACGAGGGATTCGACGAGACAGTAGATGAGCTTATAGTCATGGCGGAGACGACGCTGAATTTCAGCCCGGCGCTCAGGAAGGTGTTTTATACCGATCCCGACGGTTCGAAGGTTATTGTTTATCTCTTCGGCGACGGCTCCGTCACGCTGAGCTTCGCCAGCAACTCGATGATCACCGTCGGCGGCCAGACGGCATGGAAGGTCCTCGACGCCGACGCCGGCGTCTTGCTGACTTCGGCCGACGTTACCAGCGACAGCAAGGGCCTGATCATCCGCGCCTCCCGTGGTGCAGACGGCGGCACGACCGTCGGTCAGATTACGGGCAATTTCATTCTCACCAAACTAAACGCCCGGAACGTGGACTTGATCAATAACGGCATCAACATGAACGGCATTATCCACTCGATCATGCTGCGGAACGTCCAGGCAAACATTACGATGGTCGGCGTCGCGCCGCGGGGCGTCCTGTTCAGGGTCTTCCAAGCCGTCGAAGACGCCAATATTCGAATCACCGGCTCCGACGTCAGGAATTTTACCACGGGCCGCATGACCAACAGCTCGCTGTACGTCGGTGTCGCGGGAACACCGGATGAAAACGGCGACGGGACTTACGATCTGCCGGAATTGATAAACATCCTCGACGACCATGAAATCAAGGTCTTCAGGATAACGGGCTTCCGCGGCGCCGTAGGCGATTTGTTCACGAATTCCAATATCGCCGCGGATGCGATCGGCACGGCCCAACTGAGGGACGCTACACTGGACAACACACCCGACGAGGGCGACGCCGTACCGTTCGGCCTGGCGACCAACAACATCCGAAGGCTGACGCTGCGGCAAGGCCAAACGAACTACACCTGGCCGAACAACTGGCTGGCCGACCCGCAGGACCTGGAAATACGCCTGGTATAACCGGGGCCATGCCGGTTCTTAGCAGATGCGCGGCAGTTGTTGGCCATATGGCATCTGCACCACGCGCCTACCTCCGACTCGCGTAACCATTTCGACCAGCGCCGGTGCATCCGGCTGGCGGACCTGGCCGACAGTGCCGACAACGGCGGCGCGCGATGCGATTTCCTGATTGGCGAGTATCGCCACGGCCTCGTCGGCCGCTTCGGCGTCGATGACGGCCACCAACTTACCCTCATTGGCAACGGTCAGCAGGTCCAGCCCGAGCATTTCCGCCGCCGCCAAGGCCGTGCGATTGACCGGAATGGCTGACTCGACGATTTCAATATCCCGGCCGGTGCCAACCGACAACTCCACAAGCGTCGCTGCCAGGCCGCCGCGGGTCGGGTCTCTCATGAACTTCACAGCCGAACCCAGCCGCTCAATCAACGAGCAGCTCAGCCCGTGGATCGCGGCACAATCGCTTTCCAGCTCCGCCGAGAAGTTCAGGCCTTGCCTCATGCTCATGACCGCCATGCCGTGCTCGCCGAGCGGGCCTGAAAGCACGATCCGGTCGCCGTCGGCTATGCGATCGAAACCGAGCTTCGCCTGCGGCAGAATTTCACCGACGCCGGCTGTGTTTATAACGATGCCGTCCAGCGCATCTCGCTCGACCACCTTTGTATCGCCGGTAACAACCGTTGCGCCGGCCTTTTCGGCCGCCCGGCCGGCGGAAGCGAGAACCCGCCTCAACAGCTCCATCTCCAGGCCCTCCTGGAGCACAAGCGCGAAGCTGAGCGCCTTCGGCACGGCGCCGGCAACCGCGAGGTCGTTAATCGTTCCGCATACAGCCAGCTTGCCTATGTTGCCGCCGGGAAACTCCAGCGGCTTGACCACGTAGCTGTCGGTGGTGAAGGCGACACTGCCGCCGGCAAGGTCCAGCGATGCGGCATCGGTGAGCCGACCGGCCTGCTGAACGTCCGATGCTTCGGCTTCGACGCCGCTCAGGGCAGGCAGTATGACATGCTCGATGAGTTCCGCGGTAAGCTGCCCGCCGCCGCCGTGAGCCAACTGGATGTGTTCGGTATCCACTATTTCGCCGTTACCTTTTTTCGTACTTATAGGCCGCCGCACAAGCGCCTTCCGACGAGACCATACAAGGCCCCACAGGCGCCCGCGGCGTGCACCGGCCGGAGGAAAACAACTCGCACTCGAACGGCGTGCACCGCCCGCAGATTACGTCGCCGCAGCGGCAGCCCGGCGACTCATGGCTTTCGGTGGCCGGCAACTCGAAGCGCTTGGCGGCGTCGAACTCGGCAAATTCCTGCCGAAGCACCAGGCCACTGTTCGGAATCACGCCGAGCGACCGCCACGACGTGTCGGCTTCGACGAAGACATCTTCCAGCAGCTTCAATGCCGTCGGATTGCCGTCTCTGGCCACGGCCGGGTAAACCGATACAGCCTCGGACCTGCCGTCGGCGAGTTGCTGCAAAATCGCCTCCAGAGCGGCGATAATCTGTAGCGGGTCGAACCCGGCCACCACACAAGGCCGGCCGTAGCGCCGGCTAAGACCGTCATAAGCTCCATAGCCCAGGATCACACTTACGTGCCCCGGACACAAAAAACCGTCTATCCGCACGTCGTCGGCAGCCAGCAGCGCATCCATCGCCGGCAGGATCAGCTTATGTGCAGTCAGCGCGCTGAAATTGTTCACGCCCTGCCGTTTAGCCTCCTGCACTGCAAGGGCCGTGCCCGGCGCCGTGGTTTCAAACCCGACGGCCAGGAAGACCACCTGCTTTTGCCCCAGCTGCCGGGCCAGCTCCAGCGCACGGTCGGCCGACGTCACCACGCGCACGTCCGCACCGCCGGCCCGGGCCTCGGCAAGTGAGCTTCGGCTGCCCGGCACGCGGACCATGTCGCCGTAGGTCGCTATGACGAATTCGCTGCTTCGGTCGGCAAGCGCCACCGCCTTGTCCACGTAGGACTGCTCCGTAACACATACCGGGCAGCCGGGGCCGCTAATTAAGTTAAGCCCCTCCGGCAGGAGCGACCGCAAGCCGCTGCGGGCAATCGACATCGTGTGCGTGCCGCAGACTTCCATAATCTGCACGCGCTGTCGTCGGCTAAAAAGCCCGTCGCAGATTTCGTGTATCTTTTTACAACTCAAACTGACGGCTTTATTCATATCGCCAAAACAGCTCTATCGAAGATTTACCCCCGCCCGCTCGCCTCACCACCCATACGGACGTTCATTTCCCGAAGCAGATCGTAAGTAGCCCTGGCGTCTTCGGGATCCAGCACGGTGATGGCGTATCCGGCGTGCAGCAGCACCCAGTCGCCCACTTTCGCTTCGGGAACAAGCGAAAGAACCGCCTCGGTGCGGCTGCCGTCCAGCACGACAGTGCCGCGATCGTCCCGTATCTTCTCAATCTGCGCCGGTATCGCCAGACACATTGTTTAGCTCCATTGAATGCGGCGTTTTTTCATTTTACCTTCTGCGCCTCCCGGCGGGAGGATAATTTGCCTAACTGCCCGGCTTTTCTGGCCGCAGCGACGACGGCCTGGCCCAGCGCAACACCGCCGTCGTTGCATGGAATCGTCCGGTGTCTCAATACCTCCAGGCCTCTGTGCTCCAGTTCACCCGCCAGGCGGGCGGTAATATACCGGTTGGCAAAACAGCCCCCGGAAAGCGCCACCGCATCCAAACCCGTCTGTCGGCCGGCGCGCTGGGCGGCGTCGGCGAGAAACGCCACGACCGTGTTGTGGAACTTCGCGGCAATCACGCCGGCGGGCGACCGGCCGGACAGGTCGCCGACTATCTGTTGCACCATCGGACGAAGGTCGATTACGAACCGCTCGTCTTGGTCGGGCGGGTCGATTCGATAAGGATAAACCTGCTCGACGCCAAGCTCTATGGCGGCTTCCAGCTTCATTGGCGCCTGGCCCTCGTATTCATTGGCCTGGGCCACGCCCACAAGCTGCGCAACGGCGTCGAACCACCTGCCAAGCGAGCTGCACGACGGGCAGTTGCCGTCCGCTGCAAGCATTTGCAGGGCTGGCTGCAATTGCTTGTCCGGCACGGCCAGGCGGCATTCGCGAACGACTTCAAGGCAACTATCGCCGAACGTGTCGTACAACGCCGCAAGCGCCGGCCTCCACGTCTGGACCGCAGCGGCGTCGCCGCCGATCAGCTTCAGGGTTCGCAGATGCCCCAGCCGCTCATAGTCGCACAGGTCGGCGCGGAGAACCTCGCAGCCCCAGACCGTACCGTCGTCGCCGTAGCCCACGCCGTCGCAGACCAGGCCGATGACCTCATTCCGCCGGCCGTTCTCAGCCATGCAGGCGGCAACGTGGGCATGGTGATGCTGTACGCGAACCGGTTCGCCTGCCGCCGCACGGCCGGCGGCGTACTCGCTGGAGAGATATTGCGGGTGCATGTCGGCGGCAATTATGCCTGGTTCGACCTCGAATAGTTTTTCAACGTGACGGACCGTGTCGATGAAGTGGCGATATGTCCGTGCGTCCTTTAGGTCGCCGACGTGCTCACTGACCACGGCCCGGTCGCCGGCGAGCAGGCAGAAGGCGTTTTTCAACTCCGCGCCGACTGCGAGGATCGTTGGATTTGCAATCCCGCCTTTGTAACCAAGCACAGTTAAACGAACCGGTCGCGGCGCATAACCCCTGGCGCGTCGCACCACGCCGAGCCGCCCGTCGTCGTGCAATTGCACCACGCTGTCGTCCAGGCGTCGCTCGATCCGCCGGTTGTGCAGCAGCATGGCGTCGGCGATTCGACCCAGATGGGCGACCGCGGCGGCGTTGTCCTTTACCAGCGGCTCATCGGAGTAGTTGCCCGAAGTCATCACCAGCGGCAGGTCGGCGAGGCCGGCCCGGGCGAACAGCAGGTGATGCAGCGGCGTGTACGGCAGCATCAGGCCAAGCGTGGAAAGCCCCTGGGCCACGGACAACGCGACGTGCGCATCGGCCCGCCGCGGCAGCAGGACGACCGGTCGAATCGGTCCGGCGAGAAGTTTTTCAGCCTCGCCGGTAAGCTCACACAGCGCCGCCGCGCGCTCAAGGCCGGCGACCATGACGGCGAACGGCTTGGCGTCACGTCGCTTCCGCCGGCGGAGGCGCTTTACGGCGTGGTCGTCGTCGGCGCGGCAGGCTAGGTGAAACCCGCCCAGGCCCTTAACGGCGACAATCCGGCCGGCGAGCAGCATCGCCGCCGCCTCGGCGATTGGGGCGTCGCACTGAATCGGCCTGCCATGGGCGTCCACCAGCCAGACCGTCGGCCCGCACTTCGGGCACGCCACCGGCTGGGCGTGAAAGCGCCTATCAGCCGGATCGGCGTACTGGCCGGCGCAAAGCGGGCACATCGGAAAATCCGCCATCGTCGTGTTGGGACGGTCGTACGGGATGCGCGAGACGATGGTGTACCGCGGGCCGCAGTTGGTGCAGTTGATGAACGGATACCCGTGGCGCGGGTCGGCCGGCGCATGCATCTCTCGCAGGCATTCGTCGCAAACGGCTGTATCCACCGTTATCTGGGCGTCGGCCAGCTCCCCGCCGGAACTGGGGCGAATCTCGAAGCATTCTTCGCCGTCACGCAGTTCGGCGGGCGATTCCTCGCACTTATGGATTTCCGCCAGCGGAGGCATATCCCGGCACAGCCTGCCGGAAAAGGCACGCAGCGATTTGTCGCAGCCCTGGACCTCGATTGTTACGCCGCGGGCGTCGTTAGACACGAAACCCGTCAGCGCCAACTCAGCCGCCAGGCGGTAGACGAAAGGACGAAAACCAACGCCCTGGACCTGCCCGGTAACTGCCAGACGCCTTCGATTGTATTTGCCCGTGTCTGTCATTTGCACAGAACCCGGTATTTTATACGGACATGCTGCGCCGAGACATATCATTTTAGTATCACCGGGTGCATACGACAGCTGTCGCTTGTAAAAGCAACGGGTTGCGGCGATACTGGTTCGACGAATCCACACAAGCAACCCATGGACAAATTGGCAAAAAAACTTGCGGGCAGGTTCATCGTCATCGACGGCCCGGACGGCGCGGGCAAGAGCACGCAACTTACGCTGCTGGCTAATTGGCTGCGCGACCAAGGCGTATCAATTGTTGAAACGCGCGACCCCGGCGGCACAGCCGTCGGCGATAAAATCCGAAAGATTCTTTTGGACACGACCAATAGCAAGATGACGGTCGGCTGCGAGATTCTTCTCTACATGGCCAGCCGGACTCAACTCATGGGCGAGGTAATCGGCCCGGCGCTACAACGGAACGAATGCGTTTTATGCGACCGCTGGGTATCCGCCACCGTTGCTTACCAGGCGGCCGAAAACAAGGCCAAGCCTGCTGAAATCATGGAAATATACGAGCTGGCCTTGCGCGGCATCAGGCCGGACTTGACCGTTATTCTCGACGTCCCGGCAGAAGCCGGGTTATCGAGGCTCACCGACGCCCCGGACCGAATGGAGGCCAAGGGCTTGGGGTTTCACCAAAAAGTCCGTGAGCTTTTTTTGAAGCAGGCCGAAGCTGAACCGCAAGCCTTCGCCGTCGTTAACGCCTCCGGAAGCGTGGAGCAAGTGCAGGACCGCCTGCAAGACATAATCGTCAACTGGAAACCGGATGCCTGAATTATCGGACATTATCGGTCAGGACGAAGCTATCGGGCGTTTACGGCGTGCAATGGCCGGGCAGCGCATGCCGCATGCGTATCTGTTTGCAGGCCCGGCGGGCGTGGGCAGGCGGACCACGGCCGTCGCATTCGCAAAGACGCTGCTGTGCGAAAACCCCACGCCCAGCCGCCAGGCGTGCGGAACGTGCAGCAGTTGCCGGATGGCAGCCGCCGGGACGCACCCGGACCTTCAACTCATATATAAGGAACTGGCCGCCTATCACGACAACGCCGATATCCGCAACCGTGTCATGCAGCAGCTAGGCATTGCGGTTATCCGCAGTTTTCTGATCGCACCGGCCGGTCGGTCCGCGGCACACGGGCGGGGCAAGGTCTTCGTGGTGCTCGATGCCGAATTGTTGAGCATCGCCGCCCAAAACGCCATGCTCAAAACGCTGGAAGAGCCGCCCGCCGGCGTAACAATCATTCTCATCTGCCGCCAGCCGGAACGGCTGCTGGCCACCACGCTAAGCCGCTGCGCGATGGTGAGATTCCGCCCGCTGCCGAGCGACTTCGTCAGGGGCAGGCTCATCGATGCCGGCGTAAAAGAGCCGGAGGCGCGGTTCTGGTCCGCGTACACTGAAGGGTCGCTGGGCCTGGCCCTGCGCCTGGAACAATCGGGCATGTACGAAATCAAGTGCGACCTTCTGAAACGACTTTCCGGGCCGACCGACGACGCGGAACTGAGCGAGCATTTGAAAAAGACCGCGGACAACCTGGCAACCGCCGCCGTCAACGCCTCCAAAAAGGCCGAAGGCAGCACGCTCTCAAAAGCACTTGCATCGCGCCGGGCCGCAGGAACAATGCTGCAACTTATCGCCAGCGCTTACCGGGATGCAATCACGATAGCCGCCGGCGTCGATCGTCCGCTGGCCCACAGCGATCAGCAAACCGAAATCCGCATACTGGCCGACCGCTTCGAGCCAGCTAAGCTGGCGGCCGTCATCGAACAACTTTCCGCCTACGAACGGCTGTTGTGGCGAAACGTCAACCCGCGGATCATATGGGATAACGTGGTAATCACCTGCGACTCGGCGGCGGCGCTGAGATTGTAGGAAATGTAGCGGTCATTGACCCGGTGAGGGCGGGGTCTTATAAGAGTCCCGCAAAAGCGCTGAATCGAACGTGAAAAACTCATGAAAAACTTTCGCCGTTCATTGAAATATCTCTGGCCGTACCGCGGCTGGCTGACCGTTTCGGTTATCTGCGTGGTCCTGATCGCAGTGCTATGGGGCGGCGGGCTGGCGGCGCTGCTGCCCGGCGCGAAGATTCTTATCTCCAAAGAGGGTCTGCACGGCTGGGCGTGGCGGTCGATGACGGAGGACCGGCTGGGTATCGGCCTGGCTCCGAAGCTCGTGCCGTCGGGAATCGAGGTTGACGGCCGGCCACTGTCGATGGTCATCGAGGTCGCGGACGTTACCAGCGGCGGCTCGGCCAAGGACAAGCTTCGCGAAAACGATTGGATTATCGGCTTCGACGACGGCGAGGCGGTGCCCGGGCTCATGCGGGCCGATGCGATGATCCGCGAGCTTGCGGAACTGCCCGCCGGAAGTTGCGTTTCGCTGCGGCTGTACAACCCCCACATCCAGCAAGGACCGGCCAATCCGCGAACCATAACGGTTACGCTCAAAAAGGCCCACTTCACCTCGCGCGGCCTCGTCTGGGCCGTAACAGACCTGCCGAAAAACCCGTTCCATCTGCTGGTGATGCTGCTGGGACTGGTGATGGTGGTTACGGTCGTTCGCGACCTGCTGCGGTTCGCCCAGGAATACATCGTTCAGACGGTCGTGTACAACGGGCTGATGGACCTTCGGTGCGATAACTACAACGTCGTGCTGCGGCTGCCGACGACGTTCTTCTCCGAAAAAGGCGCCAGCGACTCGATGAGCCGGTTCGTCCAGGACACCGGCGAACTGGCCCGAGGGCAGATGACGCTGTTCGGCAAGACGATGGTGGAACCGGCCAAGGCGATTGCCTCGTTCACCCTGGCTATGTGCATTTCCTGGCAGTTAACGCTGCTGACACTGGTGGTCGGGCCGCCGGCGTTCATATTAATCCGCAAGTTCGGCAAGATAATGAAACGCGCCTCGCGCCGGGCACTGGAAAGCTGGGCGTCGATGCTCGCCGTGCTCGAAGAGACGCTGACCGGCATTCGCGTGGTCAAGGCCTACACGATGGAAAACGCCGAGCGCAAGCGGTTCCTCCATGTCAACCGGCAGTTGCTGAAACAGCAGCGGCGCATGGCCCGCATCGACGCAGCCACCGCACCGACCGTCGAGGCGCTGGGCATAATCGCCGCCATGGGCGCCATCGCCATAGCCGGATACTGGGTCCTGAACAATCTCTACGGCATGGACCGCGACAAGTTTTTCGTACTTCTGGCCAGCATGTTCGCCATGTTCGACCCGGTGCGGAAACTTGCCCACGTCGTCACCCGGTTCCAGCGGGCCGAGGCCGCCGCTACAAGAATCTTCGAACTCCAGGACCAGCAGCAGGAAAAGCGGCTGCCCAATGCCCCCATGCTGCCGCCGCTGCGCGAAAGCCTGGAGTTTCACGGCGTTTGCTTCCGCTATCCCGGCGCCGCCGAGGACGCACTGACGGACATCAACCTCACCATCCGGTGCGGTGAAACGGTGGCCATCGTCGGGCCTAACGGCTGCGGCAAGACCACGCTGGTATCGCTTCTGCCGAGGCTGATCGACCCGTCCGCAGGCGAGGTCCTAATCGACGGGCGGGATGTCTCGAAAATGTCGCTGCGGTCCCTCCGCCGGCAGATTGGAGTGGTTACGCAGGAGACGATAATCTTCCACGCCACCATCGGCGAGAACATCGCCTACGGGCTTCGCCGGCCAAAACATCAGAACATACTCGCCGCGTCGGAAAAAGCCTACGTTGATGAGTTCGTCCGCAACTTACCCGGCGGCTACGACACGATGGTGGGCGCGCACGGCGCGACGCTGTCCGGCGGGCAGCGACAGCGAATAGCCATCGCACGGGCTATATTGCGTGACCCGGCCATACTCATCTTCGACGAGGCCACCAGCCAGATAGACGCCGACTCCGAGCGGCGAATACACCAGGCTATGGAAGAATTCGTCAAGGGCCGGACTACGCTGATGATCGCCCATCGCTTTGCGACAGTGTTGTCGGCCGACCGCATAGTGGTGATGAACGAAGGCCGAATTATCGACACCGGCACACACGCCGAACTGCTCAAAACCTGCGAGTTATACAAGCATCTCTACAACACGCAGTTCGCGGATTCAGGTGGAACCATCTGACATGACCCAAAACCCATCGTCGGCGCTCGTGAGGCTGCCTGTCTGGACGGCAGTCGCACTGGCACTGCTTGCAGGCGGCCTGACGCTCTGGTGCCTGACAGGTGCGGCGCCGGCGTTTTGTGCGGCGCTGTGGACTGCGATAATCGAAGGCGCCGCCGCTGCCGCCGTGGTCATCGCAGCCGGCGGTTACGGGTACATGCTGTTGCGCCTGGTCGCGCCGAAGTCGGCGCCGACCGGGCTGCGGACGGTTACGGCGTGCGTTCTCGGCCTGTGGCTGTTCTCGACGGCGGTTTTGGTTGTCGGGTCGGCCTCGCACGGGCTGTTGAAACCCTGGCTGTGGTGGCCGGTCGTGGCCGTCGGAATTCTGCTGGCCGCATGGCAATGCCGGAAGAAGCTGCTCGCCTGGCAGCCCGTCCGCCGCGCCGACGGCTGGGCGCTGATGTGGGTGGTGGTTGCCGCAGCGGCGGGCACCTGGCTGGCCGGTGCGACTCATCCGCCGGGGGCGGTCGGCCTGCAAACCAATGACGCCTATGACGTGCTGGAATACCACCTCCAGGCGCCGCGGGAATTCTTCGATGCACAGCACGTCGGGCAGCTTCAACACAACTGCTACAGCCACTATCCGCTCGGCGTGGAGATGCTGTTCCTGCTGGCAATGGCGCTGCGCGGTGGCGCGTACGAAGGGATGTACCTGGCCAAGCTGCTGCACGGGGCGTTCGCCGTGCTGGCCGTGGCGGGCGTCTGGACAACGCTGAAGCGCGACGAGCAGGTCCGCGGGCGATTTGCCGCCATGCTGCTGGCCACCGCCCCACTGCTGCTGTATCTAAGCTGGCTGGCGATGGTCGAACTGGCCGAGGTCTGCTGCCTGGCCGTGGCGCTGCTCTGGCTGCGGCAATGGCTGCGCGGCGGCGGGCTGCGGGCGGCGACGTGCATCGGGCTTTGCCTGGGTGCAGCCTGCGCGGTGAAGTATCTAGCGGTCGGGTTCGTCGCCGGGCCGGTCGTAGCGGTGATGGTTATCGTCTCGCTGCTGAAACGCCGGCGACTTGCCTCGCTGCGGCAGGTTCTGATGGCTACGGGCGTAACAGCCTTGCTGTTTTCGCCCTGGCTGATCCGCAATATCGCCTATACGGGTAATCCGGTCTTCCCGCTGGCGACAAGTGTGTTTGGCCGGGGACATTTCTCGGCCCAGTCCCAGCAGCGATGGGCCGACGGGCACGGTCCGGACAAAAAGCCGCCCGTCCCCACGCCGGCAGGCTGGAAAATGTCGCCGGCGAGCAGCCGGTTCGAGATGTTCTACGACAATTTCCTCACCTCGGACTGGTTCGGCCCACTGATGATGGCCGTGGCGGGTGTGGCCGTCTGCGCCATGATCGTCTCAGCCGGCAAGACCGAGACGTGGGACTGGGCCATACTCGGCGTGCTGGGGCTGCAACTGGCCGTATGGACGGCACTGACGCATGAGATGCCGGCGAGATTCATCGCCCCTGCAATGGTCCCGATCGCCCTGCTGGCCGGCGGCGGTCTGGCGAAGCTGGCTCGCCGTCGCCGGGGACTCCTGCCCGCTGCGGCCGTCTTGCTGGCCGCCGTAGTCGTTAACATGCTGATTACCTTTAACATCTACAGCCAAAACACCTCAGGCCCGCTGAACGGCGTCTCCGGCGAACAGATCGCCCGCAACGCGCCGATCTGGAAAGACGCCCACCAGTTGCCGCAGGGGGCGAAGATACTCTTAGTCGGCGATGCAAAGGCGTTCTACTTTCCGCCCGGCACGCTCTATGCCACCGCCTTCGACACCCACCCGCTGGCGGCCATAATCGATCGCGGCAAGACGCCCGGTGAAATCATCGACGAACTCCGCGCGATGGGCGTAACGCACCTGTGGTTCGACTGGCCCGAAATTCGCCGGCTGGCGACGACATATGGGTATCCGTCGGCGCTAAGCGCCGACTTGCTGTTGCGACTGACCGGTGGCGAGCCGCCGGGGCTGGACATACTGGACGCGATGTCGGCCTGCGGCTTGACAATATCCAAGCACATAACTCCGTCGAACAAAGACAAGCCGATACTAACCACCATCTACGCCCTGCCGGCGGCAGCTACGAAGGTTGAAACTACACAACCAAACTGATAGCCTTCCCTGCATGCAGTCAAGCACGACAAGGCCAATCTCAACAACAGGCGCGGCGGGCCGATTGCTTTACCTGGCGGCGATCGTCGCGGCGGCATGTGCCGCGGGCTGTGGCGGGCCGCCGCCGGATGTCTGGGTCGTCAACGACATGGTCAACCTCACCGACCAAACGCCTCGCCGGGACGACCCGCTGATCTTCAACGCCAAGGACAACTCGGTAAATCTCTTTGCCGCCGCCAACGAGACCATCAGTTTCCAGCTTGTCATCCAGGCCGGCGAGCAGGGCGCCAGGGACCTGAGTGTGCGTTTTTCGGACCTGGCCGGCCCCGCCGACGCAAAGATAAACAAGGCCCGCATACAAACTTTCGGCATGTGGCCGGTGCGCATAGATCACTACCCGCCATGGTACCTGCGCCTTGTAAAAACCGTACCGGAACCGGCGAACTTCTACGACGCATTGGTCCCGCTCGTCGCAGACGCAAGCGCACAACCGCTGAACCTTTCAGCCAACGAGCGGCTGGCCGTCTGGGTTGACCTAAGTGTCCCGCGCGATGCGCTGCCCGGCGATTACACCGGCCTGCTGTCCGTCTGCACCGGAGCGATTGAAGCCTGGACGATAAACGTGAAGCTAAAGGTCTATGACTTCGTCCTGCCGGACGCCCGCCCCGTAGCTGCGGTGGGTGGCTTCGATTACCGCACGCTGTTCAGGCGATTTCTGAAGCGTCAAGGCAAGCCGTTCGTCCCGGCGCGGATGGACCGCAAACATCCGCTCGTCCGCCGCGGTCTGGTCCTGATGCGGCAGTGCATGCAACTGGCCCACGCCCATCGGCTCGACCTTTTCGATAAGCACATCCATCCGGTAATCAAGCGCGACATGTTCGGCAAGATGCACCTGGACTGGGAAGATTATGACGCCATCGTCATGCCTTACCTTACCGGTACAGCCTTCGAGGACCGCATCGGCTGCGCCGCGTGGTGCGTGCCGTTCAGCGACACCTGGCCTAATCCGAACAACTATGGCGGCGCACATACGGACACATACGCATCTACGGTGGGCACGCTGGTTGCAGCCTGCCGGGACCACTTCGCCAAGGCGACCGAAATGCAGGAACAAACGTTCCTCTGGCCCTATCGAGGCGAGGTAAGCCGGTCGGCCTACGACCGCCACGTCGCGCTGGGGCGAATCGCCCGCGCCGCCGACAGCGAAACACCCATCCTCTGCCAACTGCCGACCAAACCGCCGGCGGAAACCGATTGGCAGGCGCCGAAGGGTTTATCTGAACTGGTGGACATTCACGCTCCGCCGGCCCAGTGGCTTGACCCTGCCAGGGCCGAGAAGTTGGCTCGTCCGGAACATCCGCTTGTGGGGATGTGGCTGTCGCCGGCCATGCCACCATACTCACCGAGCCTCGGCATTATCGCCACGCCCGCCGACGTTCGAGCAATCGCATGGTTCACCATGAAGTACAAGTGCACCGGCTTGTTCCTGCCGGAAGTGATGCACTGGGACGGCGATTTGTTTTCGACCGGCGCCGGGGCCGAGACGCGCCTGTTCTATCCGGGCGACTTCGCCGGCCGGGAAGCCGTACTGCCTTCCGTGCGGCTTAAGAGGCTGAGGCGTGGTCTACAGGACATCGCCTATCTCTGGCTGTTGCAGCAGCGACAACGCCGGGCCGTCGCCAGGGGCATAATCGACGCGATGACGCGATACGCAGGTCTGGCCTCGGTCGGAGATAACTATCTGGACCCGCGGCTGGACGGCTGGGTGCAGGACCCGGCTGCATGGGAGATGGCCCGCCGCCTGCTGGCGGAGGAGGTCCAGGTCGCCGTCCACCCCGCCGAGCTGTCCAACCAGGAGTTGGTTGCACAGAGGCTGGCATGGAAACGGTTTGACGAGACTACCCGCACCGTGCGCGTGGAGCAGATTCGGGCCAGAGTTACCGCTGCCGATAAAGCCAACCGGCTGAGAGCAACCGTCCTGCTGGATTTATACAATGAACACAGCCGAAACGTGGACGTACTGGTCAAGATCGACAATCTGCCTAAAGGCTGGCGCGCCACCACGGACGAGGTTGCCGTTTCGCCGCTGCCCGCCGCCCGGCGGAAGGTCGTACGCCTTGAAGCCGAGGGCCTCCACGTGCCGATCATGCGAAACGCCAAAAGCCGGATGCCGATAAGTATCACCGTCGATGCGCAACGCACGCGGCAGATGACCGCAAACATACCTCTACTCCGCGCCGGCTGGGTCGATACCGCGCCTCGAATCGACGGCGTGCTGGACGACTGGCCTATGCGCGCGGGCAACACCGCAGGCGATTTCAGGCTCGTCGGCAAGCGAGGTCGAGGCCCACGGGGTCTGGCCGAGCGGTCCACGCTGGTGTTCATCCTGCACGACGCGAAGAACCTGTACTTCGCTTTCCGCTGCGAAGAGCCGAACATGGACGCGATTGTCGCCAAGCCTAATAACGTCATACACTACGAACAGCTCATGGCCTGCGGGGAAGACCTGGTGGAGATCATCCTCGACCCGGGTGCGGAGGCGCTGCGGCCTGAGCAGTTGTATCACATCACGGTCAAGTCAAACGGCGTACTGCTGACCGAACGGGGAGTGTACACCGACCCGCCGCTGGGAAAGGCCCGGCCCTGGCCGGTGGCTGCATCGGTGGCCGTAAAACGCTATCAGAAGCTTTGGACCGTCGAACTGGCCTTGCCGCTGGAATCGTTCAGCCAGGCCGGCCGGGCAAAGTTCTGGGGCGTGAACTTCACACGGTTCGCCACCCAGGGCGCAGAGGCATCCAGCTGGTCGGAGGCGCCGAGAATCTTTTATGACCCCAAAAATCTCGGCACCATGTTCGTCATGCCCGCGGCTAAAATAACAAACGAAGATTCGAGTCCCTGACAGATTAAGGAGATACCGATGGGAAGCAAGATAGGCTGGATTCTCGCCGGTGCACTGATACTGGGCCTGGTCCTGATAGTTCTGTTCGTTGTGGTCTTTCCTCCGGCTTCTTCACCCACCGCCGAGACGATGGGCGAGAACTTTATGCAACTCAAGACCATTTCACTTTCACCCGCCGTCGTGGTCGCATTCGAGTCTACAGGCGCCGGCAACGCCGGTGACGACTACCACGAAGCGGTAACAATTCACCAAGCCAACGCCGAGGGCATCGGCCGCTTCGTATACGACCTCCAGGCTATCGCCAAGGGCGATACGGCGGCGGAAGCGGCGACGATAGACATCCTCAACAAAATCGACGCACACATCAGCGCCGGCAGCCGAAAGGCGAAGATGCAGTACACCTTCGTGCATACGCCTAAAAAATTTAAGGTCGGCTACAACTACAAGCCGGCAGAGGCCCTGTTCAACGTCTCGGAAGCTATGGACGCACTGGCGACCTACTACTTCGCCAAAAACAAATACGAAGATGCGTGGAACGTCCTGTGCCACGAGTTCGTCATGGGCAGGCACATGATGGACGAGCGCAGCCGACCGGACATGGTCTATCTCGGCGTGTTCATACAGACCAAGTCGCTGGACGGGCTGATGGATATCCGGTCCAAATGGGACGGCGCCAAGGACATAAACTTAAACAAGTTCAAGCAATATGCCTGCCAGCTTAGCGCCGTACGGAACAGCTATGAGCAGAAGCTGAAGATTGTCTGGAACACTCGGCCCGAGCCCGGCGACGTGTTCCACGTCATCAAGGCCGACCAGGACCGCGCCTGGCGGGTGCAGGGATTGCTTAGTCTCGGGATTCTGAAATTCACCGCAGTCAAACGCGGAGACCTGCGGCAGACCGACAAGCTGATTGAGAAATATCTAACCAGCAGCGATCCGCTTGAAGCGGCGGCGGCAGCCGCCGCCAGGGACCTGGACACCGCCGGATTCAACCGGCTGGGCGTCGAATACTAACGCGGCGGCTGCGTTGAGGGCCGAGCCGAAAATGGATGTCTCCGTATGCAGCGAGATTCTGACTGCCCGCGTTGTGGCCGAGCCGATCGCTCTGGCCCACCCGCCGGGCGGCCTGCTGGAGCTGCTGGCCGAGAGGGAAAATCCGGCCGTGCTCGAATCGGCCGCCCTGCACAAGACCTACGGGCGATATTCCCTGCTGAGCTGCCTGCCGGTTGAGGTGCTGACGCTTCGTCAAGGCGTGCTGCGTAACCGGGCCGGTCAAATACTCGCCAGCGGCGATAAGCAAATCTGGACGGTCCTTGCCGACCGGCTGACCGGCGTGCGGGTTACATCTCAGCCGGCCGCCGGCGGCTACGTGCCGGGATGGATCGGCTACGTCGGCTACGAGGTCGGCCGCCACATCGAGCGCCTGCCGGCTGCGGCTGTGCGGGATACGCCACTGCCGGACCTCCGCCTGGCGATGTACGACGCGATCCTGGTCTACGACTCGCTACAGCGGCGCTGGTCGCTGGTGAAACTGCTATTCGACCATCCGCCGCCGGGTGCGGGCCGGGCGGCTGAGGCGCTGCGCGAAATTATCGCCCAGGCCAGCCCCAACGCGCCCGAGCCGCCGCCGGAGCCGACCGAACTGGCCGACGCCGCGCGCAGGCCCGGCATCGAAAACGCCGAGCCGAACTTCACACCCGCGCAGTACCGCCGCGCCGTGGCACGCTGCGTGGACTACATCGCCGCTGGTGATATCTTCCAGGTAAACCTCTCTCAGCGTTTTACGGTGCACGATGCGCCTGACCCGCTTTTAATCTATCAGTCGCTTCGGCGTCGCAACCCAGCCTGGTACGCCGCATACATGACATTCGAATCCTCAGACCGCCCTTGCGCCGTGCTGTCCAGTTCGCCGGAGCTGTTCCTTCGCGTCCGCGGCGACCACGTGATTACCAGGCCGATCAAGGGCACCCGCCCCCGCGTGGGTCTGGCGGACGCCGATGCCGCAGCCTCAGCCGACCTGCTGGCCAACCCGAAGGACAACGCCGAACTGGCCATGATAATCGACCTGCTGAGAAACGACCTGGGGCGCGTCTGCCGGTTCGGCTCGGTCCGCGTCAGCGAGCCGCGCCGCCTGGAGACGCACCCGACGGTCTTCCATCTGGTAGGAACGGTCGAGGGGCGCCTGCAAGGGGGCGCAGGCTGCGTCGACCTGCTGAAGGCAACCTTCCCGGGCGGGTCCATCACAGGCGCACCGAAGATACGCGCGATGGAGATTATCGACGAACTGGAGCCACAGACCCGCAGCGTCTACACCGGCTGCATCGGGCATATCGGCGCCGACGGCTCATGCGAATTGAACATCGCCATTCGCACCATCGTCTGCGACGGGCGGTGCGCCCGCGTGCAGGTCGGCGGCGGCATCGTCGCAGATTCCACGCCCGACGGCGAATACGCAGAGACTCTCGACAAGGCCCGCGCAATGCTGGAGGCAATCGAAGAGGCAAGACGCAAAATTGACAATTGACAATGGACAATTGGAAACGTGAAGACCTATCCCATCATGCTGAACGTTCGTGGCCGGCTGGCGGTGGTTGTCGGGGGCGGGTCCGTCGGCCTGCGAAAGGTCCGCTCGCTTCTCGACGCCGGTGCGAAGGTCAGGCTTATCGCGCCGGACATTGCCCAAAACGCGGACCTGGCCGGCGTGGAGGTGATTCGCCGGCCGTACCGGCGCGAGCTTCTGGCCGATGCGATGGTGGTGTTCGCCTGCACGGCCGACCGGGCCGCCAATGCGAAAATCGCCACAGACGCACGCGCCGCCGGCGCGCTGATCAACGCCGCGGATCAACCGGACGACTGCGATTTCTACCTGCCGGCGGTCGTCCGCGACGAAGATGTAGTCGTCGCCATTGGAACCGGCGGGGCGGCGCCGCACCTGGCAAGTGTCTTGAAGCAGCAATTTGCCGAATCGCTCCCACCGCGGATCGGCGAGTTCGCCGCCTTGCTGGGCGTGCTGCGGCAGGAGCTTAAACTCAAGCTGCCCAAGCCCCGCCGCAGTGAAATCCTGATGCGCCTCGCCGACGAAGAAACATACCGGACCTTCTGCGCCGCCGGCCCCGAAGCCGTCAGGAAAAAGCTGGAAGAATCGCTCAAGCACCAGTAGCCGGTAGCCGGCCCACTTTATACCCGGCGCACAAAGTTGATGCGCTGGTGGGAGATAAACGAGCTGCGACCGTGAGGGAGCGGTCATTAAGACTTTCGCACCGGTCTGACCGCTCCCTCCCGGTCGCAGCTCGTAGGGTGCTCCCCACCTCGGGCGCGT
>JAXIHJ010000145.1:0-13793 GCA_034189755.1 Planctomycetota bacterium
CTGATATGTTACTGACGGGCCTGTTTGTAAGGCAAGCGGCGTGATTTGGCAAGAACATTGGCCGCCCCTGAAGGGGCGTACATGTACATACATCAATAAAGATAGGGCAGTTTGTTGGAGGCGGTGATGGCGGCAAAACGGAGAAGGATTGTCCGCTCGCTCGCGCTCGCGGCTGGTAAAGCGCAAAAGAAAGGCTCTCCGTGGTTACGGAGAGCCTTTCTGTATAAGTTAAACAGTGTTACCGTCATTGACCCCGCACTATTTTTGTCTCGACCAGTCGAGACAAAAATAGTGCGGGGCGAGGCTGTGCTGACATTCTGCCGGGCAGATTGCTCTGCATTCAGCTTTTGCTACTCTGCGAAGTAGCGACGCTTCGCTACGTAGCACGAGCAGCTATTGCCTAGGACCTAAGACCTAGGACCTGCTGTTTTCCGGCGTCTAGATATATCCTCTAGAAAGGAGGTGATCCAGCCGCAGGTTCCCCTACGGCTACCTTGTTACGACTTAGTCCCAGTCACCGAGCTCACCTTCGGCACCCCTGAGATGGGGCGACTTCGGGCGCTCCCGGCTTCCATGACTTGACGGGCGGTGTGTACAAGGCTCAGGAACACATTCACCGCAGCATTGCTGATCTGCGATTACTAGCGATTCCAACTTCATGGAGTCGAGTTGCAGACTCCAATCCGAACTGGGGCTGGGTTTTTCCGATTTGCTCGACCTCGCGGTTTTGCGTCGGTTTGTCCCAGCCATTGTAGCACGTTTGCAGCCCTGGGCATAAAGGCCATGAGGACTTGACGTCATCCCCACCTTCCTCCGGTTTAACACCGGCAGTCTCGCTAGAGTCCCCGCCATAACGCGCTGGCAACTAGCGACAAGGGTTTCGCTCGTTACGGGACTTAACCCAACATCTCACGACACGAGCTGACGACAGCCATGCAGCACCTGTGCAAGTTTCACCCCGAAGGGCAGCCGACTCCTTTTCGGGATAGGCATCCAAGCATGTCAAGCCCAGGATAAGGTTCTTCGCGTTGCATCGAATTGAGCAACATGCTCCACCGCTTGTGTGAGCCCCCGTCAATTCCTTTGAGTTTTAGCCTTGCGACCGTACTCCCCAGGCGGTCCACTTAACGTTTTCATTTCGGCCGAGACTCCGTCAGAGAACCCTCAACCTAGTGGACATCGTTTAGGGCCAGGACTACCGGGGTATCTAATCCCGTTCGCTCCCCTGGCTTTCGCACCTCAGCGTCAGGAAGAGCCTTCAAACACCGTTGCTTGCGTTTGAAGGCTTGGTCAGGTCCAGCGCGTCGCTTTCGCCTCCGGCGTTCCTCTTGATATCTACGCATTCCACCGCTCCACCAAGAGTTCCACACGCCCCTACCTGCCTCAAGTCCACCAGTTTGCCAAGCAATTCCTCGGTTGGGCCGAGGGATTTCACAAGACACTTGGTGAGCCGCCTACGTGCTCTTTAAGCCCAGTGATTCCGAACAACGCTAGCCACCTTCGTCTTACCGCGGCTGCTGGCACGAAGTTAGCCGTGGCTTCCTGTGGGACTCCTCAACTTGGAAGGGTATTAACCCTCTTCGCTTGGTAATCCCTGACAGTGGTTTACACCCCGAAGGGCTTATTCCCACACGCGGCGTCGCTCCGTCAGGCTTTCGCCCATTGCGGAATATTCGTTACTGCAGCCTCCCGTAGGAGTCTGGGCAGTGTCTCAGTCCCAATGCGCCGGGCCAACCTCTCAGTCCCGGTACCCGTCGTAGCCTTGGTAAGCCTTTACCTCACCAACAAGCTGATAAGACATGGGCCGCTCCCGAGCCAGCAGGTTCCCGAAGGAGTCCCCACCCTTTGACCACTTTGCCTTGAGACAGTGTGGTCTTATCGGGTATTACCCCCGATTTCTCGGAGCTATCCCCGTGCTCAGGGTACGTTACCCATGTATTCCTCGCCCTTTCGCCACTCTAATCGTTCCCCGAAGGGAACTTTCGCGTTCGACTTGCATGTCTTAGCCACGCCGCCAGCGTTCGTTCTGAGCCAGGATCAAACCCTTCAGTTGATTTATCGATTGACCTCCGCCGAAGCGGAGAACAGGTCGATACAGGTTTAACCTGTAGCCGGGCCTTAAAGGCTGACCCGGCCGGTCCCGATTATTGAAATCGGGGCTAAACTCAAAATCCTTATAGGGCTGTCACGAGGATTTTGAGCGGGGCACGCTTGTCGTGAGACAGCGGCCCGTTTCGTCGTTATTTTCCGCACAGCCCGATCGTGACTGATCGGCCCGTACGAATCACGTCCTCGTGACGGCAACACTGTTCACTTTTGAAATAGCACTCAGCTTTCAGCACTCGGCTTCCAGCTTTTCAGCCAGGCCTCAGCGCCGGCTGAAATCAAAACGAGACGCGAGATTGTATTCGTCGGCAAACCAGCGTCAAGGGATTTCCAATAAAAAGATGCTAAAAATCCCATTTCGTTTATTTTGCACAGAATTTCAGGCGATACATTACCCGCCCGTGGTTTCCGGTTTTTTGCGCCGGCCTCAGCGCCGGCTTGAATGCACTGCCTGTTGCCGCGACAACTTTTATTCCGAGCCTTCGACCTCGGTTTGAGGCAGGCCCGGCGAGTCGTCGGGGGTGAAATGCCTCAACACACCCATATCCAAACTTTGAGTATAGCTGAAGGCCGGTCCGTCGTCAAGCTGTCGCAAGGTTTTTTTTGCACCGGAAGGCGAAAATTCTCGGTCGCCGGCATCCTTATTCAGCGGGCGGCTGCCAGCCGACCTGCTGAGCGGCGGATGAGGCGTAACTGCGGAGCAAGGCCATTTTTTGACGGACCTCCTGGGCCATCTTGGTGTTGGGAAATTTTTTGACAATCTCCTCGCCGGTCGCGACGGCCTGCGCCCATTGCTGGTCGGTAACCTTTATCGCGAACTGCACGCCCAGGTTGTGCAGCTTGGCCTTGAACACGCCCCTTACGGATTCCTGCAAGGCGTCTGCTTCTTGCGGTGTGAGATAGCGGTCGAGCTGCTTCAGCAGTTCGATGCCTTGATCGATGTCGTTCTTTCGCACGGCCTCGTCGTAGCTCTGGAGAAGCCCTCGTTTGTGCCTTGCGCGTGCGACCTCGATACGCTCAGGTAAAGCCGCCACCTTGGGGTTCTCCGGGAACAGCCGCAGTATGCGTCGCATCTCCCGCGTTGCCCGCGCCCAGTCGTGCCGGTCGATGGTTTCCTGCACACGCTGAATGGCGGCGTCGATTTTCTCTTCGAGCGTCGCCTGGCGCGTAGCGGCGAGTTCCTTTCTCAGCTTGGCCGCCTCCTCGGTATACCCAAGCTGCTTTTCGATGCCGTTGATGAGCGCCGCGGCGTGGTCGTAATCCTGACGTACCAGGTCTTCGTGAATAGACTCGCGGAACGCGTCGAATTCCTTGTCGCGGTAGATCAGGCTCTTGGCTTTATCCGACAGGCCGCCAAGGTCCGCCAGCTTGCGGACCGAGCCGGATTGGTCTTGCAGGAGCGATTCGATGCGGCTGAGTCTGGCTGCGGCGTCATGGGCCGAGCGCTCGTTGCTCGCCACGAGAGATATAACGCCGTAGGCTACGACTATACCAATGCCGATGGCCAGCTCTACCAGCAGCGCCAGGACGTATGGCGTTACGACCTGCCAATCCTGCGTATCCAGGAGGGTAAAGACCCCCTGGGCCACAGTAAGGATTATTGATACTGCCGTTAGAACCAGTATCGCATCCAGCCAGATTCGTGTGGCGACGGTAATCCATCCGAACCGTTCTGTTTGCTCGGCCATCGATATGCTCCTTCCCTGGCGCAAGAGACCGAAGTTTCTCTCGCTGGTCTATCTAAATCTATCGGCGAATTTCGCACTTGTCCACGAAATCCTGTTTCTGGTTCCGCTCGCTTAGCGCTAAGCGAGCGGAACTAAACGCGCGGGCACCGTTTGCTTCGACGGTGTGTACTATCCGCCCAGACCGGGCTTCCCGTAGCGCTTGCCTCTTGTCGAGCCGGCCGGTAGCATCAATGATATCCATGGCTGGACAAGGAAATCGCGATTTTTTCGACGAGGAATTTCTCGCCCGGCTGGAGCGCCTGCACCTGATTGCCAAGCGGCTGGCTGCAAGCGGTCCGGGCGAGGCCGGACGGTCGCGACGGCTCGGCGACGGGCTTGAGTTTGCCGATCATCGCGACTATGCGCCCGGCGACGACATCCGGTTCATCGATTGGCCTTACTACGCCCGCATGGAAAAGCTGCTGCTGCGAATGTTCCACGAGCACAGCGAAGCGGGTGTGGTGATCCTGCTGGACAGGTCAGGCTCGATGGCGCCTGCCGGCGATCTGGAGAAGTTCCGCTATACCCTCAGGGCCGCCGCCGCACTTGCCTATGTAGCCATGGCGAATCTCCGTAGCGTGGTTCTGTTGCCGTTCGCCGAGCGGCTGGAACGGTCCATCCGCACCGGTCGAAACCGCGGGCAAATCTTCGAGGTGCTGGATTTTCTCGCCGAGCTGAACCCGGCTGGGCCGACTAATCTCCTCGACTGTGTGAAACTTTGCTGTCAACGGCGCCGGCGGCAGGAGCGGGGCGGAACGGTGCTTCTCCTGAGTGACCTGTTGGATTGCGGCGACGGGCTGCGCGATTCCCTCACCTGGCTGCGAGCGGCAGGCTGCCAAACGCTTGTGCTGCATCTGTACTGCGAAGCCGACGCCTCGCCTCAGTTGGCCGGGCCGATGCTGCTTAGCCAGGCCGAGACGAATCAGCAGATGAATTTGCACGTTACAGAGGCCGTGCTAGAAAGCTACCGCCGGCGGTGGGCTGCCTTCCTGGCCGACTGCGAGCGCACCTGCCGGTCGCAATCGGCGGTTTACGTTGCCGCTTCAACGGCCCAGCCGTTCGAACGCCTCATCCTCCGGACGCTCCGCCGGGCCGGTGTCTTGACCGGATAAACCATAAAACCCATGGAGCCATAAAGCTAATCAGGTAATCTGCCCCGAAATTAGGAGAGTAATCATGCGGATGATACTGTACGTAACTTTCCCGACGGAGAAGTTTAACGCAGCCATCAAGGACGGCAGCTCCGGAGCGAAGATTAAGCGCATCTTGGAAGACACCAAGCCTGAGGCTGTGTACTTCGGCGAGCGGCGCGACGGCGAGCGAGGCGCTGTTGTGGTGGTGGACATCCCCAGCCCGGCCGACCTGCCCGCCATTACCGAGCCGTGGTTTCTTACCTTCGATGCGAAGGTCGAGGTCAGGATGGCCATGACGCCGGAGGACCTTGGCAATGCGAATTTCGACGAACTGATCAAAAAGTACGCCTGACATAAGGCGGTTGTTTTCGTCCGAAGTGCGCATTACAAGGTGCGTGTGAAAAAACTCTCCGCGATACTGCCGGTTGCGTTAATCATCCTTGCGCCGATGATCATGCTGTATCCGCTGTGGAGCAATCCTCTCTCAGCCGGCGAGGACGACGTAATCTATTACTACCCGCTGCGGAAGATGGTCGGCCAGTCGCTGCGAGCAGGCCGGTTGCCGCTGCACAATCCGCTGGAGGCGGGCGGCGCGCCCGTAATGGCCGACCCGCAGTCGGCTGTGATGTACCCGCCGACCTGGCTGTTCGCCGCAATGTCGCCGAAGCTCGCCTACAGTTTCTCGATCTTCCTTGCGTTTTCGCTGGCGGGGGCGGGGATGTATCTGTACCTGCGACGAGTTGGTCTTATGCCGCCAGCGGCGACGTTCGGCGCGGTCGCGATGATGTTCTGCGGCTACATGGTGGCCCACCGCGTGCACCTGTCGATGATCCACACGGCGGCTTATCTGCCGTGGGGGCTTTGGTGTATTGAGCGATTGCGAGACCGCCCTTTCTCGGCGTTCGGATGGATGGCGCCTGTGGCATTTCTGGCGATTACGGCGGGGCACTGGCCGACGCTTATTTACGTGGGTCTCATCTTGTTTGTGTATCTGCTTCTCAGGGGTAGGCCTTTCATCCGCAGCCTGGCTGTTTCGGCGTGTGCGTTGATTCTGGCCGCGGCGGTCGCCTGGCCGCAGATAGCCGCCACAGCCGACCTGCTCGCCCAAGCTACGCGCTGCCGCATCGGCTATGTGACGGCGACGGAAAACAGTTTTTACCCGCTCGCGTCGGTGTTGGCGTTTTTCCCGATGCTGATGGGCTTGCGGACGCCGAACTTTTTCCCCCAGCCATGGTGGGGCGCGTGGCATTTCTGCGAAATGCTGGGCTACGTCGGGCTGGTTACGCTGGCGCTGGCGGCTGCCGCGGTGTGGAGGTTGTATCGGAAGAAGAAGTCCACGAATTATCAGGCAGAACAAGCGGCGCCGGATACGGAGGGAACGCACCTCCGCAAGATTGTTCGCATCTGGACGTGGATTGTCGTGGGTGCGGGCCTGTGGATGCTTGGCGGTTATCTGCCGACATACCGGTTGATCCACAGTCTGCCGGTACTGGGCGTGATTCGCTGTCCGGCGAGGATGGTATTGGCGGCGGGCCTTGGCTTGGCTGTATTGGCGTCGATAGCCATTGACGTAATTTCACGTGGCGAAGGCAAGGCCCGCATGTCTCTAACCGCGCGGCGGATGGCGGGCATTGTCTTGCCTGTATTGATGCTCTTGGCGCTGCTGGCGGTGTACATCTTTGGCCGGGTAATGCTGGAACACTGGCCGGATAAGATTCCCTTCATGGCCGGCGGCGCGAAGGACATCCTGGCGGCCGTCAGGCCGGGTAACCCGGCCGTCTGGCTGCAGGTGGCGATTCTGATAATCACGATCACGGCGATTCGTTTCTGGTTGAAATCGCCCCGTCGCCGTGCGGTGTGCCTGGTGGCGGTGTTATTGGTTGATCTGTTCTTTATTTCGCGGTTTGTGGACGCACCCGCCGGCGAGCCGGCTGAGGCGAACGTCTCGCCCGCAGCCAGGTGGCTTGCCGTGAATGCCCCGCCGGATGAGCCGTATCGCGTTTACGGCCTGAGCCGCGACTATTTCCACCGACCGGCTGAACTGCTGCTGCCCAAAACGTGCTCGACCCTGGGTATAGCCAGCATCGTCGGTTATGGGCCGTTCCAGTCGCCGGTGCACGCCCGGCTGCTGGGCTTCAGCGTCGCCGGCGTCAACCGCGATTGGGCGGATATGATCCGCAGAAACCACCTGTTGAGCCTGTATGGCGTGCGGTACATTCTGGCCGCGGACACAGGGTTCCGCCGGGTAATCGAATCGGTAACTGTTCCCACCGCTCCGGCTGAGCCGGATGGTCGTAACCTGCTCGGCGGCGACTGGCTGCTTCAGAAGTCTGAAAAGGCCGGCCCGCTGCTGCGTTTGCAGGCGAAGTTGCTGAGCGGCAGGTCAATGGCCTCTCGGCCGGTCAGCGTGGAAGCCGATACTATCTATCGCATCGCGCTGGACGTCCGCTCCGGCGGTGGCGGCGCCGCAGCCATGTTGCGGGCGGAACTGTTCCGCCGCCTTGACGGCTGGGCGGAGTATCGGCCGGATGAACTCGGCCTAAGCGTCGCGCCGGAACAGGTTGTGCCGCAGTGGCGTCATTTCGAATGGACGTTCCGCACGCCTGAAACCATGCCGCCGAACCTGCTGTTTCGCCTTTGGACCAGGAGCGAGCGTGCAATTGAGGTGCGAAACCTCTCGCTCCGCAGAAGCATCTGGCCGCCGCCGGTCGCGCACGAAGACCGGTTGGCTCCCGGCGAGCACGTTTACAGGAAGCTCGTGGAACTGCCCGCCCTGGACCCTTCGGACCCGCCGGTGGCCATCTACGAAAACCGGCTTTGCAGGCCGATCCAGCCGGCTGGGAGCGGCCGGGCGGCGGTAACGGTGGGCCAAATCGAGGCCCTTCGCTGGCCGAAACAATCCGACCGGGCCTCAATGCCCGAAACGGCGCCACCGATTGGAATGGCCGATTCCGGCTCCTCGGCAGTGGATAAACCGAGGCTGATGTTTCTAGCGGCTGTCGTGCCGGCTGTGATGCTGTACGGCCTGGCGGTCGCGGTGGGGCTGTTCCGCGCGAGACGGCGGGACGAATGAAATTATGAAAACCTCGCGGTATAATTCATCGTATGGAATTCTGTGAGCATTAAGGTTTCGGTGAAGATTCCAACAGCGATAACCCCGAATCATGAATATACTAACTAGCCGCGAGCGGAAGCGAGCGGGCTGTTGCGAAAACCGGCGAGACTGCCCGCTTCCTTCCGGTCGCGGCTAGTCCAAGCCTGAAACAACTGTTGGAACCTCAGAAAACAGTAAGGAGTTCGAGAAGATGAAACGAATCAGAACTTGGGTGCCGATTGTGCCGGCTGCGTTGTTGCTTGCAGTAGTTGCCGGCGTGTATTGCCTGACCATCAAGGCGCACCGTGCATGCGCAGATGAGAATACCGTGCAAGAGGCCACTCGCCGGGAACTGGCCGAGCTAAGCGAACATGACCGGCTTTCGGCCCTGTTCCGGGCTGTAGCCAAGGCCGTCAAGCCGGCTGTGGTGGAAGTGCGGGTGACCAAATGGATTCGCCAGCCAAACCCCGAAGAGCTGTTCCGTCGCTACTTCGGTGATGATTTGCCGTTTCGATTTCGCTTTGAGACCCCGCGCGACCAGGGACCTAATCGCCGGTTCAGGCAAATGGGTCTCGGCAGCGGCGTGATTGTGGACGCTGCCAAGGGTTACGTCCTGACGAACAATCACGTGGTCGAGGGGGCCGATAAGGTGGAGGTGGTCCTGGCCGACAAGCGAAAATTCACGGCTGAATGGGTCCGCAGCGACCCGCAAACGGACCTTGCGGTTGTGAAGGTCAGGTCTGAGCGCCTGGTGGCGGCCCCGCTGGGCGACAGTGATAAAGCGAAGGTCGGTGACTGGGTGTTGGCTATCGGTGCGCCGCGCAATCTGCCGCAGACCGTTACGGCGGGCATTATTTCCGCCAAGGGCCGCACCAGCCGGCGCCTGCCTGCCGGCAACTATCAAAATTACATTCAGACCGACGCGGCTATTAATCGCGGCAACTCCGGCGGGCCATTGGTGAATATGCGCGGCGAGGTAATCGGCCTGAATAACTTTATCGTCAGCTACAGCGGCGGCAACGAGGGTATCGGCTTCGCCATTCCATCGAACATGGCCGGGCGGATTATGCGGCAGCTCGTGGACACCGGTGAGGTGGTGCGCGGTTACCTCGGCGTGCGCATCCAGGACGTGGACGAAAAACTGGCCGAGAGCTTCAACCTGCCCGGCACGAAGGGTGCGCTGGTGGCTATGGTTGCCGAGGACAGCCCGGCCGAGAAAGCCGGACTCAAGGTCGGTGACTTCATCGTTGCCGTCGATGGTAAGACCATTGAGAATATCAATCAGCTCCGCAACAAGGTGGCCGGCATCGCGCCCGGCAAAAAGGTGCCGGTAAAAATCTACCGCAGAGGTGCGGAGATGACGGTTTACGTGGTTCTTGAGGTTCAGCCCGACGAAATGGCGGGGGCGTTCGGCGAGTCCGACCCGGCCGAAGCGTCGGCAAAGGGCTATGGCATCAAGGTCGCCACGCTGAGCAGGGAACTTGCCCAAAGGTATGGTTTTAGGGGGTCAACCAGGGGCGTCATCATCACAGAGGTCGAACCCGGTTCAGACGCCGCCGACAAGGGCCTGGCGCCGGGCATGGTGATTCTCCAGGTGCAGGGCAAGACGGTGGCTACAGCCCGGCAGTTCGCCAGGGCAATCTCCACCGGTGGTGCCGGCGAGGGCGTCCGCCTGCGTGTAATGACCCGCAACGGCACTCAACATTTTGTGTTCATTGTGCCGGCAAAATAGATCGAGCCTCTTACACCTTCCGGGTTTGTTGTGGTACAATAGACTTAGCGCGAAGGGCTTTTTTGTGTACTGTCGCGCCGGTTTCACGTCGCAGTGGGTGCGGGTTCATAAGTCCCGGCGAATCCTGCAGAATGCGCGGGACGCAGACGATTTGGAAAGGGCACAGGGCCATGACGTACGCACTTCAGGCACACAAAGATACAAAAGGCTCGATCGGCCGGCACATGAACCGATGGGTCAACCACGTGCTCGGCATGAATTATCGAAAGTATTACCCGGCCGAGTCGTGGACGCCGGCTGTGAACCTGTACGAGGGCGAGGCGGACTACTGCCTGGTGGTGGACCTTGCCGGCGTGCAGGCCGATAAAATCGACCTGAACGTTGAGAATGACAAGATGATTCTATCCGGCCGGCGCGAAACTCCTCATACCGGCAAGGCCGAAGGCAATCTCAAGCTGCACCTGATGGAGATTGACCACGGCCGATTCTGTCGCTCGCTGGAACTGCCGCAAGACGTAGACATCGATGGTATCGAGGCCACATACCGCGGCGGATACCTTTGGGTACGGATGCCCAAAAAGGCTTGAACCTTCTGGGTTTGTCCTGCGCTGAGACCGTGGCCGGGACACACCCGGCCCGGGGCGTAAACCTGTTGTGCGGCTGAGACACTGAGAATGAAGAAGCCGAGCAAGCCAAAAGTCATAGCTGAAGACGATTCGGAAATCATTATACGGCCCAGCACTCAGATGGGGGATGACTCGGAGCGTTCGGAAAGGCAGGTAGCTATTCCGACCGAGGCAGCCGTTCTGGCTGTGCGAAACGTCGTTGTCTTCCCCGGCACGGTTATTCCGCTGGTCATCGGCAGAGCCAAGTCCCAGCGACTGATAGACAAGGTGCTGCCGAATCAAAAGGTCATCGTAACACTCTGTCAGAAGAAGGCCGAGGTTGATGATCCGGCCCCGGACGACCTGTACCAGGTCGGAGCGGCTGCGATGGTCCTGAAACTGCTGCGGATGGAGCAGGGCAGCCAGAGCATCATAGTTCACGGGCTGATGCGCGTGCAGGTAGAGCAGTGGCTTGGCACCGAGCCTTACCTGAGGGCGAAAATCCGCGTGCTTGCCGACACGGTCCGCCGGAGTACCGAGCTTGAGGCCCTAGTGATGAACGCCCGCAACGCCGCGCAGAGGGCCATTCAGCTTTCGCCGAACATTCCCGAAGAGGCCGGCGTCGTGCTGAATAATATCGATGACCCCGGCTCGCTTGCAGACTTCCTGGCCTCCAATCTCCAGTTGGATGTTCCGGTCAGGCAGGAGTTGCTGGCTGAGCTCGACGTTTCAAAACGCCTCCGCATGGTCGGCAAGGAACTACAGCACCAGGTGGAGGTGCTCGAGCTTTCAAGCAAGATTCACAATCAGGTCAAGGCCAATATCGACAAGTCGCAACGGGAATATTTTCTCCAGGAGCAGCTAAAGGCGATCCGAAAAGAGCTTGGCCAGGCGGATGAAAAAACAGCCGAGCTGAATCAGCTAAGGGAAAGTATCAAAGCAGCCGGTATGCCCAAGCCGGTCAAGACCGAGGTAGTCCGCGAATTGTCTCGTCTGGAGCAGGTGCCCACCATGTCGCCGGAGTATAACGTTATCCGGACGTACCTGGACTGGATGACGGAACTGCCCTGGTCCAGAGTTACCGAGGACATTCTGGACGTCAACCGCGCTCGGAAGATTCTCAACAGGGACCACTACGACCTGGAAAAGGTCAAGCGTCGGGTTCTGGAGTTTTTGGCCGTCCGCAAGCTGGCCCCTGAATCGCGCGGGCCGATCCTGTGTTTTGTCGGGCCGCCGGGCGTCGGCAAGACGTCGCTGGGCCAGTCCATCGCCCGGGCGATGGGCCGGAAGTTTATCCGGATGAGTCTCGGCGGCATGAGGGACGAGGCCGAATTGCGAGGCCATCGCCGCACCTACATCGGCGCCATGCCGGGGCGGGTTGTTCAGGAAATCCGCAAGGCCGGCACGGCCAACCCCGTCTTTATGCTCGACGAGCTGGACAAGGTCGGCGCCGACTTCCGCGGAGACCCGACCTCGGCGCTGTTGGAGGTGCTGGACCCCGCACAGAACAACACCTTCCAGGACCACTACCTCAACGTGCCGTTTGATCTTTCGAAGGTACTGTTCATTGGCACGGCCAATTATCTGGCCCCTGTGCCGCCGGCACTGCGGGATCGCCTGGAGGTCATTGAGCTGCCCGGCTATACCAGGCGCGAAAAACTGCGCATCGCCGCTAAATACCTCGTGCCGCGCCAGTGCCGGGAGAACGGCCTGAAACGTTCGCAGGCCCGGTGGAACGAGCAGGCCATTGCCAGAATCATCGAAGACTACACGCGTGAGGCCGGCGTTCGAGAGCTGGAAAGGCAAATCGGCACGGTCTGCCGCGGCGTCGCTGCGCTCATTGCCGGCGGCAAGGCAAAGAGTCGCACCGTTACCGGCAGCCTGGTTGGTAAGATGCTGGGCCCGAGTAAGTACGAAAGTGAAATAGCCCAGCGGACCTCGGTGCCCGGCGTGGCTACGGGCCTGGCATACACGCCTGCCGGCGGGGAGATCATCTTTATCGAGGCCGCGGCCTACCGGGGCAAGGGTGCACTGATGCTGACCGGGCAGATCGGTGATGTGATGAAGGAATCGGCCCAGGCGGCGCTGAGCCTGGTAAAGAGCCACGGTGACGAGTTCGGCGTGAATGTCGGCAAACTGGCCGAGCTGGACATCCACATACACGTTCCCGCCGGCGCCGTGCCGAAGGACGGGCCGTCGGCCGGGGTGGCGATATTCACGGCGCTGGCGAGCCTGTTGTCCAATAGGCCGGCCAGAAGTAACATTGCGATGACCGGTGAAATAACCCTGCGTGGACTCGTCCTGCCGGTCGGAGGCGTCAAGGAAAAGGTCCTTGCCGCTAAGCGGGCGGGCGTCCAGAGCGTGATCCTGCCGCATCGGAATCGCAAGGACATCGTCGACGTGCCGCCCGATGCCAGAAAAAGCCTGCGATTTTACTTTGTGAAAAAAGTTCACGAGGTGCTAAGGTGCGCCCTGGTCGAAGACAGGAAACCTTTACGCCGCTACAGGCGAAAGGCAAAGGCCGCTGCTGCGAAAAGGAAATAATTTTACTTGCACGAGGGCTTCTTGAGGCCGTACTCTCAATAAAGCGGTGGTTGTGGCGGCACACGGCCGCGATGCATGTCTTGATATCTAGGAGCACATTATGTCAAAGAACACTGTCTATAACGGGGTTGGAGCCAAGAGGCTTGATCTCGACGGCGCGAGCGATAAGAGTGGAAAGAATATGGAATATCTCCTTATCGCCGCACTGTCAGTGATTATCGTTGCCTCACTTGGCCTGACAATCTATTTCAGTCTCTTCAGCGGGCGACCCACGCACAGAGCTGCCGAGCAATGGTTCAAGTGCCAGAAGTGCGGGAAAGAGTTCTCCATAAAGCCGGAGGACATCCCGCTTGACACAATGGGAATAATGATGGTCGGCCCCGGTGCACTGAGGCTGGACTGTCCAGCCTGCGGGGCCAAGAAAAGCGCCTATCAAATGGTCCGCTGCCCGAACCCGGACTGCCAGAAGTACTATGTGCCGGAAAGCTCGAAGGATCCGGAAGCCATGTTGCAGGGCAAGGAATTCAAGGACATCTGTCCGTACTGTAAGACGGATCGGATACAATGGTACCGCGAGCACCGGAAGAAACGAAAAAAGAAGTAACACGCGCCATTACGATGAGTCATCAGGCCTCGAGGCTCATGAGCTTCGAGGCCTGTTCTTTTTGGGCACGCACCTCATGAGAATTCCATAATTGTTTTAGCTTGCGCAGCAGCCTACAATACTAAGGTAGGAGGCAGGGTTTCGGTTTGCCCGAAAAGTTGTGAACTTTTGAACACTTGCGGGCGGCCTGGCATGATACTCCGGCGCGTCCCCCCCCGCGCGCCACATGTTGGCCGCCCATCTTTTTT
>JAXIHJ010000146.1:0-13944 GCA_034189755.1 Planctomycetota bacterium
CATAATCAATTACCTTTTTGGTAACGGGGTCATAGAACATGCCGTTGATGGTAAAGTCCCGCCGGAGAGCATCTTGGCGGGGCGTGGCGAATCGCACCCCTTCAGGCCGCCGTCCGTCACGATACGACAGATCAGACCGAAACGTCGCAACCTCAACCTTTCGGGACTTGTGAATCACCATCGCCACGCCGAACTTCGCCCCGACCAGCAACACGTGGCGAAACTGTTTGCTCACCTGCTTTGGCGTGGCATCGGTAGCTATATCGTAGTCCGTGCTGCGCAGCCCTAACAGCATGTCACGCACGCACCCGCCGGCAAACATTGCCTCAAACCCGGCTGCCCGAAGCCGGCGAAGAACCCACAATGCAGTTGATTTCGTCGCAGGTTGTGCCATTGCGAAATGTTATAACCGCTCAGGGCATGAAGGTTGCAGAAAAATTGCCCTACGCTGTGTCTATCTAGCCAACCGAGGATTCAGATGCGATTCGACTACATCTCCTCGCCGGCCACGGAACCGGTTGGCGACGACGGCCTCGACGACCAAAAGAATTATTACAACCGAAAGGATGAGATCCCACCAGTTCCGTCCCTGTGAGGCGGTCTTGGCCGCGGCCCTGACCTCACCGAGCGTCGAGCCGACGTACACGCGCTTCACGCCGCTTCTGTGGAGGGCGTCAATGAAACGTCCTGCCGGTATGCTCTCCAGGCAACTTTCGGGGCCGCTGGGGTTCACTACGAATGATCCGCTGCCGAAACTCTCGCCCGGGCCCATGCCAGGGGCCACCACCTTCCAGCTATAAGTTCCAAGTCGCGCCGTATCGCTGAAAACAGCCAGGTCGCCCTCACGTGTCTTTTTTAAGGCCACAGGCACCGGTTGGCTGTTACCGTCGGCACCAGGCAGTGTTACGCTTACAACGGCGCCGGCGGGCGGTTCATTCAGCCCATCCGGTTTGATGACAACCTGTGAGCCGGGAAGGTACATATTGTCGTCTGTGAGTTCCTGGCGGGCCAGGACGCTTATCCTCACAGCCATCGGCAAAAACAGGCCCGTTGTTGGTAGATTGCTCCACTTTGGCGAGGCGGTTGTCGTGCATAACACCACGCGCCCGGTGCCGAAATTCTTCACAGTTACCAGCGGGTCACCATTAGCTAATCGGACCAGTACCCTGCCCACCCGAGCCGGAGCGGCCAAACGAACATACCGCTGAACCAGCACTGTGAGATAATCGGAGAGGTTCTCGTAGAAGCCCTCGAAATATGGATGCCGAATATCCACCCAGTCGACAGCTACAGCGTCAGCGTCGGGCCCCACCTCGCCGACGCACTCCAGCAGCTTACCCGGCAGCAATCCACCATCGGCGTCGCTTTTTTGGCCTAACTGATTATTATAATTGTCGATCTGCAGACCAGGTCCGAGAAAGAACACAACTGTGCCGCCGTCCCGGACGAAAGTTTCAATGGCCCTGGCCTGCTTCTCGGTAAAATCGCTCACCTCAGCCAGGAACAGCACGTCCATCTCGTGTAGCTCAGCGGCGGCAAGCTGCTTGGCCTCGATAGTTTGCGGTGAGATGGGCCATGGGTTTGAAGCATCAACATAAGGCTGAAGCGCAACCCTCAGCATCATGGCCGGGTCAAACGTGGGCGCATCTGTTGTCGATGCTTGCCCGCGAACGACCAGGGCCTTAATGCGCCTGCCGATGTTCAGACTGAAACGCCGAATATTGTCCACCGCCAGGTCGTCGTTGAGGTCCAGGAAAACCTCGCCGCTGGCTGGCCCGATCCGGTTGAACCGGTGTCTAAAACGCACGGTTGCGCTACTGCCCTCGTGACCGGCCGCACGAAGTGACTTGCGAAGGCGCTGCACCACGCCGCCGGCGCCGGTCCGAAGCGCTACGTCTACTACGCGGTCGGTCGGCGAGGAATTTACCAGCGTGGCCGTGAACTGGAGCACCTCGTCTACGATCCGCTTACCTGTGATCTCAAGGTCGCTGATGCCGACGTTCTCGACCGTCTCGTCAGCGGTGTTGACGATCAGTATGTGAATGTCCTGGGCCTGAGCCAAGGCCCTCAGGCTGGCTAACTCCTCGAAACTGTTACGCTGTAAGTCGCTGAGGATGTACACCGACCTTTGCGGGATAGACTCATTTTGCAGCAGCTTGATAGCGGCTGCAACGCGCTGGGAGATCGGTGCACGACCGTAACCAACCGACACCTTCGCCACGGCGTCACGGAGCGGCCCCAGTCTTGCAGTCAACTTGCGGGAAACTGTACCGCCGTTGGTCGTCAATACGGCCGCCAAAGCAGGCTGGTCGTCGCCGCCCAGCAGGGCGTTCAGCTCGGTCTGAGCTTTTGAGAATCGGCTGGACGTTTGACTCTTGACCGCCATGGAGTAGCTGTTGTCCAGCACGATAGCTGCGGCGGTTCGCCTGCCGGTCAGCCAGCCGCCTGTGGCGCGCGAGACAGGCTCGGCCACTGCCAGCGCCAGCAGCGCCAGCAGCACCGAACGAACCAGCAGAAGCGCCCAATGCTGAATCCGCCGTCTCCGCGCGGTTTTTTCCATACTCATCTTCAAAAACCGCAGCGTTGGAAAGAATACCTCCTGAGCGCGAACACTGGCGAGCAGGTGCAGCACAAACGGAACCGCCGCGGCTAGGGCGCCAATAAGCAGCAGCGGGGTCGTGAATGTAAGTGCCACCGTCATTTCAGCAGAACCTTTCGCCTCGCGAGATAGTTCAGCAGCATCATGTCGTACGGCGTGTCGGTGGGCGTCAAGACGTACTCAATGTTCCGGTCGGAACATTCCTTCCGGTAGTGCTCGATGAACCTGTTCATCTCCGCACAATACGCCTCCTGAACGTACCGTGGGTCCACCTGAAGTCGCTCGTCTGTTTCCATGTCCACCAGGGAGACGACGTTCTTAAACGGCAGCGACATCTCGGCTGAATCCATCACGTGGAAGACGATTATTTGGTGCTTCTTGTACACGAAATGCTGAAGGGCCTTCATGATTTCAGCCGGGTCGTCGTGCAAATCGGAAATCACTATGATCAACCCGCGCTTGGCGATGGTGCGGGCCAGATCATGGAACGTCGGCGCGATGGCGGTCTTGCTGGCGGGCTGGACGTCTTCCAGGTGTCGGAAAATCCGGTCCAGATGCACCGGTGTCGAGCCTGGCGTCAGGTGGAACCGCACCTTTTCGTCGAAGGCGATCATGCCAACCACATCCTGCTGGCGACACATAAGATAGCTCAGGCACGCAGCCAGGAAGCAGCCGTACGCGAATTTCGTAATTTGGCCGTGGTACCGGTAGGCCATCGAGTTGCTCACATCCAGCAGGATGTATGTCCGCAGATTGGTTTCCTGCTCGTACTGCTTGATGTAGTAACGGTCCGTTCGCCCCCAGGCGACCCAGTCGAGGTGACGGGTGTCGTCGCCGGAGCTGTACTCCCGATGCTCGGAGAACTCCACTGAAAAACCCCGATGCGGGCTGCGGTGCAAGCCGGAAATAAATCCCTCAACTGCCTGCCTGGCCAACAGGCTCAGCTTTTTCAGCTTCCCAACGCGGTCCGGCTCGAAGTATTCGTACACAGAGTTAGCCATTTACTCGCTTTCTTCGCTCAGCCCCAGCAGGGCCAGGACCATGCCACCATACTGTCGCGTCCGCTGAACCGCCAGTTTCCCGAGCGGATCGGGCGGGGCAACCTTGCGGGGCAGGCGAAGCACCACGACACCGTCGTCGGCTAGGTGCCACGCGAGCGGGTCGAAGATTCTCCGCACAACCCGCGGCCAGGACCACGCTGCAGCCAGGGCATAAGGCGGGTCGACAAAGGCTACGTCCACGGCCCCGGACAGTTCGTCCAGCCAGCCGGCGAAGCGACGCTCCACGTCGCCCTGCCAAACCACGCACCTGTCGGTTACGGAAAGGGCCTCCATGTTTCGACGCAGCTTGGCCAGGACCGCACGGTTGCTATCAGCAAAACAACAGCGACGACCACCTTGCGAGAGAGCCTCCAATCCCATCGTGCCGGTGCCGCAGTAAAGGTCCACCACCACTGCGTCCGGTAGGCGCCGCCCCAACATACCGAACAACGATTTCTTGACACTGCCGGTGATGGGGCGAACCCCAGCCTGGAGCGGTGGTGAAAGAAGCCTGCGACCTTTATAGGCACCTGCAAGAATCCGCATAAACCTTGCACCTTTCTGCTTTGTATAACGCCGCGCCACGCGGGAAGTTTCATCGAATCTATCCGTCCACGAGGAGATACGTTACAACGGGCCGACAGCCCACGGAAGGCTTTCTGTGGGCTGTTTTCCCGATTACGTGATTTGGTGCAAAGAAAAGGGAATGTGATTTTTGTTTTGCATCCGGCTCTGCTAGCGAGTATTTGTGCTACAGTCCCATTGGGCGCAAAAAAGTGCCCCGGCTGGTTTGGGCATGGCCGGGGCGAGGGCATTGGTAATTGGCCGTGAGTAGGCCAGCTTGCGGTTGCCTAGGTTGTTCCGTAAGGAAACTACGATACAATCGTGCAGCAGGCAAATAAGTTGTTGCCTCGGCACAGATACCTTTGACGAGACTATGCAAGTTAGATTGACAACCTGGATCGTGGCCCTTGTAGCCGCGACGGTGTATGGCTGTGCCGGCTACACGGAGCCGGTCGGGCCGCCGCCCAGACTGACCACCGCCCGGCGGAACTTCCAAAATGTCTGGGATGCCAGTCTGACGGTCTTGGGCAGGTACGACTTCACAATCGACCGCAAGGACGTCCGCGCCGGCTTGATTACCACCCTGCCGCAGACCGGAAAGCATTTCTTCGAGTTTTGGCGACACGATACAGCCACACGGAGAGACCTCGCTGAAAATTCCCTCCATACAATTTATCGTTCGGCCACTGTGCGAATTCGTCCCACCTCACCAGGGGCCGAGACCTTTACTGCCGACGTTACCGTGGAGGTGACCCGCTCCGACCTGCCCAGTGCGCAGGTCAGCAGCACTTCCGAAGCGTACTCTCTGTTCATCCTGCCCAGCGATGAGGGACGCCGCATGTTCCTGCTGGACTACGGCCGAGATGAACAGCGGTGCTTCGGCAAGAAGTCTGCATGGATAGTCCCGCTGGGCAGGGACCGCAACCTTGAAGATACCCTCACATGCCGGATCAAGGCTGCTGCGGCGCAAAATATCCAATAGCTGTGCCGAGTCCACCAAAAAGGGCGGACAAATCCGCACAACCTCCTCCTGCGATATCGGGACTACTACACTTCCAACCTCCGCCGGCGGTTAAAGTTAATGACGAGAAGTCTATGTATAACCTTGTTTTGGGCTGAAACCGGCCAAAGTCGCAAAACTCGCCAAAACCGGAAGAATGGGAATTATCCAAATTTTCTCTTGCTTTTCTTGGCATGTTACCGATACTTATTTATGTGGCCATCGACGTAAGTAGCAGAACGATAGCTTCGGAATTTCGGGTGGCTTGGTTCATTTTCTGTTTTTGCACGTGTTATGGGCGCCAATGGCTAAGAATCTGTCAACATTTGCGATTGCTCGGATGTTGCATGTGGATCCGGGTTCGGTAGCGAACTGGATCGATCAGAACCTCCTTAAGGCCCACAGGACACCTGGCGGACACCGGCGGGTAGCCCTGGAAGACCTGGCCAACTTCCTGCGTGAACAGAATATGCCAATCCCTCCGGAGCTTGATTCCGGGCCGGTTCGTATCCTGATCGTGGATGATGAGCCCGCTGTTACACAACTGGTCGCTCGTGCCGTCAAAGCAGCCCACCCCGAGTTTGAGACGGCCGAGGCTCACGACGGCTTTCAAGCGGGGACCATGCTGGGGACGCTGGAACCGGATGTGGTGATCCTGGACTTGCGGATGCCGGGTATGGACGGCTATGAGGTCTGTCGCCTGATCAAGTCGCAGGAAAAGACGAAGCATGCCGCCGTTCTGGCGATAACTGCGTACCCCTCACCGGAAAACGAAGAGCAAATACTGGCATGCGGCGCAAGGATTTGTCTGAACAAGCCGCTGGATTTGGATCAACTGCTAAAGGAAGTGGAAAAATCCGTCTTCGGATACGAAGTGGACTAAAACTGCTTTTGTAAAAAAAGAAACAGGCGCGAACAATCGCTTTTAAAAGAGACCCCCGACCCGAAGTCTCAAAGCGACGTCGCAGCCCCGCGTAGGGGTCTGCATTGCGCCTGTTTCTTTTTTTTCCTTAAACTGCCGTACGGGGAAAAATGACATGTCCACCCAACCCCGTGCGATCCCGCCACGAAACGTTGCGGAGTTATTATAATTGCCGTTTGAGTCTCAGTCACCACCTTTGGCCGGTGACACAAGGTTTTTGGCCTATTATTCTTACGCCTGGCAGCCAGTGTTGTCAATGGCCCATCGGACAGCTCGCTCAATGCCTTCGTCGTAGCTCACGGTCGGTGTCCAACCAAGCTCCCTGCGGGCTTTTTCGCAGGAGAAAAAGCATTTCCGGCCCATCAGCCAGACCGAGTACCTGGTGACCAGCGGTGGAGTTTTCTTCCCGAACACATGCCCGAACAACTCCATCAGGAATGCAGCATGGTACGCCACGCGGTAGGGTACCTTTCGCTTTACCGGCTTGGCGCCGAGGCACTCGGCAATCTTGTTGAGGTATTTAGCCTGGGTTATGACCCCATCGTTCGATAGGTTGTAGGACTGGCCGACGGCTTTCTCGTTTGTTGCAGCCAAAATACAGCCCTCGGCCTCGTTCCCGGCAAAGACTAGATTTAGGCGGTTTGAGCCATCACCGATTAGTTTGGCCTTGCCGGCGCGAATAGCCCGAATCAGCCTGGGCATCGAAGCCCGGTCCCGCTCGCCGTACAGCCAGCTCGGTTTGACTACCGTCAGGGGGATGTCTCCACGGTCGTAGTATTGCCAGGCAAGTTTTTCCGCCTCGACTTTGGCCCGACTGTAATAGCTCCATTTGTGAAGCTTAACACCCAGCGGCGCTGTTTCGTCGAGTACCAGGCCCGTCCCGTTGGGATGCCCGTAGGCCGAGATGCTGCTGATGTGCAGGAACCGCTTCACGCCGGCTTCACGGGCGGCGTTGAGCATATTCCGCGTGCCGTCAATCGTTACGGCAACGAAACGCTCCCACCGGCCCCAATCTCCCACCTGGGCGGCTGCATGGTAAACCGTCTGTGCACCCCTCATGGCGCCGGCCAGACTTGCCGGCTCGGTGACGTCTCCCTGCACCTTTTCTACGTTCCAGGTATCGAGAAGGCGCGTATCGCTGCCAAGTCGGACCAATACACGGACAGGCTTCCCCGCCGCCAGGAGTTTTTCCACGATGTGACTGCCTAGCAGTCCAGTCGCGCCGGTAACAAAATTCATGCTAATATCCTTAGCCTCGCCACAATCGTTCCCCCAGTTTCTGCCCCAGGGTAAATCGCAGTAACTGTACGAACAGAGAGGGGATGCGTCAAGCGATGTCGGCGGTTTTTTTTTATTCACGCCTTGGCCCCGCCTTGTTGAAGTGCTTATCCGGCGTTAATAAAAGAAGTTATGAGTGTTCACAGGGCCTTGTTGCCGGTCTCTTTTCTTGCAAAAAAGTTTTGAAAGGCATAGGCTGGGTTTCTATACTCTACAGAACTATTTTGCCGGGTGAGCGTTTCCCCCGGCGGCCGTGAAGCAGGCCCGGCGGAGTTGGGCCGAATGAATGTACCTTGTCGGCGTTCAAGTATGTCGGGACATTGGCCGATGAGAAATATGGGCCTTGGTGGACGAGGCCTCGTACAGTATTTTCGATCAGTGGCCCGTGGCAGGGAAAGCGACAATTGAGGTACTCTATGTTTTTGAAGCAACTGCTTCGTCCGACCAATCGGAGAATCCGCCTGCTTGTGGGTTTGCTGCTGGTGGGGTTGTTTTGTATTCAGTGCACCCGAACTGAAGCGTTCCGCGATTCCAAGTTCATCGTTCACATTTCGGGCGCCTTGGTCGGCAATATTTCGGATGACGTTGCTGCCAAGTTGGAAGAGCTGGCCAAAACCGACCATATCGCTCTGCTGGAATACTGCCACGAAAATTATCAACACCAGTATCGTGATTACACCTGTACCCTAATCAAGCAGGAGAGGATCAACGGTACACTGAGGCCTGAACAATGGATTTCCTCGAAGTTCATGGATGAGCCATTCAGCGTTGCCCTGAAATGGACCAAGAACGCCCCCATTGGCGAGCAGGTAATTTTCGTAAAGGGCAAATACAACGATCAGATGCTGGTAAGGCCCAAAGGCCTGTTGATCCTGCTAACCGGCGGGCCGGTTCTGCGCAAGCCCGATGGCGACGAAGCACTGAAAAATACTCTTAGGCCGGTCAACCAGTTTGGCTTTGAATGCAGCCTGGAGAACTTGCTCAATGTCTATCGCCAGGCTAAGGCGGAAGGCGATCTGAAGGAATCGTTTGGCGGCTATGCAGAGATCGCCGGTAGAAAGGCCGTTGTCCTGGTCCGTTACCTGCCGGCTGAGAACGATTATCCAGCCTGTAAGACCCTCACCTATATCGACGTGGAATACCTGCTGCCGATCTGTGTGGAGGGCTATGACTGGGACGATCAGCTTTCCTGCCGGTATCTCTTCAAGGATATCAAATTCAACGTTGGCCTCGGCCCGGACGACTTCACTCCGGAGGCCAACGGTTTGACACCGCCCAAGTAATTACGGCTGGATTCACCAGGAATTTCTCGACGCCTCTGCTGCCGGCGGAGGCGTTTTCTTTGCGCCGCCCGGTGGGTCACCTCGCTGTTCAAGCTTTTCGGCTATGGCTGTCATACATATAATGCGTCAGGAACGGCCGCGGGGTGTGTGATTGTAGTAGCCGTTCACTGCCGGACCAGTAGGCCTGAACGGGAATTGATATGCACGAACATATGCGCGACAACAGTGGCATTACAGAAACCATATTTCATGAACTCAGGCACCATGTTCCGTTCACGTTCTTCGGCGCCCTGACCGGCGTAGCCATCGCGCTGGTGTTCGCCTATGCGCATATCCCCCACAAGGTTTCGCACGCGTTGTTCGCCACGTTTCATCCGGGCCACGTCTTCGTCAGCGCGATTGCGACAACGGCAATGTACCGGCTCCACGGCAGACGATCTGTGCTGTCAACGATTCTGGTGGGCTTTATAGGTTCTGTTGGCATTGGTACTATTAGTGATTCGCTCATTCCTTACCTGGGGGAGCTTGTTCTGGGCGCCCCGCACGCTCACGTCCACATAGGGTTTATCGAAGAATGGTACCTGGTAATACCGCTGGCGCTACTTGGCGTGGCTGTAGCCTACTGGCGACCCACCACGGAGATTCCACACGCCGCTCACGTCCTGCTAAGCACTTGGGCGTCACTGTTCCATATGCTGATGGCGCTTGGTGTCAGCCTTGGTATGTCGAGCATTATGCTGATTCCGGCATTTCTCTTTCTTGCCGTTTGGGTACCGTGCTGCACCAGCGACATTGTTTTCCCGCTGCTTTTCGGCATTAAAAAGAAGAAGGTCGAATCCGACGACAAAGCGGCTCAGCCGACGGAAGGGTCTCTATGATCTGTGGCCATTGTCTCATCCGGCACCGCTGCTGGTATTTGAGGTCGGCTGCGGTTTTCTGCCTGCTCCTGGCTGGCTGCGGCGTGCCCGGGCCCGGCGGGCAGGCTGATTCCTTCGGCCTGGACCTGAGGATGCCTGCCGGCTCACAAGCTCACGGGGCTGTCATATTCTTCGTCGATGGCGTCAATGCTGAAATCTTCCAGAAAATGCTCGAAGCGAACGAGCTGCCGGCGATTCAGAAATATTTTGTCGAACGGGGACTCTACGCGCCACGGGCTGTGGCGAACATACCTTCGGTTACCCTGGCCAACATGACCAGCTTTGTTACGGGTCGCTTTCCCGGCCATCACGGCGTTACCGGCATCAACTGGTTCGATCGCAACCAGCTTATCTGGCGAAACTACGAATCCATAGCCCAGAAGAACACATTGGACGGCGATTATATCTCGCCGAACATCTATGATGGCTTTGGCGGGGAAAGTACCTTCTCACTTTTCTTTCAGCCGCATCGCGGTTCCACGAAGTTCATTGAGAACTGGACCTCCGCCGGGCCGCCGTTTTTCTTCGGCTGGTTCGAGTTTGTAGACCGCCTGACACTGTGGCGGCTTAATATTGTCGCCGACGTCGCCCGCAAGCGGCATGCTTGGCCGGCGATAACAATTGTCTATCTGCTGGCACCTGACTTTCGTGGATACGGCTGCGGCGTCGGCTCAGAACAGTACCGCCGGGCGCTGCGCCACACCGACCGGCAGATCGGCAGAGTCTGCGGTGATCTCGATCGCGCCGGGCTACTTGAGAAGCTTACGCTCGTTTTGACTTCGGACCACGGCCTGGATGCCGTAAAGAGGCATTTCCCCTTAGAAAAATTTCTGCGGCGCGAAGGTCTGAAGATTGCGCCTGCCAGACTGTGGGAGGAAACGCCCTTCGAGAAGCGCCTAGACCACTACCGCAAATATCCGGTAGTGCTATACGGCAGCGGGGATCGGTACTGGGCGATCTGCCTGCGAAAGCCCATTCGCACCGGTGGTAAACTTCTCGGCTACAGGCCTTGGCCCATCCGCCCTGATGCTGAAGACCTCAAGGCGTATCCTGTTGCTGGTACCGACGTGGATTTACTGGCTTTGCTCACCGACCAGCCGGCCGTCGACGCAGTCGCTTATGCTGTCGGACCTAACCGCGTTCGCTTGCGACGAAAAAACGGCGAAGTGGAATTCTGCCAAGACGGCGGGCAGGGCGGTCAAATTTCCTATCGCCTCATTTGCGGCACCGACCCACTTGGGTGGACGGCAGTGGTTCACAAAGAAGCGATGGACGGCCAGCCGCTGACCGGGCGGCAGTGGCTGGAAGCAACCGCGGAAACCGAATTCCCTGACCTGCCGGCGCAGATTCTTGCATATTTCCGCGCCCGGCGTGCGGGTGATATTGCCGTGTTTGCCGCGCCCGGCTGGGATTTCTTCAACGTTAACCGTGCTGGCCACGGCGGCCTACGGCCCGCCGACATGCATGTGCCGTTGCTAATTGCCGGCCATGGCGCAGCCAAAGGTAGGCTGAAGACGGCTCGCACCGCGGATGTCATGCCAACGCTGCTGAAACTGCTTGGCAGGCCCGTGCCGGAGGGTGTGGACGGCAAGGCCCTGCTGCCCGCCAGATGACTTCTAGACATTTTCTCTCGTCCGAAGCATACTTACCGACATGGGCATTTTGCTGGATTTGCTGTATGCCTCGGGCCTGGTGGCGACAAGCCCGATCTGGCTGTACCGTATGATTCGCCACGGCCGCTACCGCAGCGACCACGCCCAGCGGCTGGGTGCAGCGCCGATTCGGTACGGTCTGCAGCCTATTATCTGGATTCACGGCGTCAGCCTGGGCGAAGTCAACGCCGCACGCACGCTCATGCAGGGTCTGCACGAACAGTTGCCCGATTTTCGCGTGGTGGTTTCGTCCACCACCGCCACAGGCATGGCCGCAGCGAATAGACTATTCGCGCCGGACCATCTGGTCTTCCGCTGGCCTATGGATTTTACACTTGCCGTCCGTCGGGCGCTGGGCAGGCTCAGGCCGGACTTGGTTATCCTTATCGAGGGCGAGGTCTGGCCGAACTTCCTGGCTGCGTGCAATCGGCGAGATATACCAGTGGTAATCGTCAACGGTCGGCTGGGGGCGGCGAAGGGCTACCGGCGATATAAAAAGCTCGGCCCGCTGGCGGGCAGGCTTTTTAATCGCCTGACGGCTATCGGCGCACAGAATGAAACATACGCCGCAATGTACCGCTCGCTCGGCGTCGAGGCCGAGAAGGTGCATGTCACGGGCATGCTTAAGTACGACTCTGCCGGGCTTGCCGACCGCATCGAAGGCCAGGATAGTCTGGCCCAGGCGATGGGCATTAGCCCCGACGATAAAGTCATCGTTGCCGGCGGGACCGGGCCGGGCGAAGAGAAGATCATGCTCGAAATCTATGCGGTGCTTAAGGAAAAGCACCCATCGTCAAGGTTGGCGATTGTTCCGAGAAAACCCGAGCGCTTCGATGAGGTGGCGAAGTTGATCGCCGCTTGTGGTTTCGCCGTCGTACGCCGATCCGAGCAGCGCAGCGGCAAACCGGATGCGGTAATTCTCGGAGATACGATGGGTGAGCTGCGTAAGTTCTATGCGCTGGCCTCGTGCGTGTTCGTCGGCCGAAGTCTCGTGCCTATGGGCGGCTCGGACATGATCGAGTCAGCCGCCCTGGGCAGGGCTACGGTGTTTGGCCCGCACACCTTCAATTTTCCGCAGGCCGACGAGCTGGCCCGCCACGGCTGCGTGCGTGTAGCCGACGCCGAAGCGCTGGCGGCCCAGTTGGATAAATGGCTGGCCGACCCTGCCGCAGCGGCCGAGGCCGGCCGAAATGCACAGAATTTCGTCCGCTCACAACAAGGGGCGACCAGGCGGAACGTTGAGATGATTTGCGATGTGTTGAACCGCGTGCCCGCAGCTGCACCGGGCGGCATCGCCACAGACAGGATCGCAGTCGAATAAAGGTATAGCCATGCCGGACAGAGCTGTTCGAGGACAGATTATAGCTCAGGCCGAGCGCATCGTCGTGAAGGTGGGCACCAATGCTATCACCGACGATGTTGGCCGGCTGGATGAGCGCGTAGTGAAAAACCTAGCCCGTCAGATTTCCGCTGTAATAGCCAGCGGCGCGTCGGTAACGCTGGTCGCCAGCGGGGCCATCGGCGCCGGGATGGGCGAGCTGGACATGACAGCCCGCCCCAAAACGCTACCGATGCTTCAGGCAGCCGCTGCCGTCGGGCAGGGCCAGTTGATGCGGGCCTTCCACGACGTCTTCGCCGAACATGGCGTGCGGGTGGCGCAGGTGTTGCTGACGCGCGACGACTTCGACCAGCGCAGCCGATATCTGAACATCCGCAACACGCTGGCGGCACTGGCCGAGCTTGGTGCGCTGGCGATTATCAACGAAAACGATGCCGTCGCCGTTGATGAAATTCGATTCAGTGACAACGATGTCATCGCCGCACTTTTGGCGAACATGATCGGAGCGGACCTGCTGGTGCTGCTGACCGTTGCCGATGGGGTGCTTCGCGGCGGCAGGGTGCTGGATGTTATCGAGCAGGTGGACGAAAAGGCAATGTCCCTGGCCGGGTCGCAGCGAAGCCGCTTGGGCAGCGGCGGCATGAGGAGCAAAATCGAGGCAGCTGGTCTGGTTACCCGCGCCGGCGAAGTGGCGGCCATCGCCAATGCCCGTACGAAGGACGTCCTGACAAGGCTGCTGGCAGGCGAGCGTATCGGGACGGTCTTTCTGCCGGCCCGGCGGAAGATGTCCAGCCTGAAGCGGTGGATCAGCCAGGCCGCTCGGCCTACAGGGAAAATAGTCATCGATGACGGCGCCGCCCGCGTGCTGAAACAACAGGGTAAGAGCCTCTTGCCGTCGGGCATCGTCACCGTGAACGGGCGGTTCGGCAAGGGCGCAACCGTTACCGTGGTCGATTCAGCAGGCCGGCAGGTCGCACGAGGACTAACCAACTACTCCGCCGAGCAAATCGGACAAATAAAAGGCCTCAAGACAACCCAAATCGCCGGCGTCCTCGGCGATAAGCCGTACGACGAAGTCATACATCGCAACAACATGGCGCTGGGGTAATATTGCATCGCGTATTTGAGGAAACCGCGATTATGCCACAGGCCTGAACAAGGTCTCACTTCAAGGTAAAGGCCTTGTTCCAGACGACCCGTGATTGGCCGCTATCGACTATTCATCCTGTTCGTGATCATCCTGGCCGTGGCGCTCGGCCTGCGCAGGGGAAACAGGCGTTTTCCCTGGTACGAGTTCTTCAGCTGGGGGCGGCGGGAGGGGTTTTCCTTCCGGGAGATCCGTTTCCTGCG
>JAXIHJ010000147.1:0-11129 GCA_034189755.1 Planctomycetota bacterium
GGGGGGACGACAGGCACCGCCTCGGCAGGCCCGCCGCTTTTTTTTGCGCAGTCGCGCATTGCTCGAATCCACAAGGTTAGGCAACGCTTGGTTTTGGGGAATCCGCGAAACAAATTCCGCCAGCCGATTGTTGACATGCCCCGTACTTATCGGGTGCCGGTGGCGGCGCGCCCCGTCATTGCGCCGTAGCGATGGCTGTAGCGATCGGCCGAACCACGTTCGGAATCACAATGCGACTGCTTATATCTTCGCAAGTGTCGCACTGCTCCGTGAAGGCCGACTTAAGCTCCAGAAGCTTTTCGGGCTGGGAGTATCTTCGGACCGTGAAATACACGCTGATGGGCTGGTCTTCGTATTGGCCTGTTCGCGTCTGATAGCTGCTGCCGCGGGTCTCCAGCGACAGGCGTGCCTGTAAATGCTCACCCTCATCCAGAGCAATCACCATGCTTGGCTCGAACTCGATGGTTTTTGCTCCCTCCTCCAGAGCCAGCGCCGCCAGTGGTGAGCCGTTCAGCAGCGCCTCAGCCACGATGGCGTCACGGTTGCCGACGAAGTCCAGGTTGAACCCATACAGCACGTCGAGACATTCTATGTCAAGCGGGCTGAGACCCAGGTAGTAGATGCTGTGCTCCAACAGCCATTGGTGCAGTTGGTGTGCCCTGGAAAAGCTTGGCGGGTTGAAGCAGCCAGCCGCCAGGCGGTTCTTGTGCAGCTCCAGCCATTGATAGCTGCCGCTGTCATGATCGCCCTCGAGCACGTACTCCCGGCTGCCCTCTCGCCGGTAGAAGTTTCTCATGGAACCGAACCTTTTCTGCACAGCCTCGCAGAAGTGCAGAATAGTCTCCCGGCTGTCCGGAAGAGGCAGCGTGGTCTGAAGATTCAGATTCACGAAGAAGTCGTCGGCTACGCTGTTGAACTCTTCAATCATGTTCCGGCAACCTTTTAATTCGTCACGCCCGATTATAGCGAAGCAATATAATACCGGCATCCGCCATGAACGCAAGGTTCAACCCGGCCGGTCATTTCGTCCGCTCTTTTCGCTGAAGCCGCATCGAAACGCCCGGAATCGCCATTGTACCGCAAGTTCTGAATATTGAACATCCCCGGAAGCGCACCGAAACGACCTTTCGCGCCCAATTCCACCCGATTGCGCCCAATTGCGCCCAGTTGCGCCCAATTGCGCCCAGTTGCGCCCAATTCTTTTTTGCGTAAGTCGCCCATGTAAAAACAGTTAGCTATTTTCGACCCCCGAATTCGCGTTTTTTTCAACACAGGGGTTTTTGAACGTCGGTTCGCTAACTCGTTGACTTCAAAAGCGTTCCGGGCTACGGGTTCCGTGTTCCTGGTTCCGTGTTCCGGTCTTCCCGTCCCACAGTCTTCAATTGTCAAATAGCGTTTAACAGCACCGCTCGCTTAGCGCTCGCGGCTAGTTGAATTCGCAATCCGCAATCTGCTTTCTGTTTTGTCGTTTCCTATGACCTATGACCTCGGACCTTGCTCGCGCGGAGCGCGAGCGATCCATACTTAGACGAATGACGCGATTTGCGCGCGCAAATGGCGTCGCAAAACTGCTATTGACGTTGTAAGTCCAGGCCAGCCAAGGAGAAGTTTTTTTTTATTTTCCGGGGCAGTTTTCGGCGTGAGCTTGCAAATCTGCGCGCGCAAAAAGTGTCCGTGATTAAGAAGCCGCAAACCTGTCCCACCAGGGCATATCCGTCGGGAAATTACTCGTTGCAATTAAAGCCGGCGGCTCATAAGCCGATGAGACTATCGGAACTACTTTCGGGTATGTTCAGGGGCGTCTCATGGCTGTTACGACGAATCAAAAAGAGGTTTTCACCACCGGTGAAGTGGCGAAGATTTGCCACGTAGCCCCCCGAACGGTCAGCAAATGGTTTGATTCGGGCAAGCTGCGTGGCTACCGCATTCCAGGCAGTCGAGACCGCCGCATCCCCTTGGCCCAACTAACCGCATTCATGCGGGCCCACGGCATCCCGCTGGATTCACTGGACGGCGGCCTCTGCCGTGTGCTGATCCTGGCCGACATGCCCGCCGAGCTGTTCGACGCGTTGAACGACTCAGGTCGTTACAAGGTTCGCTCAGCAGCCAACGGCTTCGAAGCCGGTCTGGAAGCCCAGCAGTTTCACCCTCACGTTATCGTGTTGGACGTACCTTCCGAGGGCGACGAGGCAATTGCGATTTGTCGAAACGTCAAGGCTCACCCGGCGCTTCAGGCGGTCAAAGTTATCGCCGTAGCCGAGGGGCCGGCCGACCGCTGGGCCGAAAGGCGCTTGGCCGAAGGATTCGACGCATGCCTGGCCAGGCCATACTCGCTGAAGCAGTTCGTCCGGGCGGTTCAGAGGGCGACTAATTTGATTACCTGATCCGGCGTGAGGAGCTCGAGCTGGTGGTCGGGAGCCGTTCAGGCCAGCTCGTTCATCCGACCGATTCGGAACTCGTGCAGCGGACACTCGCAGCGAAAGTGATTGAGCTGCGGGAACGAAACCGGGCGGTCCGGACCTCGTGTCCGGCCGCCCTTTGTTCCTTTTGGCCGGGTAATCCGCCGAACGGCAAAAAAATCGCTTGCGTCGCCCGACCGTTTGGGCGATGATGCTATAGTGGAGTCGATTATGATTCGTCAGCGCACCAATCTGGGCTTGTTGCTATTGGGTGGGCTTCTACTGCGCTGACGGATCGCGGACGAACGATAAGGTAACGATTTCGCCCCGCGATTCGAAAAACGGATTGCGGGGCTTTTTTGTTAAGAGCCGATAGCCTGATGCAAGAGAGACGGCGATAAAACAGGCACAGTGTTGTAGAATATCTAAAAGGCACGAAGCCGGGAGAATCGACCATGTCCAAGAGGCGAGACATCCTGATTTTCGACACGACACTCCGCGATGGCGAGCAGTCGCCGGGCTGCAGCATGAACATCGCCGAGAAGCTGGAGATAGCCCGCGCACTGGAGTCGCTCGGCGTGGACGTTATCGAGGCGGGCTTCCCCATTGCCAGCGTGGGCGACTTCGAGGCCGTCCAGGCCGTCGCCGATACTGTCAAAACCTGCGGCGTGGCGGGCCTGTCCCGCTGCGTGGAGGCCGACATTGCCCGTGCGGCCGAGGCCGTCCGCGCAGCAGCGAAACCACGAATCCACGTGTTCCTCGCCACCAGCGAGATACACCGCAAACACAAGCTTAAACGCGCCAGGCAAGAGATTCTGAAGATGTCAGTCGAGGGCGTCCGGCTGGCGAGTAGCTTCGTGGACGACGTGGAGTTTTCGCCGGAAGACGCCTCGCGGACGGAGTGGGACTTTCTGGCCGAGGTCGTCTCCGCCGTTATCGCCGCCGGTGCAAAGACGGTCAACATTCCAGACACCGTCGGCTACGCAATGCCCGCGGAGTTCGGCGACATGATCCGCTACCTCAATGCGAACGTTTCCAACATCGCCGACGCGGTTATTTCCGTGCACTGCCACAACGACCTGGGCTTGGCCGTGGCGAACTCGCTGGCGGCGGTCCGCGCCGGCGCCGGGCAGGTCGAGTGCACCATCAACGGAATCGGAGAGCGGGCGGGAAACGCCGCGATGGAAGAAATCGTTATGGCAATGCAGACCCGCCAAGATTTGCTGGACGTTACCTGCAAGGTCAAGACGAAGAAGATTTACCCCACCAGCCGGCTTGTGGCGGCGATAACCGGCCTGCACGTTCAGCGCAACAAGGCGATCGTCGGCGAGAACGCCTTCGCACACGAGGCCGGCGTCCATCAGGACGGCATGCTCAAACACAGGGCGACCTACGAGATAATGAAGCCGGATGACATCGGCGTGCCGGCCAGCAGGCTCGTGCTGGGCAAGCACTCCGGGCGACACGCCTTCACGCAGCGCATCGAGGCCCTGGGCTACAAGCTCAGCGCCGAGCAGATCGATGAGGCGTTCGAAAAGTTCAAACGGCTTGCCGACAAAAAGAAAGAGGTCTTCGACGAGGATATCGAGGCGCTGATCGACGAGCAGATCGAACAGGTCTCGGAAATCTGGACGCTGGTCGGCGTACAGACGACGGCCGGCTCGCAGACCATCCCGACGGCGACGGTTACGCTGACCAAGGAAGGTCAGCCCGTTACGGACGCCGCAACCGGCGACGGGCCTGTGGACGCCGCTTGCGAAGCCATCCAAAGGATTACCGGCGTGAAGCTCCGCCTGACCGACTATGCGCTCAGGGCGATTACCTCAGGCAAGGACGCCCAGGGCGAGGTAACCATCGAGGTGGAACACGACGGGCGAAGGTTCCGTGCGCGTGGGGTCAGCACGGACATCGTCGAGGCCTCCGCCCGTGCGTACCTCGCCGCGGTCAACCGCGCGCTTACACCAAATTAACGATTTATTGCATGGAAACTTCGCGATATGTGCACTGCCCGGCGGTGTCGACGAACGCCTGGACGTTGGTCGGGGCGCCGAAGAAGAAATGGTCCGACGGGCAGCAGATATATCCGCCGTCGGGGCACGCGGCGTGAAGCTCGCGCACCATCTCGGTCACAACTTCCGGCGTGCCCTTCTCGAAACCGGCGTTCTGGTCGAACCCGCCGATAAAGAACAGCTTATCACCGACGCGGCGGGTCGCCTCCACCAGGTCGCAATCGCCGCCCATCGACGGCGGTGTCATCGTCTCCAGGCCGTCGGCGCCATTCTGGGCGACCAGGTCCAGCAGCGGCATCAGCCCACCGCAGAGGTGATAGACAATCTTGGCGCCCTGAACGTGCAGTGCGGCATGTTGCTTCCGGTCGTAGGGCAGGCAGAACTCCTCGTGCAAGGCCGGGCTGATGACCGTGCTGGAACCCGCCCCGCCGCCTGTCTCGATAAGATCACCCTGAAATCTGCCGCTGACCTCGATGATTCGCAGCTTCTTTTCCAGCAGTGAATCCAGCGCGTGGTGCAGCCATTCGGGCTTGTCGAAGGACGCCATGATCGCCAGCTCGGTGTCGTACAGCGTGCAGAAGCTTTGCCAGGGGCTTCCCTGGCCGAACTCGTGCAGATATGCCCGTACGATGCCCGTTTCGCCGATGCGATTTTTGTCCTCCAATACCGGCGTCCAGTCGCAGGCGGTCGGCACGGGCACGTACTTGTTCCAGATTTCGAAGTCTGCTTCGTTCTCGATGAGAAATTTGGTCGTCCAGGCGGTGCACTCGTTGGCTGCCTCGCGGGAGGTCAGCGTACCGGCCGGCGTGGTTATCTTCGTGGCCCAGTGCCTGACGCCGTCGGCGTCGATGCCCAGGTCTTTCGTCTCGATTTGCCAGTTGGCCTTGTCCCGCTCGGCGAAGTCATATTCCGGCGCGCAGTAGATGACCGGGTCCATGCCGAAGCGGGCGTAGGCGGCGTACTGATCTGCCCCGTCGAGATAATTTTTCAGATAGTACGCCATCCAGGAATGCACCTGGCAGGGAAGGCGGTCTGGCTTTTCGTTGTTGATGGCGGCCAGGAAACGTTCGCGTCCAGTCATGATTTACTCTAACGGTTTGAGCACCATTCCGGTAGCGAGCTTGGGATAGAAGTAAGTGCTTTTATGCGGCATGGCCCCGCCGGCGGAGGCGATAGCCTGCACGTCGGCCAGCGGCGTAGCCTGGAGCAGCACGCCGAGCTGCGCCCGGCCTGAATTGCACGCCGCCAGTACGGCCCGGCTGACCGGAGTGTAGTCAATCCACAAATCCTCCCTTCGCCAAGGCCCGATAGCCTTGTCGATAATAAGCTTGTGCAGCACAGCCACGTCCAGCCTGCGCCAATACTCCGACTCGTCGGGCGCCGCAGCAGCCATGACGGCCGGGTCGCGAAGTCGGGCGATCCAGATTTCAGCCGGGTTGGCATCCATGAAGGCCATCGCACCCGGGCCGTAGCGGCGGAGAAAGGCATCGGTATTGTCCAAGTTCACGTCGTCGACGCTACAGCGCTGCCAGGTGAACTCGCCAGCGGCACGCATAAGCTCGTGGACCGAAAAGTTCTTCTTCATGCCGCTGACGATTCGATGCGTCGGGCGAATCAGCAAGCCCGGATCGTTCAAGGCCACCAGCGAGAACATCACGAAATTCGCCTCGTGATCATCGTCGATCTGTCCGGACCAGCGAAGCGAGTTGGCATACTTCATCGCCGTGCCGTAGCGGTGATGGCCGTCGGCGATGAAAACCGGCACCTGGCGAAGCTCGTTTGTCACGGCCGAGATTGCCTCAGCGTCGGTAATCATCCAGAGCTTCTCGGTAACCTCGCGAAGCCGGCCATGCAACAGAGGCCTCGCCGGGACGGCGGAGAATACCGCCTCGACGACCGTCTCGTCCGGGTCGTCGTACAGGCCGAAAATCGGCGAAATCTGCATTCGCGTAGCCTCGGTGAGTTTAAGCCGATCGGCCTTGGGTCCGTCGTAAGTGTGCTCGTGCGGGATAACGTCGCGGCCAAGCTCGCCGGCGCGCACGCCACAGATAATCGCGCGGCGCGTCAGTGTCTTGCCGGCCCACGGAAAGGTCTGCTCGCAGGCGTACAGGGACGGCTCGTCATCCTGGCGCATCACGCCGGAGGCCTTCCATTCCTCAAGCTTCTCCGCGGCCGCCCGATATGCCGCGTCGGGGCCGACATCCTTCGGCGGTACGTGCGGCAGGTCCACCGACACCATGTTGCGCGAGTCGCCGGCCAGCAGCGATTCCTTATCCTCCGGCGAAAGCACGTCATACGGCGGGGCAAGAAGGCGGCTGATATCGGCCTCGACGCCCGTATCGTATCGCCAGCCTCGAAACGGTCGAATCTCCATATAGGCTCTCTCCTGAATTACAAAACGGATAGGCTACAAATACATCCCTCGCAAGGCAACAGGCAAAAAGAATGACCAATGTCATTTCTTTATCGCCTCTGTCGCAGGATTACCACACTGCCGGCGGGTCGGCATCGCTGCCGTCGCTTGAGAACAGACGATTATGGCCCGCGTCGGTGAACTGTCCATCAGCGTTCATCTCGTAACCAAGCTCTTGCGGCGAGCGAGTCTCGACGTGGCTGTCGCAGAAACTCACCGTAACCTTGCCGCGGTGGCGCGGATCGACGGCCGTGCGCGGGCTGCCTGCATCGCCTGTGCCGCGGTCGCTTGAGGCCGTCAGGCGAGGCGGGTCGAGACACCAGGCGTGATTGCCCCTTGCAGCGAGATCCACGCCGTCGTTGGAGTAAGGCTTACGCTGGCTCTCGGCGTAGCCTGCGGCGGTCCCCAGACAATCAGCAGCCATCACGGTGCCAGACTGGGTCCGAACCTGGCCGACCCTGACCGGGAAATTGCGATATCCCCCGCTCGGATGATTCCGCGCGTTGCCGAGAAACTGATGGTTGTATCCGTAGGCGTAGTTGCGTTCGTCCATCCACTTGGGTACTGATGGGCAGGCATACGTGTCATTGCAGTAGTCCTGGCGGTCGCCGCCGTCGGCCTTGACTTCCGAGGGGTGAGAAAACGGATGCAACCCAAGCTGAGACCCCATCGCCGCGATCCACCGGGGGCGATACTTCCAGCCGTTGCCGACCCAGTATTTGTTGCTGCCGGCGTCGGAGCCGAAACGCCCCGGCACGATAATGTCGAAGTTTTCAGTCGCATACATGTTCCAGCCGACCGCCAGGTTCCTCTGGCGGCTGGCGCATATCGCCGCCTTGGCCGTGTCGCGGGCTGAGCCAAGCGACGGCAGCAGAATGGCCACCAGCAGCGAGATGATGCCTATGACGACAAGCAGCTCGACAAGTGTAAAAGCAGACGGCGACCGCCCAACGCTGCGTGAATGACCCTGCATGGCTATTTCTCCTTCGAAAAAACTGCCCGTTACTTTTTCAGTGTTTCCTGCAGCGCCAGGACGGCGTAGCAGGTAACAAGGTTCGGGTTGGATTCTTCCCATCGTGGTGCGGCGTCGTTGACCCACGACCCGTCGGCACGGACGCGCCGCTCCAGGGCCTTGATCAGCTCGTGTCGCCAGTTATGCTCCACGCCGTCGCGGTCGGTGATAATCGGCTCGCCCCAGGCCCGCAGGGCCTTGGCGAATGCGTGGTAGTAGTAGTACAGCCCCTGCTGCGATTGCAGCCGCGGCATGTTCGGGTTGCTGTCCAGCCGCCAATAGGTGCGTATCCACTCGAATGCGGCGAGGACGCGAGGGTCCTTGTGGTCCAGCCCGGCGTAAAGCAGGCTCTTGAAGCCCACGTACGTCATCGAGCCGTAGCTTCTTAGGCCCCTGCCGCCCGTGGCGGCCCCGGCCTTGGACTGCCCCGCCGCCAGCTTGCCGGGCGTCGCCGGCGCGTATACGAACCCGCCGTCGTTGGCGCCTCGTGCGGCCCATGCCGAGGGGTTGGACTCGCTTCGATTCTGGCTGCGCGCCACAAAGGCCAGCGCCCGCTGGATGGCCGGGTCGTCGCCGCTAATGCCGGCGTCGTGCAGCGCCTGCATCCACATGCCGACGTTGCTCAGATCAGGCCGGCCGTGCTTGCCGTAGCTGACGCCGCCGACGAACGGATGCTCCGGCCCTATGGCGTCGCCGTCGGGCGATTCGGCGCCGGGGACAATCTGCCGGCCTTTCAAAAACGCCGTCGCCCTGCGCATGGCGGCATTGTGCTGCGGATTCTGTGCCGCAGCCATCGCCATGACGGCCACGGCCGTGGTGTAGTTCGCCAGCCCGACGCGAGGGTCATATATACCGCCGTCTTTCTGCTGGAAGCCCAGCAGCAGCTCAAAGCCCCGCCTGACGACGGGCGAGTCGGCGCCGAGGCCGGGCTGCTGCACGAGCGCCTTGAGCACCATCGCCGTGATTGCGGGCTTGTTGGCGCCACCGCCCATGCTCCAGCCGCCGTCGGCGTCACCGTGGGCCAGCAGATAGCGAACGCCGCCGTCGATGAGCTTACGGGCGACGGCCAGGTGCTCGGTGTCTATCGCGTCGGTCTCGGCTGCCGGAGCGGTTGCTGCATTCGGCGACGGCCTGCCTTCGGATGGAACGCGCCGCCCGTCCTGCTGCTTTTTTTCGCAACCGGACGGACTAACGCAGATGATGAACAAGGCTGCGGAGGCGAAAGCTGCGGCAAGAAACTTTACTCTGGAAAACATACCCAACGCTTTCTACATCGTCTGTTTCAGTTTGTCAAGTCGTCGAAAGTCCCGCTGATCCCATCCGGCCCGACCGACCAGATACGAAACGGATGGGGCGCGTTCGCGGCCTCGTCGCCGGCCAGCAGTTTGTATCGCAGCGGCCGGCCCCACGGATCGACGGGGATTTTATCACCCTGGAGGAACGGCCCGCGATTGTGCCACTTCTTGGCTTCGGCCTCGTCAGCAGGCGGCTTGATAAGCGCTTCCAAGGCCCGCTGGTTGTCCGGATAGGCGTTCATCGTAACGTAATACAGCATAATCGCGTCGTTTGTGGCATTCACCAGTTGCTGGGCGGTCCTTATTTTCGCCACGCGCCGGACCTTTTCATCCGTGGTGGCCTGTTTCGAGGTTTCTTTCTCCGCGTCGGACTCAGGTTCGTCCTTGGAACACCCGGCCAGGCCGAGAGCAATCAGGACTGTTACCACCACACAAAGTTGCCTTCTGCCCATGGTTTGCCCCTTTAGCAATACGCCACTACGGTTCGTTCCGATTCCTGTGTATCGTAAAAAAAGTAAGCGACATCAATTGGAGCACCACCGCCAGCAGCGCCCACAGGATCGCAACCTCTATCCGGGCGTCGCTGAGCATCTTCCAGAAGACGACCAGCAGCAGCAACAACACCAGCACCTGGAGGATACTGGCGAAGAGCTTGGCGAGGCTGAATTCCTCTGTGTGCATGGTTCGGCTGAACTGCCTAACGTGGCGGAGGATTTCCCGTCGGACCTGTGTGTCGTCCATTGATGCGACTTTGTCCGATTCGTCCGGCCGGTCCGGCTGCGAAACAGACTCCCCCCCCTCCGGCGTCTCGATATCGTCGTCGGCTGGGGCGTCCGCAGAACGATTTGCCTCGCGCAGAATTACCCTCGCAGCGTCCACCAAATTGCGCACGGTGTGGTCGGCCTGGGCGGCTTCATCCTCGACCGTGCCGGTCTCTTCGCTCGGGGTGCGAACACGGACGGTCCGGCAGCCGGCCCGCTGGCCGGCCTCAATGTCGCGCCCGCTGTCACCAACCATCCAGCTATTATCCAGATCGATCTCCAGCTCCGCCGCCGCCTTCAGCAACATGCCCGGCTTGGGTTTGCGCAGCTCCGAGTCCTCTGCGTAACCGGCCAGCGCGCCGTCAGGATGGTGCGGGCAATAATAGATGGCATCCAGATGCGCACCTCGCTCGGCGAGTTGCCGTCGCAGCTCGTCATGAATCTTCTCGAGCGTCTCTTCGGTCAGCATACCCCTGGCTATGCCTGACTGGTTGGTCACCACGATGAGCTTGTAGCCCGCCTGGGCCAGCGATTTTAACGCAAGCTCCACGCCCGGAAGCAGTTTCACGCTGTCCGGGTCGCTGACGTAGCCGGGGTCTTCCATCAGCGTGCGGTCACGGTCCAAAAAGACAGCCTTGTTCGCCATGCGCGTTTCTCTCCTCAGGTCATCATATCAAGGCACAGAATATAGGGAACAGGGAGCAAGTCATTTTTCTCCGCATTCCACGATACGGTTGATAATCGTCGTGGTGCTGAGGCCTTCAACGAGGTCAAGGGTGTGCACCAGCCCGCCGTAGCCCTCGACAACTTTTTTGCCGACGACGACTTTGGTAGTGCCGCCCTTGACGAGCACCTCGGGCTTAAGCAGCTTCAGCAGCGGGACGGGCGTATCTTCCCGGAAGACGGTTACGTAATCCACGGATTCCAGTGCGCCGAGCATTTCAGCGCGTTCGTCCTGGCCGATGATGGGGCGTGCAGGGCCCTTGAGGCGGCGGGTGCTGTCGTCGGAATTGATCGCCACCACCAGGCAGTCGCCCAACTGGCGGGCCTGGCGAAGATAGCGGACATGGCCGGCATGGAGCAGGTCGAAGCAGCCGTTGGTGAAAACGATCTTCTCGCCGCGTGCGCGTCGGAATTTGAGTTCTGCAAGCAGATGGATCAACGTACTTAGAAAAATAGAGGAGGATTTTCAAAGGTATAATTGGGTTCATCTGTATCCCAATACCGCGTCGGTTTTAAC
>JAXIHJ010000148.1:0-6254 GCA_034189755.1 Planctomycetota bacterium
CCGATCATCTCGTCGTCGGTTCGATAACGCTTATACGACGGCTCCAGAATCTCAATAGCCTCGTCAAGTAGCCCCATGCGGCTGTGACACAAGCCCCGCAACTGAAGCAGCCTCAGGTCCTCGCCGTGCAGGCCGGCTGACCAGTCCAGAAACCCCCTGGCCTCCGCCAGACGGTTGGTCCGGAGCAGTCGCTCCGCGAGCACCGCCAGCACCGCCGGTGCGTGCTTGATCTTTTCGTACGAGCCTTCCATCACCTGTTGCGCGACGCGGCCGGGGGCCGGGTCATTGGCCTCGATCATGCCAAGAATCCGCGACAGGTCCGCGTCGCGGATAAAAAGACCGCCCCCCGCCTCCATCGTCAGGTCGTCCAGCCTCGCGCCGTAGGGAAACACACAAAAAAACCACCGCAGCCAGTATTCCAGAAAGGCGACGGACGTTTCTGCCTCCTGCGGCGCGGTACGGCTCTTGGCGTGGCGGACCGCATTGCCCGTGCGACGCAGGGCATGCGCCCAGTACAACGTATGTGGCGGGAGCAGGCCATATTCCTCCAGCCTGGTAAGGTTGGAGAAGGCGTTTTCCTTGCCCTTCAGACCCATCGTCTCCAGGGCAGCCGCCGACAGCGCCTCCAGAATCCTGGCGGCATAAAACACCGTCGCGTCACGAATCGAGACCTCCTGCGACCGCTGAAGGTGATAAAGATCGTACTCAAGCTCATAGCCCTTATGGCTATAGGCCCTGACCTCGGGCCGAAGCAGGTCCATGGCGTTAGGCATTTTCGCAGCGACCTCATTTAATTAACGGGTTTGGCTGACCAGCCGGCATAATACGCTCCGCCGGAGGCAAATCGCAACACCATCTGGCTACGGCGGACCTCGGCGCAGTGGCCGGCCCGGCTGAATACTTGATTTCCGGCGGCAGCCTATCACTAATATGTACGCCGTAACCGGGAGCCGGAAGAATGCAAGCCCATGAGGATAACCGGACGCTCGAGAAGCTTATCGTCGACTTCTGCGACGAGCAGACGCCTACCTGGACCTTCGCGGCCAGGGTAATCGGTCATCGTGCGGCGGCCGACGGCGCATGCCTGGAATTCATCCGCCGCCGCCTGGCCGAGTCGCCCGATGCGGCCAAGTGTGAAAAGAGCAAGGGGTATAAAAATACGGCCCTGCGCTCGGACGGCAAAGAAACCGCCCAAGCGAACGTACATCGTTTCCGGCACGCCTGCTGCGCCATGGCCAGTTACCTTTGCGAACCCGCAACGAACCCGGCGCCGTTCGAGGATATTTACCGCCAACAAATTCTTCAGCCCCTGGCGGCCATCTGTTTCGAGGCCTTGCGCAACGGGCAGGCAACCGTCGGCGAGCTGAAACAAATCCCTCAGCTAACCGAGGAGTTCGGCAACTGGGTAAAGGGCCAGATACTCAACAAGCAAAAGAACGTAGACAAGTTCCGCGACGGCGGCAATCCGGCCGCCCTTCAAGCCAACCGCCAACAGCTACAAGCCCTCCAGGGCCTTACGGACCAATCGCAGATTCCGGCCGAGTTCAGGCCCGCCGGTCGGGGTTCAAGTGAGCAATCCGAATGGGTCCTGGCCTGCTACCTTGCCGGTGTCCGGACAAAAAAGGGGCTGGTCGGTTTTCCGCTGCCGCTGCTGGTCCGGTCGCTGCTGGCTGCCGCCGCCAAAGGCCGCAGCGCGGGCCTGAGATCCGTGTTGAACCTGCCGCAGTTGCTGGCGAGCATCGAAAACGAAACCGACCCGCAGCAGTGGCGGGAGTCGGTCTCGCTGCTGTGCGATAACATCTGCGGCGACTGGATAGAGACGCGGGAGCGGTATAACGAATACATAATCGCCCTGTCCCGACTGCGAGGAGCGCCGGCGTTCAGTGAACTCTGGGGCCGGGGGATCGACATCCCTGACGGGCTTGCGGCGGATTTGGCCTCACTGAAGCAGCTGGTCGGCGACGCAGCGACGCACCATCAGGCCTCACGCCTGGCGGGCAGGATAATGCGAACGATCTCCGAAGAATACTTCGGCGACGACTGGCGATGGAAAGAGCGGTCCGAGGGCGAGCAGTTTTCACTGAACGTCTACACGCTGTTGATGATTCACGGCCCGGGGCCGCTGCTGCCGGGGCGGGACGGACCAGCAGCGTTGGCTCGGCAGCGGTGCCGCCCTAAACTTCAGCATCGCATCGCCCTGCTGCTGGACGGGCTCCAGTCCTGCGGCCGGGCCAGAAGCACGATCCTGCCGGTGCTCGTCCGATGCCTCAAGCTCCTGCTGCGGAGCGAAATGGCGGAATTCACAGCCGGACAATCACGAAAGACTGGTTCGCGTCGCCGCTGCGAGGCCATAGAAGAACTCATGGCGCTATGCCGCCGCCAGTTGCTCATCATCAAGCCGCTGCTGGCCGACTGGCTGCTACCCGTTACGCTGCGAAAGGACCTGGCGATAATCGTCTGCCGTATTCTCCACAAGGCCTACCGACAACAGGAAGAATATCGGCACGGCCGGCCGGAAGACCGGAAGGAACACAAGGAATACGCCGTTGAGCTTATATATATCGTGCTGTTTGCCTTCCCGGACAATCTCCTGCTGAGGGAGATGATCGAATACTCGACGGATGACGACATCTGCCGGCTGCTCGACTGCATTCGCCAGCTCATTGAAGAGTTCGAAAGGTACGACGAGACCCATGCGCAAACGGCGTCCACCGACGAGACAATCGCCTGCTTCGAGCCGGCCGCCGAGGATTGGAAGAGCCGGTACAGAGATTTCACGCAATTGTTGTCCAAGGTCTCGCTGCATGAGGCTTTGGAAAACAAGCAGGACCGCTGGATCGACAGCCTCTGCGGACTGGTCAGCCACCTGGCGCGGTCCGGGTCTATGCAGCAGTTGCCCGCCGACCGGCGAGACGGCGAGAGGCCTCTTCAGCCGATCCTGCTCTACGGGCAAAAAAGCAAGCAGCATTGGCAGGTACTGCTGGATGAAAGCAAGGGCGCGCGGGAAGACCGAACCGGCGCCAAGGAGCAGCACAGCGAGCAGGAAAGCAGGATGTACCTGGCTGCACGTGCGGCTGCAAATCGTTTCGAGGGCCTGCTCGACGACATCTCAATCCTGGAAAACGATTGCCTGCCCGAGGCGGGCCGGCCCCGCATGACCGACGACCTGGTGCACCGCTGGCGGAGGCTAATCAACCGGATGGGCGACCTGAGCCGCCTGTGCGCCGAAGAGCTGCCCGGCCTGGAGCGACAACTCTGCACAAGGCTCATCAACCACCGCGTCGGCCACGAGCTTGAGCCGCGCCTGCAACGAATCGTAGAAATCGTGGACCAGGAAAAGGAAGACGACGCCAAGGCGATACTCAAGCGGCAGGTCCGGCGGTTGCGCGGCGAGGCGACCGGGCCGGCCGACGACGAACCGGCAAAAAGCCCCCTTAACGACGGGCGGGACGCCGGGCTGATTCAGGACTGGATGCTCAGGCGGTACATGATCCGCGAGCTTGCCGAAAGCTACGGCCTGCGCGTGCTGGGCTGGCTGACGAACTGGCGATTCATACTCGGCTGGATACTGCTGCCCTTCGCCGCGTGCGCGGTTTTGCACCTGCTGAAGTTCGAGGCCTGGCAGGGCGTGCCTTTCGCCCTGATATGCATTGCGAACTTCGCTTTGCTGCTGGCCTTCGCCATCGAGACCAGGCGCAGGCTCCCGAGGCTGGGCGGGCTGAGAATTTCACCCTGGCGGTTCCTGCTGCCTCAGACCACCGCCGCAATCTTCCTGGCGATTTTTTCGGCCATACCCTCGGATGAGGGCTGGTCGCTGGCTGTCAAGGCCAACATCACCGTCCAGGCGCTTATGTGGATAGCGTTCCTCGTCGTCGGGTTCATATTTACCCGCGAGATTATTCTGGGCAACCAGTTCCGCGGCAAGAGGCAGGGCATGCAGAAGAACCGCCGGGCCGGGCAACTGATGGCGATGAGCCTCTGGCAGTCGTTTACGCTCGTTACGTTCTTCGCCATGGCCGTCGGCAGGATAATGGCGGCCTCCGACCGCGGGAACATCAACCCGGAGGAGTTTTCCGGGCTTAGCAAGGCCATCGCCAACCTGCTGCCCGTAGAGGTATATCTCGGCGACGGCTTCATACACCCGGCGACATGCCGGCAGGACGCCGCATTCTGGATTTATCCCAGGGCGCTTATCTCGTGGACGATACAGATGTTCTTCTTCGGCGCAATCTTCGAGCGGATCATGGGACGCTCGGACCGCTGAAAAGAATACGAGCTCGCTACGATAAGACCTTCACGCCGACGGCGCCGGCCTGCTCGCATATGTAATTATGCGCCCTTACAAGCTCGCTGTCCTCGGCCAAGTGCTCCACCATCAGGGGCACGGGCCGGTCCAGGCCGACGATATTGCGAATAAAAGAGCCATAGTCCATAACGCCGTCGCCCGGCGTTACCTCCTTGAAGGTCAGCAGGTCGTTGTGCGGGTCGCAGAGGATGTCCTTGGCGTGGCATAGATGGATAAAGTCGCCCAGGACGTCAAAACACTCATCGATAAACGCCCCGGTGTCCAGGTAATGCTCGAACCTGATCAGATTTACCACATCCATCAACACGCCGAGGTTGGGATGGCCGACCTCTTCAATCATCTTTCGGATGGCCTGGGGCGAATTCATGCAGGTAAGCATGTAAGGCTCGATGAGAAACTTCACGTTCGTCCCCTCGGTGAAAGAGACGATCTCAGCGAGAATCTTACGAATCAGGTCCCACGTCCGCTGCGAATAGGTCTCAGGCTCCAAGGCCCAATGGATATCCTGCACTGCGGCGGGAGACCCGACCACGCTGGCGACGTTCGAGCAGCTAAGTTTCTCGGCAACCGCTATCGCCGCCCGGGCGTCATCGACATTATTTCTGCGGACATTCTCGTCGCGGTGGGCCAGATTGCAATAAGCCCCCACTTCGTGAATCCCTATGCCAGCGTCTTCGAATATGGAGCGGATTTCCTTTATGTATTCGTCCGACCAGTCCCTGCTCCAGCCCATCATCACGCCGGAATAGCCCATCGCATTCAGCCGGCTGGCCATGTCGCGATACGGATCGTCCGTTCTGAACGGCGGTGCCGCCGAAAGAATGAGTTGGCCTGTCATATCCTGCTCCAATCTATAATCGCGCCCAGTATGTCATCCCTGTTCGACCTGGTGTACCAGTCCACGGCCTGGCCGGGCGACAGCTCGGTTGTAATCAGCGGCGCGACGCGAAATTTGCCCTTTAGTATCAAGTCGATGCACTGGACGTCCTCCTGGCGCGTGGCGTCCTCGGCCAGAAGAACGGAAATTTCCCTGCCGAGGCCTTTGTACAGGTCGAAGTCGACCCGCGGCGTCATTCCCTGTGCGACCAGTCGGCCGTGCGTCGCAAGAAGCTCTATCAGGGAATCTTCCAGACCGGCTGCACCGGTGGAATTCACGATGACGTCGGCCCCGCCGGCGGCGAGAATCGCCTGCCGCAGCGCCGGATCATCGGCCCGGAACACCTTGTCGCAGGAATGCCCGCGGCTGGTCGCCAGACGCTCCGGCAGAAGGTCGCCGGCGAAGACATTCATGCCCAAAATGCCGCCTGCCTGGGCGGTAAGCTGTCCCAGGAATCCCTGGCCGGCTACGTACAACGTTTCGCCCGCTGCGGCGCCGGCCCGATTGAGACAGTGCAGGGCGATCGCCGCCAAGTGGCAGAAACACGCCGACTTTAGATCAATCCCTTCCGGCAGCGGCTGGACAACCGCCGGCACTTGGTTGACACGCTGGCTGTGCGGGCCGCCGGCCCAAACCGTCTGGCCGGCCGTGATGTCATCACGCCCCGTATCCCGCCCGACGTGCAGAACCTTACCCACACTGAGATAGCCGGGAATGCCGGGAAAGTTGAAGGGCGACTTGCCGGTCAGCCAGGCCGTCTCGGTGCCCCAACTGATCCCGCTGTATATGGTCTCGATAAGGATCCTGTCCTCAGCCGCTGCGGGGGCCGCTATGTCTTCGAGGCGGACCTTGTTTTTTTCAATAAAACGAATCGCCTTCATCTTTGTCAGGCTCCTGTGGGCGGACTTTCTCTTATGGGCGCGCCGTTGTCAAGGATTTGACTGCTCAGACGTGCGGCTTTACCACGGGGCGCAATAGTCCGGCTGGCAGGCATCTTCGCCGGGCAGCTCCAGCGGAACGCCGCCCTGTTTGGCCGACCGCTCGGCAAGAGCAATCACGCCGATAACGCGA
>JAXIHJ010000149.1:0-6471 GCA_034189755.1 Planctomycetota bacterium
CAGGACAATTGGTGGGTCGGCGTGGTGGCGCTGCTTGCGTCACTGGCCGCAACACCAATTATGCGGCTGATCGCGTACCGAACGAAGCTGGTGGACCGCCCCAATTTCGACAAGTTCGGACTGAAGCCCCACGCCCGACCGGTTGCATACCTCGGTGGCGTGGCGATGTGCTTCGGTCTGCTGGCTGGCCTGGCCGGATATGCCGCTGTGATGCCAAACCGGGTCTCCAACTGGAACAATCTTTGCGAGGCTCTCGCCAGCGGACGATTTGTACTGCTGATGCGGAATCCCCTCTGGAATCTCATGGCCATTGCGCTGGCCAGCGTCTTGATCACCATTGTCGGCCTGCTGGACGATGCCCTGGAGATCAAGCCGCGAGTCAAGGTTTTGGGTCAGGTATCCGCCGCCGCGGTTCTCCTGGCAGGCGGAGTGGGCCATGGAATGGCCGGGATGTTCTTAAGGCATTTGCACATTTCTATGCCGCCTGTTTGGGTTCTGACATCTCTTAGCTTTCTGATTTGCATTATCATGGTCATCGCCGCCTGCAATGCGACGAACCTGCTGGACGGGCTGGATGGATTGTGTGGTGGCGTAACAGGGATCGTCGCCTTGGGATTCCTCGCCCTGGCGGTGTACCTGGCCACCTACGGCCACTTTGAAGATGACGCCGATCCGCTCCGCGTGGGCCTGAGCCTGGCAATGGCCGGGGCGGTCCTGGGATTCTTACCGTATAACATTCCCCCGGCCAGCATATTCATGGGTGACGCCGGCAGCATGCTGCTGGGCTTCTTCGTGGCGACGATGATGGCGCTTTTCTGCACGGAAGGCCATGCGCGATTCTTCGTAGCCGCGTGCGCGGTTTTTGCCCTGCCGATACTGGATACAGCCCTGGCGGTGGTCAGGCGCGTATTGGCCGGCAGGAACATCTTTACCGGCGACCGCAGCCACCTGTACGACCAGCTCGTAGACCGCGGAATGACCGTCAAGCAGGTGGTCGGACTGTTTTACGTGCTTGCGGCTGCTACTGCGTTAATGGGCGTCCTTGCTGCGATCATGCTGCGGGGGCGTCAGGCCGTTGCTATTTACGCTATTCTCCTGGTGGTCATCTGGACGATTTTCTACGTGCTGGGCATGATCACGCCGTCGCCCAGAGGGCCGAAATTACCGGATAAGGACGCCGGCAGCGAGGACCGTTAGAAGATGTGCCTCCCATCCCGACGCCCAAGGATGCTGTCCGTCATCGTCCCCGTATACAACGAGCCGAACACGTGGCGCGGCCTCCTGACGCGCGTGCAGGCGGTCGATTTGGATGGCCTCAAGCGGCAAATCATACTGGTGGACGATGGTTCCACCGACGGCACCGCAGAGCAGTTGGAGCAGTTCGCCCGGCAGCTGCCGGCCGGGCAGGACGATATCAAGGTCCTATTCCACGAATGCAACCGTGGCAAGGGCGCTGCGCTGCGGAGCGGCTTCGCCGCAGCCGACGGCGACATCCTGATCGTGCAGGACGCGGATATGGAATACGACCCTCGCGACCATCGGCGCGTCATCGAGCCGATTAGGACGGGCAGGGCGGCAGTTGTCTACGGCAGCCGGTTTTTAACCGGTCAGCCGGCAAAGGGATACCTTCGAAACTACTTGGCGAACCGGTTTCTGACCACTCTGTCGAACCTCACCACGGGCCAGAGACTGACCGACATGGAGACCTGCTACAAGGCGTTACGTCGCGATGTGCTGCGGCGGATTCACCTCGAGCAGGACAGGTTCGGGTTCGAGCCTGAGATTACCGCGAAGGTCGCTGCGATGGGCATACGCATCCGGGAGGTGCCCATCAGTTATGAAGGCCGAACGCGCCAGGAGGGCAAGAAGATCGGTTTTCGCGACGGTCTGAAGGCAATCTGGTGCATCCTGAAGTACGGGCTGTTTCATTGATCTGGTCCTGTCCGAGATCAGAACCCTGTGTTTCCTGGAACTTTCAGGGGGGCTTTTCTTGAAGCGTCTTTTTCCTTTTCGGCCAGAGTTGGACCAGGCCTATGGCCCCAAGGAGCAGCATAACAGGCTCAATTGGCAGCCGATAGCGTACCATAATCGCCGTGATTATATAGGGCGAAGGAAAAACCAAGAGCGTCGTCATCAATACGAGTCCCTCTCGCCGTTTCCATATGACCACCGCCGCACCGAAAACCGCCAGGATCGTTGAGCCGGCAACCCCCAGCATTTTTACAACCAAGGCTATCCGGGACATATCGAAATCGTATCGGCCGAACCAGAACCATCGGATCCTCCATGCGGTCAGTCGCCCAAATCTCCCCTTGTCTTCTTGCCACCATCGAGCCACTTCCGCTCGGCAGGCTTGGAAGTAGCCGTATTCACCAAGTTCCACCATCCGCCGGGCTTCGGATTCATGGAACACCGGATGGGGCTTATCCGGTCTTGTGGAACCGAAGTATCCATCGGACCAAGGCGCATTGCCGGACCACATCTCAAGCGGCAGGTTGCCCCGCAGATAGAACAGTTCTCCGAAGTGGTACACATTGCGCACCGTCCAGGGAAGGATGGCCAAAAGAAAACCCATGACGACCAGTCCGCTGTATCGTAAGAGGCTGAGTATCTTCTGACCGGCCCGGCGCTGCCGCCACCAGCTGTAGATCACCCACACTGGGTAGCAGAGGGTGAAGCACGGATTGACCATCGCCACGGCGCCGCATGCCAAGCCGGACCCGAACACCGCCGGGGGCCGACTGGGGCTGGCAACAACAAAGAGAGCCAACAGCAACGCCCCGCCCAGCATTGTCCAGGAGGTGTCCCATATCTCGTCGGCCTTGAACATTAGACTCGGGCTGATCAGCATCAAGACCACAGCCACCCGTGCAACCTTCGGGCCGAACTTCCGCACTGCCACAAGAAAGTACAACCCGAATGATACGCTCATCGCGGCGATATTCACCAGGCGAATAACGGCCAGGCTTGCCCTGGTACCCTCTCCGAACGTAGCCATGATCACGGTCATCAGGGCGATGTAGCCGGGACTGTACCAACTGGAAGGATCATCCCTCTCCGGGCCTACCGGACACACAAAACCTGTGCCGTGGAGCAGGTACCGAGCCATCCGAAACTGTTCGTTGTACGCCGTGGTAGGCGCAGTAAGTTTGCCGCGGAGGATGACCTGCGCGGCGATAACTACAAATGCCACCGCCATGACGGTGACGAACTGCCATCTCTGACGCCTTCGGAACATGGAATTGATTTCTAATGCAAATTACACCACAGCCCCGGCGGACGGCATGTGGTTAGCGGATGTTAACGACATAGAGGGCGATTCTATTCGGAAATCTGTTTAGCGGATAGGCCAAGGAATTGGTTACAGAAGCTAATATCGTTCATGAATCCCGTGTGCCTCTTGAGAAGCTTGCCGTTGGCATCAAGTAAAAGCACTGTGGGGGTATCCATTACTTCGAACCTCTCGACTTCCTGGCGGTTTGCTTGTATCGTCAGATGGACCGTGACGTATCCCAGATGGCGAAGCACCCTAGTAGTAGGCCCCATTTGCATACATTTCTTCACCATCCTCTTGTCCCAATACCCCATCGGCTGGCGCGTGAAGAACACAATGACTTTTGTTTGATTTTGCTTCGCCTGCTGCAAGCCTGAATCCAGACATGTCTCCCAGCTTTCCAGGCCTGGCTCTTTGCGATGACTGAAATAGACCACCGCGGCAACGAGCAGTACGGCGACCAGAAACCCAAGCTTGACCCAGCGGTCTCGTTTTGACTTGGCCGCGGGCCTGGATTGTGAATCATCCATATCGTTCATGGCAGCTTACCTCTCGGTGCTCAGTCTAAAAATCCCGCTAACATATGTCTCATGTATCGGTATCGGTACACCAGACAATGGTTCTGCGGTGAGTTTTCGCAGCGCGCTGCATGGGGCGTCAAGTAAATAAAGCAAGACGGCTCGGCGGCAGTGAGTTGAGCATCTACCTGTCGGCCGGAGTGTGTCTTCTTCGGTGGCAAAACAGCAGCAGGCATGCGCCCGCACCTATCAGTACGATAGTGCCCGGCTCGGGAATCACTGTGTTTATCCAATCGACCCGAGAAGATATCCGCGTAACATAAAATGAACTGGGGATGTCTTGTGGCTTGTCGCCGATATAGTCCCACCCGCCGCCGTCCTTGATATAAAGTCCGCCCATATCGTACAGGGCGGCATGGAATTCTTCGTAGTCGGGGTCTGCCGGATTGTCCGTCAGGTTGAAAGGCCCGTTGACGCCGTAATTGATGCCGGCGAGCTTCCACGTCTCGTCGTCGGGGTCCTTTATAAAGACGGCGCCGCCGGAATCCCTGTCAGCCAGGTGCGCTTCGTTGATTCCTGCACCGGTGTTGAACTCGGCGTACAGTAGTTCACCGCCGTTGGCCGTGCCGGTGATTGTATTCTCGCCCCATCGCATCGTGCCCAGCCCCTCGGAGGACCATTTCCAGCCCTTGTCCTCGCCGCCTGCGGTTACCGTCTCGCCTCGTGTCTTGCCCCGGCCGAACACCACCAAGTTCTTGTTCTGCTCGTTGCCGGCGGAATACAGCGGCGCCCAGTCTGAAAACGACTGTGAAACCTCCCATATACGCAGGTCGGTGCCCGTGGGGTCGTCGTACTTCGCAACGGTCGTATAGTCCACGCCGTTGTAAGTGAAGGTGTCCCCTACGCTGCCGCCGACGTGCTTGGCGGTGATGAAGAACCTATCCGCAACCGGCGTCCCGAGCATGTATTGCCACGTGCCCTGATATTGCCAGCCGCTGCCGGCCAGGTCGCCCGTCGGTGCGGTCGTGTTGTAGTCGGTCGCGCCGGTGGAATAGAAGATAATCCCTCTCGCCGGACTGGTGGCCAATAGAAGGCAGGAAACAACACAAAGTCCCAGTGCGAGATATGGTTTCGAGCCTCCTTGTATCAGCATAGTACAAAACCCTCCTGGCTTTTCTAAGCCGGTGAGCTGAGCGGTGTTTTCTGAGCTATCTTCAATGTCCCATTCTACAACCATAACAATTCTAACGCAGCACAACGCAGTGGTCAAGCCATTTTTACAGTGGTGGGTCAGCGAGGTATTTTCTTCTCAGCCGGCGGAGGTTATAGTGTTTGCATCTCTGAGGCAAACCCGTTGGGAGCCGACGCATGATCGAGAAAATCCGCCAACGTTTCCAGGAATCGACTGCAACGGTTCGGCTGGCCGAGCAGCACCTCACCGGCCGGATCGCCGAGGCAGTGGAAGTCATCGTCGCCGCTTACCGCAAAGGTCATGGCGTGTTTCTCTTTGGCAACGGCGGCTCGGCTGCCGACGCCCAGCACATCGCCGGCGAACTGGTGGGGCGGTTTCTTCGTGAGCGTCCGGCCATGAAGGCCCATGCACTGACGACCGATACGTCCGTCCTGACCTGCCTGGCCAACGATTACCAGTTCGACGCGATTTTCGCACGCCAGTTGCAGGCCAACGCCTGCGCCGGCGACGTAGCCGTCGGCTTGACGACGTCGGGCGATTCAGCCAACGTCCTGGCCGGCCTGGCCGCCGCACGCGAGATGGGCATGAAGACCATCGCGCTGACCGGCGAAGGCGGAGGCAAGTGTGCGAAACTGGCCGACGTGCTGCTCGACGTGCCCGCCGACAGCAGCCCGCGCATCCAGGAGGCCCACGCCGTTATCTATCACATCATCTGCGAGTTGGTCGAGCAAGCCGTCGCCGAAGGCGAGTAAGCGGCTTACAGCCCCAGGTCGGCCTTCGTCAGCAGCGACTCGAATTTGTATCCGGCGGCCTCGATGTTTTCCCGGGCGCCTTCCATCCGATCAATCGTGCAGACGATCTTTGTAACGGTCGCACCGGCATCTGTGAGCACGCCGGCGGCCTCGAGCACCTGCCCGCCCGTTGTGGCGATGTCCTCCACCAGCAGCACCTTTTGGCCGGTGGAGAGCCTGCCTTCGAGCATCTTGCCCGTGCCGTAGTCCTTTTTGGCGTTGCGGACGATGACGAACGGCTTGTCCGCAGCCATGGCCGCCGCAGCCGCCAGGGCTACGCCGCCCAGCTCCGCACCGGCGATTACGTCCGCATCCGCAGCCAGTTCGGCGAACCGCCTGCCAAGCTCGGCGAGGATATCAGGCTGGGTCTCGAAGAGGTACTTGTCGAGGTAGTATTTGCTTCGCCGCCCGCTGCGGAGTATGAAATCGCCTTCGAGGTAGGCAGCCTCCTTAATCCGCCGGGCCAGCTCTTGTCTGTCCATGCAGCATCTCCTTCCACGATTAAGGTGGTACCATCAACATGCAGGCGGGTCAATAGAAGACCTGTACGCCGGCGGCCTGAAACGGGCCGAGACAAACTTTTCGCGCCCAATTCCACCCGATTGCGCCCAATTGCGCCCAATTGCGCCCAGTTGCGCCCAATTGCGCCCAATTGCGCCCAGTTGCGCCCGATTGCGCCCAATTGCGCCCAAACCG
>JAXIHJ010000015.1:0-10294 GCA_034189755.1 Planctomycetota bacterium
GCCTGGGTATCGGGATGGCGGTGAACGGCGCCTGGGCCTGCGCCGTGCGCCGCTGCTGCTGGCGGACGATGTTGTGGCAGAGATCCACGCAGTTGGCGCAGATGTAAACGCCGTTGGGGCCTTCAATAACAGGCCCGGCGTCGTCGCTGCCGCGGTGGCAGAAGCTGCAAACCTTAGGCCCCTTTGACCCGCCGCTGCCGCTGCCTGAACCCCTACCGCCAGTTCCGCTTTTCTTGCCTGTCGAACTCATTGTTGCTCCTGCTCCGGGCGCATACCTTCCTGCTCAGTTTCGGTACCTCTTTCCTTACCATCGTCATCTGCGGCCAAGTTCGTTAGCCCGGATGGAACTTTTCTATCCTGCGCAAATTCCAGCCTTAACACTTTCTGCCGCAATCGGTTAAACTCGTGGTCGGTCAACTGCCCGGCCCGGTGAAGTCCACGAAGCTGTTCGATGGAGAACCCGTCCGGGCGACCGTTAAGCCGGCCCGACCTGAACCGTTTCTTCAACCAAAACAGCACCGGGATACACGCCAGGCAAACCATAACCAACAAGCAGCCCCACATTACCATACGCCCTAGGCCGCCTGTCTGAGCCGCAGTCGTCAAAGCCGGTACGTTCACTTCGCGTGATATTCTATGCCCCCGCCGGCTCCGGCGTCCACAATTTTAGGGCGGGTGGCAAAACGGTATAATAACCGCCGGAACGCGGGGCCGTGAAAATGAACGAAATCGACTTTGCCGATCGGATAGCCAAGGCCTCTGATCTGCTCGCCGGCGCCCGCAGCGTCGTCGTCTTGAGCGGCGCTGGCATCTCAGCCGAGAGCGGTGTTCCGACCTATCGCGGGGCGGGCGCCGAGCCGTGGGACGGCCTGCGCGCAGAGCAGTGGGCCACGCCTGAAGGCTATGCACGTGACCGGCAGAGGGTCTGGAAATGGTACAGCGACCGCCGCGTGCAACTGGGTTCGATCAGGCCCAACGCCGGCCACGACGCGCTGGCCAGGCTTCAGCGGCATCTCTTGAAGACGGGCGGCAAGTTCACGCTGGCTACGCAGAACATCGACGGCCTGCACCAGGCCGCCGGATGCCAAAACGTCCTCGAACTGCACGGCTCGCTGCTGAAGGTCCGATGCAGCCGGTGCAGTTATCGCCTGACCGTCGGCTACGAGCCGATGGAAGAGATTCCGTCCTGCCCCGACTGCGGCCGGCCGCTTCGCCCGGCGGTGGTATGGTTCGGCGAAACTCTGCCACAGGACGCCTGGCAGGCAGCCGTCGAGGCGGCCCAAAACTGCGACCTGTTTATGAGCGTCGGGACCAGCGCAACGGTATACCCCGCAGCCGGGCTGGTTGAACTGGCCGTCGCAAGCGGCGCCAGGAGCATTGAGGTCAACCTCGAACCCACGCCCGCAAGCGGCCTGGTCGATATCGCGCTGCACGGCCAGGCCGGAGATGTCCTGACAAGGATGGTTGGCCGGCGAACCGGTTAATCGGCGGGTGGCGCGGCCACGGCGTGTGTGGCCACGTTCAATATGATAGTGCCGACAGCCGAGTTGATGTACTCGCTACAAAACGCCGGCACAATGACTACCTGCAGCGGCATAATCAGCGGCGATGTTATATTTGTTGTGTTTTTTTGCAAAAATACTCGACAAAGTCGATGGGAATAGTATATTATCGGTATTAAATACCTCATAATGACATTTTCAGACTGTTGTAAGGTCATTATGAAGCTGTCATAGGCCTTCAGACAGAAAGGAGCAAAACCAATGTTCATCGAACAGACATTACTTATCGGCATGTTTGTCGTGCTGATAGCTTTTATCGCGGAGTACGTGGACTCCACGCTTGGGATGGGCTACGGTACGACTCTTACGCCGGTGCTGTTGCTGATGGGTTACGAACCGATGCAGGTGGTGCCGGCCATCCTGCTGTCGGAACTGTTAACAGGCATACTTGCGGGTCTGGCGCACCACAAGGCGGGCAACGTGAACTTTCGGCCGAAGCTGAACAACGGCGGGACGGTGTTGCAGAACTTCAAATCGCTGGGCTACATCGGAACGCTGCGGCAAGCCTTTCCTCGCCATCTCAAGACCGCACTTCTGATTGCATCATGCAGCATTCTGGGGACACTGGCGGCGGTTCTCCTGGCCGTCAGCATCAACAGGTTCTACATCAAGCTGTACATCGGCATCATGGTCCTGCTCATAGGCGTCGTGATACTGCTCAGCCGGAAGAAGGAACATAAATTTTCCTGGAAGCGCGTAACCGCCCTCGGCCTGGTGGCGTCCTTCAACAAGGGCATGAGCGGCGGGGGCTACGGCCCGGTCGTTACGGGCGGTCAGATTCTCGCCGGCGTGGACGGGAAAAACGCCATCGGCATCACCTCGCTGGCCGAGGGCCTGACCTGCATCGTCGGCTTCGGCGCATATTTTTGCACCATGAGTATCAGGGACTGGACCTTGTTCCCGTTCCTGTGCGTCGGGGCTGTTCTTTCCGTGCCGCTGTCCGCTTATACTGTAAAGCAAATCAACACGCGCAAGTTGAGGGTGATCATCGGCATCATTACGGTTTTTCTGGGAGCTTTTACGTTAAGTAAAGTTCTTTTATGACAAGGCATTGCCGCCACACAGACTTATTGTTCGGGGTGGTTTTGTGTGTACTGTGCATGGCCGGTTCGGTTCTGCCGGCTGGCCAAGGCCCACAAGCCGGCGGCAGCGCCCCGGCTGAAACTCCCCGGGCCGGCTGGCTGAAGGGGCTTAAGAACCCCACCAGTTGGCTTCAGTGGGGCATGGACCTGCGCATCCGCTGGGAATACGCACCGAACACCTTCCAACTGGACGAACATCTCGACGAAGAAAGGCACTACCAACGCTACCGCAGCCGTCTGTCGGTAAAGGCCGAACCGGCCAGGGACGTGGAGCTCAACGCCCGCCTCGCCTGGGAGTTCCGTATGTGGCAGCAGCCGAAGGACCGCCGCGAATTCGACGGAGACGAGGCAATGTTCGACATATTGAACTTTCGCCTCAGGAATTTCGCATCCCTGCCACTGACCATCACGGCCGGGCGCCAGGAAATAAAGCACGGCGACGGCTGGCTGGTGTATGAAGGCACGCCCGGCGACGGAACCAGGACGTATTTCTTCGACGCTATCAGGCTCCTGTACGACATTAGGACCATAAAGACAGCCGTCGATTTCGCCTTCATCTGCAACCACTCCGACTCCGCCAGGTACATTCGCCCGTTCAATGACCGCCAGGAGTCGCTGGCTGAGGAAAACTCCAAAGGATTCATCCTGTACGTTACCAACAAGTCCCTGCCGCAAACGCAGTTTGACGGATATCTCATCTACAAACACGACAGCCCCGTGGAAAACAAGGGCAACGACGCCGAGATTTACACCTTCGGCGGGCGATTCGATCGAACATGGGCTAAGCACTGGCAAGGCCATGTGGAAGGCGCCGCCCAACTGGGCCAGCGCAACAGCGCCGACCACATAGCCTTCGGCTTGAACAGCGGCCTGAGCTATCACTTCAACGACAAGCTCAAGAACGTGCTCTATTGCGGCTACGAGTTCCTCTCCGGCGACGATCCCGGCACATCGACCGACACCGAGTTCGACCCGGCCTGGGGCCGCTGGAGCAGGTTCAGCAGCCTGTATCAATACACCCAGCGGATTGAGACGCGCCATGCAAATTACACCAATATGCACCGGGTCGGCCAGGGCTGGCAGTGCCGGCCCTGGGCCAAGGCCGAGTTGAACTGCAACTACAACCTGATGTTCGCGCCCGAGAATACCTACGCGGCGAAGGCGGGCTTCAGCGAGAGCGGGCACGTCCGCGGGCATCTGCTGGCGGCGAAGCTGAACCAGACCTTCAGCGACTGCCTGGCCATGTGCTGGCTGGCGGAGCTGTTCTTGCCGGGCGATTACTACGACGACGGCAGAAACGAGCCGGCGGCGTTCCTGCGATGGGAAATTACGATGAAGTGGTAACCGGCCGGTCCCATGGTATTTCGGTCTTCCGGTCCCGCGGTATTCCGGTGTACCATACACTTGTCATGCCTGACCCCGTTTTTTTATGCGACGCTATGCTGGGCGGTCTGGCACGCTGGCTCAGGGCGGCCGGCTACGACGCGGAGTTCGAATACGGCATTGACGACGGCGAGCTTATCGCCCGCGCCGCCGGCGGCGGACGAATGATACTCAGCAGCGACGGGCCTCTGTTCGAGCGGAACGTCATAAAGAAGGGCCGGCCACGCGCTTTGTACGTACCCCAGCAGCTAAGTAAGTTCGAGCAACTGGCGTTCGTGATGCGCCGGTTGAAGCTGCCGCTGCGTCGGCCACGATGTATGGCCTGCGGCGGTGAATTGCTCGACACGCCCAAACACAAGGTCGCCGACGAGGCCCCACCGCTGGTCTACCGCCGCTGCGATCGATTCTGGCGATGCAGCCGCTGCGAAAAACTCCTCTGGCACGGCACGCACTGGCAGAAAATCACAAAACAACTGGCCAAACTGACGCACGAGGACAAAACCCGGGACGTTGACTGGTTGATTGGTTGACTGGTTACTCGTAATTCGCCCTTCGACCCCGGCGCGCCGAGACTCAGGGCAAGTAATCCGTAACTGTGAACAGCTTCTTCTATCTTTGTGTAATTCGTGGACAGCCTCTTCTAAATTTGTGGACTGTTTTGCGCGCGCAGATTTGCAAGTTCACACCGAAAGCACCCCCGGAAAATAAAAAAAATTTCTCCTTGGCCAGCCGGGACTTACAACGTCAACAGAAGTTTTGCGACGCCGTCTGCGCGCGCAAATCGCGTCATCCTGTAGAAGGTGGAGCGCTCGCGCTCCGCGCGAGCAACCTACCTACCTGCGGTAAGCAGGCAGGGGTCCGAGGTCTTAGGTCATAGGAAACGACAAAACAGAAAACAGATTGCGAATTCAACTAGCCGCGACCTGCCCACCTCCGGTAGGTAGGCGGGTCGCCTAAGCGAGCGGTGCTGTTAAACGCTATTTGACAAGTTGATACGGAACACGGAACTCGGAACGCTTTTGAAGTCAACGAGTTAGCGAACCACTGCTCAAAAACCCCCGTTTTTTGAAAATTTCAAAAACCGCTCATTTTGGGGGGTCCCAAAACAGCTAAGTGTTTTTTACTGTGCGACTTACGCAAAAAACGGTTTGGGCGCAATCGGGCGCAACTGGGCGCAATTGGGTGGAATTGGGTGGAATTGGGCGCGGCCATATACGAAACCCCGTTCAACGCGCATCAGCGCCGTGCACGGGTATGCTTCGCTGAACCGTAAAAATCCGCGACGCCGCCGGAGGCAGCTTGCACTGTTCGCGCAGGGCCTTAAAGAACGGGCTTGTAACGGTAACGGCCGTTTCGTTGTCCGTCGGGTTATGCGCCTCGAACGTAATTTGGTCCGCGCTGTAGCCTGTCAGTACCAGCCTAACGGCCTGGTTGTCGCAGACCAGCAGGTTACCGGCTTTAAGCTCGTGCTTCTGGGACGTGTTCAGTGTGAAGTAGCCGGCATCTTTCAGGACGCCGATTCGCCTTATGTCTTCGGAGCCGGCCTGCACAAGCCCCGCGTCCCAGTTGGCGTTCAGGCCTCTTACCGCGACGCCCAACTCATTCGGAAGGTCGGCCCGGCTGACCGAGGCCTCGAGGTAATAGTCTTCGGCCTCCATCGTTGGCGTGAGTGTAGCGTCAATCAGCCTGCCGTGGGTAACGTTGATCTGGTAGGCCGGCTGGCCGTCAAAACCGTAAACATCGCGAATGCGGTCGAAGCCTTTGTCGTCAGGCTCGCCGAATTTGCCCCTGACCACCAGAAACGCATCGACAACCTTTGTCCCGGCGACGGCCTTGCTGCCGGCCAGCTCGCGGCCTATTTCGATGTTCGCGTCGCGGATGGTGAACGTGTACTGCTCATCGGAAAGCGGGTAGATGGCTACCGAGCCGTAGAAATCCGGCCAGAGGGCGACGTAGCCGCCTTTTTTCAGGATGCCGTCGAGGACCGAGGCGCCATCGTCGCGCTGCCGGCTTATCTTCATCCCGTCGGGGCCGATGTAGGTGTAATGACTGAATGATTCGGCTGGCCCGGTGACAAATAGCTTGACCAGCTCCGGCCCGGAACGATCGGCAAAGGTGAAATCATTTTTGAACGTCGTCTCGGATTCCACGATCATCATCACGTAGCTGTACGGCTGAGGCGTAAAGGTGCTGAAGCGGACCGTACTGTCGGCCAATTCGGTCGGGACCAGCCGCGAGCCGGGCAGCAGCTTTGTCCGAAAATGATTATCCAGCATGTTCACGTCGCCAGAGTTGAAAACCATGTCGAGCCGTGCGACGCCGGACTCGGTGCCTTCGGTGCTGAATATCCGATGCGAAACGGCGCCGCTGAAGCCGTTGATTACATAGTCCAGGCCGGACGGCATGACATGCTTTGCCGGCACGACAACTCCGGGCTTGAGGCTGTCCCAGCCGGTTACGTAATTGCCCATCACGAAGTAGCGCAGTAATCGCCCGTCGGCGCTGAGGTCAGCCATTGAGTTCAGCGTGTTCTGGAGGTCCGTGCACATGTACGTGGCCTGCCTCAGGTCGGTCGTGTACAGCGTGGGCGAGATGGCTTGCCGGCCGGCCGAGTCCCTCACGACCATCGTGAAATGACGCTGCTTGTCGTGGTAGCCATGCAACTCGACGCTGAAGCTCTTTTGCCCCGGCCGGAACCGGCGGTATATCTCCCGGCGGTCATAGACGATTACCTCTTCGATGTCATGGTCCGAAGCTGCTTCGATGTACAGCCCCCATGGCTCCTGCCGGGCTGCCGTCCAGCCGTTCTCTATGGCAAACTCCAGTATCTTCGGCCCGTCCGAGACATAAGTGCGGCGCGGGGTGTACCAGAAGTATTTGAGGCCGCCCGGAATGTCAGCGACGTCTTCGGCCAGCACGCAAGTCTTCCGGCCCTTGACGCCGGCAAGCTCGTCGGGGCTGTGAACCTGGTGGTACGCGATTGGAATCAGATTGTAGTTGCTGCCCTGGACCGTGAGATATCCATCGAAGTCATCATCCATAAGTTGCCCGTCGCGCGAATATGAGAAAAGCGCGAGGCCTGAATAGAACTTCAGGAACCAGGGCCTCGTGGGGTTTTTGCCGGCGTTTACTACGTACAAGGGCACCCAGTCCAGGCCGAAATATAGACCCGGCAGATCCTTTACCCTCTTGCCGCTTTCATCAAGCCATTTCTCCTCAGGCCATTGAGGGGCATTGAAGAGGATATAATTATTCCCGTAGGTGTCCTGGTAGCTCAGTCCCCCCATGGCGAGAAATGAGTCGTCCGAGACCCGTTTGCAGTCTTCGGCCAGGCTGCGCCACTTCTCGGCGTCCATCTGCTCGAACGCTTCTGTGAAGACGATAAAGTCATGGCCGGCCTTTCGTGCGGCGTCGGCGTACTCCGCGACCCGGCCGGTACCGCTGGAATAGGTGCTGAAAACGCCTATGACTCCAGTGTACGTATTGAGCGCCCGCTTTTTGTGCTCCAGTTTAGTTACCGGCTTGCGCACGCCGCGGTCGAGTATCTGGGTGTAGATGTCGGTCGCTAAGACGTCGTATTGCACCGATGGCTTTTTCTTAGGTTTGGGTTTTTTAATGGTGGCGGCCTGGCGGAACCCGCCGAGCTGGCCGGACTGCAAAGACGGCTCGCCCAGCCAGTCGTAGATATTGCTCAGCAGCCTCGCCCCGTCGCCGCGCCCGATACAAATTCCCTCCCACACCCTGTGGTTCGGGTCGGTAATCCAGTACGTCGCGTGGCTGGAGAAGACTACAACCCTTCCGCCGGCAAAACTGCGGGCGGCGACGATGGGCGGCGCGCTGTCATAAGTCCCGCCGGACGATCGCGTGGATGCGGCGGCCTTGACGGCTACCTGCCAGTCCCAGCTCAGCCTCAGCGGCATGGTGTCAATCGCCTTGCGGGAATGGCCCACGGGATATGAAATGCCCCGCACGCCGGCGGTAATCGGATGCGGCTGGATATTCGTCGTAGAGCCGAAGTGCCATTGCAGATAAGCCTTCTGGCGATAGACAAGCTTCTCGTCGAGCAGCGACTCGCAGAGCAACTCGGCGCCGAGTGTGGCTAAGAATCGATTGACGATTTTTTGTGAATCGTATCGTGGCGCTGCCATAACGAGTATTCCGCCACCGGCCCGCAGGAACCTTCTGTACAGTGGTATCAGCGCTTCGTATGCGGCCACGCCCTCCGCCTGGCCATAGCCAGGGGCCCACGCCAGGAGAAGGACATTGAAGTTCTTCATCTTCTCCCAATTCAGTTGGCGGTAGTGGGCCGTATCCACGTGGTATCCGAGTTTGTTCAGGTCTTTCTGATATTGAGGTTCGATGAAATTCTCGACCCCTGCCTCGGCAATACCCACGACCAAAATAGACGGTTTCTCGGCCAAGGCGGAACCCGGCGTACTTATAACAGCCAGACAAACCGCCACGCACAGAAGTAAAGATTGCTTCATCGGGATGCTCCTGATGGATGTTCCTGCCAATAAAACCCTGAGGCCCTTGTCTTGCCCACACGAAGCCTCGGCATGACCTTAATATTTACACGAATAATGCGTTCATTATACTTGAACAAATACACCAATCCAGCCCGGCCTTGCGGCAGGCCGCCTTGTGATCGTGCACCAGCTTTGTAAGACGAGATCGCCAAGGCTGTAACAAGCAATAAGGGCCACCCATGATGCACAGGTGATTACACGGAGAAGGCGGCGGATTTTTTCGTTGACTGGCCGGTCGGGACTTCTGTAATCTGTATTGTGAACAGTCGTTGCAGATTTGGGACTTTTTAATACTAACGAATTCCGCCTGCGAGAACGCGCCTGGCCGAAACAGGCGATTGCAGGTGGGTGGGGAATGTTTATGTTTTTGTTGGGTGGCCGGTCGGTGCTGTATGCCAGGCATGCGGTGAGACAGGCCTTGTGCATTGAAAAAAATGGTTTGCTGAGATGGAAGTAACTACTTTTAGGCTGGCAGTTGCAGACGGAACCGGACAGGGGCCAGGCCGGTGATTCGGCATGCCGCCAGTGCGGCCCCGTCTGGAGGGAAGGACCCGCCCGGGGTTTTTCGGGCGGCAGCCCGTGCGCCGGCGTGAGCGGTCGTTGAAGCTCGGCGCCGAGTGCGGGACGCCGAGAAACCCTCAGACTGCAGCCTGGAAAGTGGGCAAGGCGACCCACTTTTTTTGTCGCCTGAATGAAGGCAAGCGAAACGGCGGCCTGAGAAAGAAATAAGGTTACGAAAGTATCATGAACCAAGAACTGATACGCATCGTCAATAGCGTCTGCCGAGACAAAAACATCGATAAGGAAACGGTGTTCGAAGACCTCGAAGCGGCCATGCTGTCGGCCGTTCGCAAGGCCAACCCCGACGCCGAGGACATCAGCGTTCATATCGATCGGGAGTCCGGTGATATTGCAGCCGCCGTCGACGGCGAGCAGATGTCTATGCGCGCCCTGGGGCGGATCGCTGCGCAGACAGCCAAGCAGGTCATGACCCAGCGTATCCGCGAGGCTGAACGGGGCAGCATCTACGAGGAATACCTGGATCGGAAGGGGCAGATCGTTACCGGGCGGACCGCCCGCTGGGAGGGTGGTTCGCTGGTGGTGGACCTTGGCCGGACCGAGGCTATTCTGCCCAGGAGTGAGCAGATACCCGGCGAGTCGCACATGGCGGACGAGCGAATAAGGGCGATGGTGCTGGACGTCCGCGAGCAGCCCAGCGCGGTGAAGATTATCCTCAGCCGAACGCACGCCGATTTTATCCGGGCCATGTTTGAACTGGAAGTGCCGGAAGTGGCGGAAAAGATTATCGAGATCAAGACCCTCGCGCGCGAGGCGGGCTATCGGACAAAGATAGCCGTCAACAGCCTCGATGCGAAGGTGGACGCCGTCGGCGCGTGCGTGGGCATTCGCGGCAGCCGAATCAAGAGCATAGTGGACGAGATGGGCGGTGAGAAAATCGATATTGTCCGCTGGAACGACTCCTCCAAGATTCTAATCGCCAACTCCTTAAAGCCGGCGGAGGTGGCGGAGATTGCTCTGTGCTTCGAGCTTGGGCGGGCTACCGTCGTGGTCACGGAAGACCAGCTTTCCCTGGCCATCGGCAAGCGAGGCCAAAACGTGCGCCTCGCGGCGAGGCTGACGGGCTGGGACATCGATAGCCAGCTTGAATAAAATTTTCTAACATGCAGGCTGTTTCGTATTGATTTACCTTACAGCCGAAAGTGATGGCCGCAACCGT
>JAXIHJ010000150.1:0-19162 GCA_034189755.1 Planctomycetota bacterium
AGTGTATCGTCTGGGCCCGGCCCATAGCATTGTTGTCCAGTCGGTCGAGTCCATGGGTGGGCTTCGTGCGTGGGAAAAGATATGTCGCATCCACGCCTCGGCGGTTGTAACAACCTACGATGCTGACGGGCAGCCATATACAAATCGTCAGCAGCAAGTTATCGCTTTGAAGGACAGGACCATCACAGCCACCGCCTCAACCCCACAAGGTAGCTGGTCGGCTGTAGTCAAGAAAGATAAGCTGGGACGCCTGAACACCGTCGGCTTCGACGCCGGTGAGGAATTCCGAAACCGCGTCGAATCGTCTTTGGCGACGATTCTGCATCGTGTGGGCGGACCTGTTAACCTTCTGCTGGGCTGCGAACGGGTTGCCGGGGCGGTGCGATGCCGTTTCGGTGATAAGGAATCGATCCGCGTGCCTGTTGCAGGCGACGGGTGCTTCGCCCTTGCCTACTACTTTGACCCCGGCAGCGGAATGTTACAGTTCGTAACCAGCGACGCCGACCGCCCGGGCCAGGTCGGCACCGTCACGAGCTACAGCTATGCGATGCAGCCTAACGGGTTGGTGTTCCCCCGGAAAATCCGCGTCACATGTGCGGACCAGGATAATCCGGCCAGCCGGAAGCCTGTCATGGAAGTGGAGTTCGCCGATATTCGCTTCGAGTGAAATCGAATTTGTCTTTCGTCGCGTCTGACGTATACACTTCAATAGGACTATGAGCCTCGATATCAGCCACATTCTGAACGGATGGTCGTATAAACCAGGCGAGGTTACCGCTCGGCGGGTTCGGGGCGACGACGGCCGGGATAAGATCCAACTGCGCCTGGACCTGGGGTTGTTACAGATGGAGGCGTCGGGCAGGCCTGACGGGCAACGGCCACACGGCTGCGAAAGCCTACTGGCACACTACCAACAGCAGTTGCAACGGCATCGAGAAGAGCACAGCGGCGACGAGGTTTTCGTGCTGGATGAGCAGGCCTGCGAGTTACTGCGGGCCGAGGCTGTCATGTATTACCACCGCTACCTGGCCGAGTTCATCCTGGAAGATTTCAAAGCGGTTGAGCGTGATGCCATGCGAAACCTTCGCCTGATGGACTTCTGCAAGGCCTACGCCGCCGAGGAAGCCGATCGACACATTCTGGAACAGTATCGCCCGTACGTAATGATGATGTGCGTGCGGGCAAGGGCGAGGATAGCCCTTGGCGAAAACAGACCCAAGGCGGCCTTGGCCGCTCTGAAAACGGGCATCGAGGCCATTGGGCGGTTCTATCGCCGCACCGGCCGAGAGGAGCTGGTTGAAAAATCCGGCGAGATTATTGTCCTCCAGGCGATGGCCAAGGATGTAGAGGCCCGTATCCCGGTCGATCCGGCCCAGCGCCTACGCAAGCAGCTCGATAAGGCAGTCCAGGCGGAACACTATGAAGAGGCCGCAGCCATCAGGGATCGTCTTCGCCGGATGACCGGAGAAGACCAACGCCCGATGCCTCCGATTATATGACCGTTGACGGCCTTGTTTGCACGATGTGGCTGTGCTAGAATAAAATACAAGTTCGCTAGGGGCGTTCCGACAGTGTCGGGACTGAGAGGACCCTTGGAACCTGACCAATAAATCTTGCCGGCCGGCACGGCGGTGAGGTGAGTTGCGTAGGGAAGTGGACGGCTATCTCCGGGAAGTTTTCGCGTGGGATACTCCGGCCGCTACCGAGCGGCTTGCTTTTTGCGCGGATAGTAAAATGAACATAACCGCCACCGCCTAAAAAGGCCTTTCGCATCGGCAACCGCAGCCGAAGCAGGATAAGCCATGACACAATATCAACAGGCACAAGCCGGCATAGTTACGCCTCAGATGCAGCGGGTTGCCGAGCGCGAGGACATCGCACCGGAGCGAATCCGCGATGAGATTGCCTCCGGCCGGCTGGTAATACCCGCAAGCCGCCTGCACCTGGCAGGGACCGGCAACGGCGGCATAAAGCTCGACCCGATCGCCATCGGCCGGGCCGTTACCGCCAAGATTAACGCCAACCTCGGCACCTCGCCGGTCAGCAGCTGCAAGGAGCAGGAACTCATCAAGCTCCGATGGGCCGTCCGATACGGCGCCGACGCGGTAATGGACCTGTCAACCGGCGGCGATCTGGATGAAACTCGCGAGTATCTCATCGCCAACACCTCCGTACCGGTCGGCACGGTGCCGATCTACTCGATGATCGTCGCCAAGCCTGTCGAAGAACTGACCTGCGACGACATCCTGGCGACGATCCGCAAGCAGGCCGCCCAGGGTGTGGATTTCTTCACCATCCACGCCGGGCTGCTTCGTAAGCACCTGCCGCTTGCCACAAATCGCAAGATGGGCATTGTCTCGCGGGGCGGCAGCCTGCTGGCGAAGTGGATGATCCATCACGGCCGGGAAAACCCGATGTACGAGATGTTCGACGAAATCAGCGACATCATGCGCGAATACGACGTTACGTGCTCGCTGGGCGACGGCCTGCGCCCCGGTTGTCTGGCCGACGCATCCGATGAGGCCCAGTTCGCCGAATTGGATACGCTGGGCAAGCTGGTGCGGCGGGCACGCGCAGCCAGCGTGCAGGTTATCGTCGAAGGCCCCGGCCACGTCCCGTTCGACCAGATCGAGATGAACATGAAGCGGCAGGAGCAAGTCTGCGACGGGGCGCCGTTCTACGTGCTCGGCCCGGTGGTTACAGACGCGTTCCCGGGCTACGACCACATCACTTCAGCCATAGGCGCGACGGCGGCGGCGTACTACGGGGCGAGCTTCCTGTGCTACGTTACCCCGGCCGAGCACCTGTCGCTGCCCGACCCGGAGGACGTCAAGGCCGGATGCATCGCCTACAAGATCGCCGCACACGCCGCTGACGTCGCCCGAGGCCTGCACAACGCACGCGACTGGGACGACCAAATATCAAATGCCCGAGCCGAGTTCAATTGGGACAGGCAGTTTGCTTTGGCATTCGACAGTGAAGCTGCACGTCAAATCCGCCACAGAGATATGGACGAGGATGCCGATTACTGTTCCATGTGCGGCCGCGACTGGTGCGCGATGCGACTGAGCAGGGAAATTAAGGAACACACCGCCCGGAAGTCGTGAATTGACCCCCAGGATTCGCTTCGCTCATCCCGGGGCGTCTACATCAAGATGGAAGACAATTGTTGACATGCAAAAGAAGCCCGACCTTGAGCGCAGCGAAAGGTTGGGGTATGCTCTGCAACACACCGGAACCACGAAGGAATGTGATAATGAAACGGATTATTACAACGGCGCTGCTGAGTTGTATGATTCTTGCAAGCGGATGCTCCAGATTCCACGCACCTGATATTCAGCCGGCACGGCAGCGGTACCGGCTGTCCCAATCCCATACCCTGGCTGCGGCGCCGCAAACGCCGAACAAAGCCACCACTCGCACCGATGTCGTGGGCGACCGTCTCACCTGGCTGGCGATGGGTCAGCATCTAGCCGACGGTTCCGCCCAAATGGAAACCAAGCCGCCCCACCAGTCCGGGCCAGTTGCGTGGCGTAAGCGTCACGGGCCGGCTTACCCGGCTGATTTCTGGCGAAGCTTCGGCCGCGACGCCAAAGAATTCCCCGTCACGGTCTGGGACGACACGAAGGCAACATTTACCAATCCGTTCAGCCTGGTCTTGTTCGGTATGGCCGGAGTGGCGGGGTTGACTCTGCGAGGGGCAAATGCCGACGACAAGGTCGAGCGGCATTTTAACAGGAACGGCTCGCAACTGAACACCGAGTTCGACGGCATCGGCGGCTTGTTCGGCAGCCCGGCGTTTCACTTTCCCTTAGCCGGGGCGATGTACCTGACAAGCCTCGCACGAGGAGACACCAAAACCTATGAGGTCTCCAAGACGCTTCTAAACGCGCTGACCATCAACGGCCTGACCACGATGGCCTTGAAACTTACCTTCAACACCGAAAGCCCGAACGGCGACAAGTTCGGCTGGCCCAGCGGGCATACCTCCAGCTCGTTTTGCCTGGCTACCGTGATGTACGAAGAATACGGGCCGCTGGTCGGCCTGCCGCTGTTCGCATTCGCCAGCTTCGTCGGCTACGAGCGAATCGACGCGCGCAACCATGATTTTTCCGACGTTATTTCCGGCGCGCTCATCGGTGTCGCAATCGGCCACGCCGTCGCCAAGAACCACAAGTTCAGGCTCCTGGGCATGAAGGTAATCCCCTACGCCGACCCCGAGCGCGGCGCGGTCGGGCTTGCGCTGACCAAACAGTGGTAAGCACTCTTCAAATAGCCGCAGAAAATTTCAAGCCACCCCAAGCCGCCCCAAGCAGGACCGTTACGCGATTCCGTCTTTAGGCTTCGTGCCGTCGGGCCTGTGCTTCCATCGCCGGTGAACCCACAGGTACTGCTCCGGACAGACACGGATAATCTGTTCCAGTGCGGTGGTGTATTCCTGTGTAATCCATCGCATCGGGTCGTCTTTTTCGGCCCATTCGCGTGGGTGGATTATCCGGCGGACGCCGATCTCGAAGTGGTAGTCGTTATCCAGCCGGCGGCCGTAACCGACAATAATCGGCACCTCGTGCCGCATCGCCATCAGCGCGATCGACTTAAAGGTGCTGGCCGGCCGACCGAAAAAATCCACAAAAACGCCTTTCCGCCCGGCGTCCTGGTCGGCCATGAAACTAACATAGCCGCAGCTCTCAAGGATGTGGTCCATAAGCTTGGCTGCGCCCTTTTTGTCGAGTATGCTAAGCCCTTTTTGTTCCCGAACGCCCAGGATGAACTCATTGAGATAGGGGTTGTCCAGCGGGCGGGCTACTGCGTAGCCCTCAAAACCCAGGGCCGCCAGCGTATAGCCGACGATCTCCCAGTTGCCGAAATGCCCCGTAACATAGATCAGGCCGGTCTTTCGCTCAGTGAGCAGGCGGAGGTTGTCAGCCTGGTCGACCAGCCTTACGTGCCGCCGCCATCGTGCCGGCGTAATCAGGCGGGTCGTGAACATCGCCTCCATGGCGACTTTTGCCAGGCTTCGCATGGACGCCTGGGCGAAGCGGCGGCATTTTTCATCAGGCCAGTCGGGAAAACTGCGCCGAATGTGCCCAAGCGCACGGCGGCGGTAACTGCCCACCCAACGGTAGCCCAGATTGCCCGCAACCCGTGCGATCCGGTAGTTCAGCCGCAAGGGAAACATGTGCAAAAACATCGCCGTCAGGCGAACGGCCAGGTACACCAAGTAATCGAGATATGGGTTGCGCGGTTTTGCCATAGCAATAGGTTAGAGGTTAGCGGTGATGCTCCGCGTATGCGGAGATTCTGCCGTTCACTCTAATTTCTCGCCTCTAACCTTTCGTCGTCGGTTCCTGTTTCATCTCGTTTAGAATGTTCAAGGCTTGTGTAACCGCTTCGGGCGCGTTGACCGGCGTGGGCTTTTCATCCGTCCGCCGTTTGAGTTCGACCTTGCCTTCCTTCAGACCTCGCTCACCGACGACAACACGAAGCGGAATACCTACAAGGTCGGCGTCCTTGAACTTCACGCCGGGGCGCACGTCGCGGTCGTCCAGCAGCACCTCGGCGCCGGCAGCGGCCAACTCGTCGTAAATACGCTCGGCGGCGTCGCATACCTCGGGCTTATCGTTGTTCAGGGGGATAACAAGCACCTCAAACGGGGCTATGCTGATAGGCAACATGCAGCCGGCGTCGTCATGGCCGGTTTCAATCGCCGCGGCGATGATGCGGTTGATACCGATGCCGTAACAGCCCATGATGCACGGCTGCTCTTTGCCGGCCTCGTCCAGGAAGGTCGCGCCCAACTGCTTGCTGTACTTCGTGCCGAGCTTGAATACGTGCCCGACCTCGATACCGCGGGAAAATTCCAGCGGCTTGCCGCCGTGAGTGTCGCCGGCGACGGCGTTGCGGATGTCGGCGACGATTACGTTGTTGCCTTCAAGCGGGAAGTCCCGGCCGGGCACGACGTTTTTGACGTGATAATCCGTCCTGTTCGCACCCGTAACGCCCGCGCCCATTGCCGCCACGGCATGGTCGATGACCAAATGTACCTTAGTCTTCAGGCCGATAGGCCCCGCAAAACCAACTGCTGCGCCGGTGATGTCCTGAATCGTCGATTCGCCCGCCAGCTCAAGCTGCAACGCGTCGACTGCCCGCCGGAGCTTGCTTTCGTTCAGTTCGTGGTCGCCACGCACCAGCGCTACGAGTGTTTTCTCGCCTGATGAGTATACAAGCGTCTTAATCATCTGTTCGGGTTTGGTCTTGAGGAATTCGCAGACCTCGTCAATGGTCCGCTTGTCGGGCGTATGGATTTCCTCCATTGGTGGTACGGGCGTCTCGCCCGTGCCACAAACCGCATCCACCTCCGCCTTTTCGATATTCGCCGCGTAGGAGTAATCTTCGGTGTGGACGATAACATCCTCGCCGGCTGCACACGGAACCATGAACTCGTGCGACGCAGCCCCTCCGATCGGCCCGCTCTCGGCCTCGACGACGACGTAGCTCAGCCCGCAGCGGTCGAAGATGCGGCGGTAGGCGTCGTACATCTTCTGATAGGACGCATCCAGGGCTTCGACGGTCGCGTCGAAGCTGTATGCGTCTTTCATGATGAACTCCCGGCTGCGGAGCACGCCGAACCGAGGGCGGAACTCGTCGCGGAACTTCGTGCCGATTTGGTAGAGGTTGACCGGCAGTTGCTTGTAGCTGGAGATTTCCGCAGCCACCAGCGAGGTAACGACCTCCTCGGCCGTCGGCGCCAGCGCGTTTTCGCGCCCGTGGCGGTCTGTGAAGCGGCACATGGTCTGGCCGTAGTCGGTTTCGCGGCCGGTTTGCCGCCAAAGCTCCAGCGGCTGAAGGACAGGCATGAGGATTTCCTGCGCGCCGGCGGCGTCCATCTCCCGGCGGACTATTTGCGAGACCTTCCGCAGCATCCGCAGGCCCAGCGGCAGATACGTGTACGTGCCGCTGGCGAGCTTGCGAATAAAGCCCGCACGAATCATCAACTGATGCGAAGCAATCTCCGCGTCAGCCGGAACCTCCTTCACCGTCGGAATCAAAAGTTGCGAGCATCTCATGTCGGGTCCTTTTTTCTTCTTTTCCAAAGGTCAGAGACTACCGCCGAAAAGATACATTTTCAACCGTAGCCGTCGGCGGTACAATCGCGGCCATGAACCCGCATCGCCGATTTATCAATCAGCTCATGCCCGGCGAGACGCTGGACCAGCCGTTCCTCGTCCGCGACAAGGACCTCCGCACGACCAAAAGCGGCGGGCTGTACCTCAGTTGCACGCTGGCCGACAAGACCGGGCACGTTCCGGCCCGCATGTGGCAGATATCCGAGAGCATCTACAACGCCGTCCCCGCCGGCGGATTCCTGCACGTCAAGGGCCGAACCGAAGATTATAAGGGCACCTTGCAGCTTATCATCGATGCCTGCCGGCCATACCCTGCGGACAAGGTGGAACTGGCCGACTACATGCCGGTTACCGAGCTGGATATCGAGCAGATGTGGGCGGAGCTACTGGAGATTCTTCGCGGCGTCAAGGACAAATACATCCGGCTGCTGATTAAGAAGCTCGTCGAGGACCGCGAGTTTGTAGCCGGCTTCAAGAAAGCTCCTGCGGCGATGCAGATGCACCATCCGTTCATCGGCGGGCTGCTGGAGCACACGCTGAACGTAGCCAAGGCCGCCGCGGCCCTGCTGCCGCTGTATCCCAAGCTAAACGCCGACCTGGTGCTGGCGGGCGTGTTTCTGCACGACGCCGGCAAGATAGCCGAGCTGTCAGCCACCACGGCCATCAACTACACCGACCGCGGCCAGCTTATCGGCCACATCACCATCGCCGCGATATGGGTCGCCGAAAAGGCGCGGGCCGTCAGCGAGGAAATTTCCGAACCGTTCCCCCAAAGGACGCTGGACCTGCTCCAGCACATCATCCTGTCGCATCACGGCGTGCACGAGTTCGGCTCGCCGAAGCTGCCGGCCATCCCGGAAGCGTTCTTCGTCCACCACCTCGACAACCTGGACGCCAAAATCTGGATGACCACCCACGCCGTCGAGGCCGACGGCGACGCCGAAGCCTCCTTCACCAGCTACCTCAGGCAGCTTGAAACCCGCGTCTACAAACACAGCGGGGAGTTGCAGTAATTTCCAATTTTCAATTGAAATCCGATACTGCTCTGCGAAGCCCGTACGGGCGCAGCGTGAGATGACCAATGACCAAACCCGAATGACCAAGGCTTACGATGTGAATTCGTGTAAAGAAAAGACATGGAAAACGAATGACTAGCAGAACAAGTTGGAAGAAAAGAGAAAAGGGGTCAGGAAACCTTTTTTGGCCCGGTTCAATACATGATGCACCTTCCCACCGACAGATGCTCTCGGCCACCTTAGCATAACCCAATTCTAACAGGCACAGCAGCAGAAAACAACGAAAAAGGTTCCTGCCTCCCTATTCCGTTCGTTCAAATTGGAAATTGAAAATTGTCAATTGGAAATTTCCACGTCATTTTTCCGGGAGGAGAATTCCCGCTCCCTTCCGGTCGCGGCTGGTTGAATCCGCCCTTCGACCCCGGCGCGCCGGGACTCAGGGCAAGCAATGGTAAGGTTATTCCATTACAACATACCCCGATGCCTTTTGCAGTCTTTTGCCGCGGAGGCCGACGTCTTTCAGGCTGCGCAGTATGCCCTTCCGGCGGGTTCGCAGGATTCGCCCGGCCGTAATCGGCCCCAGGCCCGGCACGCGCAGCAGCGCATCCCGCCCGGCTGAGCGGAGCCGAACGGGGAAGAACTCCGGATGCCTGTCGGCCCACTGCTGTTTCGGGTCCACGGCCAGCGAGAGGTTGCCGCCGGCCTCGAAGCAAATATCGGCCAGGTCCCATTTGTACTGTCTGATAAGGAAGTCGGCCTGGTACAGGCGGTGCTCGCGCGTGAGCAAGCCGTGCGGATCGGCGGCGTTGCGCTCGCCGGGCAGCGACGGGTCGCCCAGACCCTGCTGGTAGGCGCTGAAGTACACCCGGTTCAGCCTCAGCCGGCGGTACAGGCCGAAGGTCGCCCTCACCAGGTCGGCGTCGGTCTCGTCGGATGCACCGACGACGAACTGCGTGGTCTGCTTAACTCCGGCGTAGCGGTTGCCCCGCGCGGTGAGGCGGCTGATGAGCCTGGTCGGCTGGACGATGTGGCGGTCGTAGTCTTTCGCCTTGGACAGCGACGCGAAGGCCGACCGCGTCGGCGCCTCGACGTTGAGCGAGACGGTGCTGGCCAGAGAGAGCATCTGCTCAATGGCTGCGTCCGATGCGCCGGGAATGACCTTCAGGTGCAGATACCCGCGATACCGATGCTTGCGGCGAAGTATATCCGCTACGGCGATCATGCGGTCCATGGTGTGATCGGGGCTGCGGCAGACGGCGGAGCTGAGAAACATGCCAACGACCCGCCGACGGCGAACATAATCCATAAAGACCTCGGCGATCTCCTCCGAGCCGAGCGTGCAACGGCGAACGGACCGGTCGCTGCGAAGCGGGCAGTAGCGGCAGTCGTTTACGCACGTGCTGGAAAGCAGCGTCTTGAGCAATATCGACGTGCCGCCGCCCGGAAGCGACGCCGGGTACAGCCACATGCCGTCCGGGTTGCGGCGGCGATGCTCGTCCCGGTTTGTGCCGCACGCGCAGGCAAGATCGTAGCGCGACGCGTCGGCCAGAAGCCGGAGTTTTTGCCGTGTGTCCATGGGTGGAGTACCGGGCACCCTACCCTAACAGCGTGCTAACTTCAAGGCGCACATGAATATTTTTCGATGGGATTTTTCGCCCGCCCCGCCGCAGATGTGCGTATTGGCTCCAGCCGGTGTTTATTGCTCCGTATCGCTGATTTGCCGTCCGATGGCCTCGTTGACCTTCCGCATCAGATCGACGTACTCGACCTGGGCGGCGGTGTATTTTTTGAAGACGTCCGAGGCGATAAGCTCCCCGTGCAGCTCCTGGAGCTTGCGCTTGTCTTCAACCTCGACGGGTTTGTTTTCCTGCTCCATCTGGGCGATTCGTTCAGACTGTTGCTGGAAGTCTTTCAGGAGTTTTTCAAGTTCGGGCTGCTGGTTCACCGCCTTGCGGGCGTCTCGCAGGTTGGTTGCAGCCGGCGAGTCCGCGATAGCCTTGCCGAGCCTTTCGGCCAGTTCAGTAACAGCGCTCATGTCATGCTCTCCAATTGTGTTTAGGAACCAAACCGGCATCATACGAAGAACGCCGCCCTAATTCGAGAACAACTGTTAAGGATGTAAGATTTTACGGATTCCTCGTGGAAACAGATGAGACTCATATTGACAGTACTTGTTGGCGGGCCTACCTTCAGTCTGTTCCCTGGAGTAATAAGATGTGTAAGGACACGCTGCTGAAAACCTCCCTGCATCAACAGCACGTTTCGCTTGGCGCCAAGATGTGCGCCGAGGCCGGTTGGGACATGCCGCTTTTTTATCGCGGCGTTTTGGCCGAGGCCGGCTGCATCCGCCGGCGGGCGGGCGTGTTCGACGTCTCGCACACAGGCCGAATCCGCATCCGAGGCGACGGTGCGTTGGAGATGCTGGAGAAGCTCTGCACTGCCGACGTGGCGCACCAGGAAGACGACACGGCCATCCGGACACTGCTGTGCAACGAAGCCGGAGGCATCATCGACGATTGCCTGCTTGTGCGCACCGAGAACTTCTGGCTGCTGACGGCGAGCGCCGTCTGCCGGGAGAAAGTGTTCAAGCACGTCGAGACCGTCGCGGCCGATTTTGACCTGAAGTTCGACGACCAGACGCAGCGCACCAGCCGTATCGCCGTCGCCGGCCCGGCGGCTGAGGGCATACTTGACGCCGTCCTGCCGGCCAAGCCTTCGGCCATGCCCGCAGGGGGCGTTAAGGTCGGCTCGCTTATGGTCGCCCGCTACATCGCAATGCGGACGGACTACGGCGGCCTGTGGGCCCTGGAGGTGATAGTGCCCAACATGGTAGCCGGCCAGGCGTGGCGGTTCATCACGGAAAGGGCGGGCGAAAACTGCATCGCCCCGGCAGGCCTGGGCGCGCGCGACGTATTGCGGGTCGAGGCCGGCCTGCACCGATACGCCCATGAGCTTAACGAGACCATAGACCCATTCACGGCCGGGCTGGAATGTGCGGTCGATTTCGAGCACGATTTTATCGGGCGCGATGCACTGCTCGAAAAGAAGAAAAAACAACCCGCCAAGAGGTTGGTTGGTCTGGTTTTAACGACGCTAAAAGGCAAGCCTTGCGAAACGAACATTCCCAAGCTCGGATCGACGGCATTTCAGGACGGGGTTGATGTCGGTTGCGTTACCAGCGGGACGTACTCGCCCACGTTGGAGAAAACAATCGCCATGGCTTACGTCGCGCCCGAGGCGGCGGAAACCGACACGGAACTGCTCGTGGAGGCCGGCGGTGAGCGCTATCCGGCGAGGGTCGTAACCGTTCCGTTTGTCCGCCCTTGACTTATCATGCAGCCTCGCCGATGATTCTGCTCGTAAACACGCTTTTTTTGTGCAGGAAGCCCTTAAAAAAATGCTGGAAAAGGTACAGGCTGACAGGCTGGCGAAGCTGGAAAAGATTCGCGAGCTGAGCATCGACCCTTACGGCAGGCGGTACGACACGGCCGAGCCGATTGCGAACATCCTTGCGCGCTACGAGGACGACAAGGAGGGCCAGGCCGCCGACGCAGCAGGCCGACTTGTGCTGGTCCGCGACATGGGCAAGATGATCTTCGCGCACATCCGCGACGAAGGCGGCCGGATGCAGATAGCCCTGCGCAAGAATGCGCTGGACGAAACAGCCTGGCAGCTCGCCAAGCTGCTGGATTTGGGCGACATCATCGCCGTTGCCGGGCCGCTTCAGCGGACCAGGACCGGCGAGATCACCATCTGGGCCGAGCGCCTGACACTGCTGACCAAGAGCCTGAACCCAATGCCGGAGAAGTTTCACGGCCTGGCGGACGTCGAAACACGCTACCGCAAGCGATACCTCGACCTTATGACCAACGACGAGGCGCTGGCGACGTTCAAGAATCGCATCGCCATACTCGAACATTTTCGCACGCTGCTGAAGGGCCGCGGTTTCGTCGAGGTCGAGACGCCGATGATGCAGCCGCTCTACGGCGGCGCTGCGGCCAGGCCGTTCGTTACGCATCACAACGCGCTCGACGCCGACCTGTTCCTGCGGATAAGCCCGGAACTGTATCTCAAGCGGCTGCTGGTCGGCGGGTTCGAGAAGGTCTTCGAGATCAGCCGCAACTTCCGCAACGAGGGCCTGAGCACGCGGCACAACCCGGAATTCACCATGATGGAGTTGTACCAGGCCTACGCCGACTACAACGTGATGATGGAGATAACCGAGCAGATTATCTCCTCGGCCGCCGGCGAGGTTCTCGGCTCGTCGAAGCTGCCGTTCGGCGACATCGAGATTAACTACGCGCCGCCCTGGAAGCGTGTGAAGTACGACGAACTGTTGCAGCAGCACGCCGACGTATCGATGTGCGACACACAAGCCGTCCGCGAAAAGGCCGGCGAACTCGGCATCGAGCAGGCCAACAAGGACGACGCCGTCGTCGTAAATGAGCTTTTCGAGGCCGTCGTCGAGCCGGCACTTATCCAGCCGACGTTCGTGATGGACTACCCGGCTGAGCTTTGCCCGCTGACGCGCCGCAAGGCCGGCGACGAAAGCATCGCCGAGCGGTTCGAGCTGTACATAGCCGGCATGGAAATCGCCAACGCCTACACTGAGCTGAACGACCCGGCCGTCCAGGAAGAAAACTTCCGCCGGCAGCTTCGAGGCGAGGCCGACGGCGAGACGATGCGAGTGATGGACGAGGATTTCATTACGGCCTTGCGCCACGGTATGCCGCCCGCCGGCGGGCTGGGCATAGGCATAGACCGCCTCGTTATGCTCCTGACCGATACACAGAGCATACGGGACGCGATACTGTTCCCGATGCTCAGGCCGGAAAGCAAAGAACAAATCGTAACCGGTAATCCGTAATCAGTAACCGGTAACTGCACGCCGCTACTGATTACGAATTACTAATTACCGATTACGGATTACGAATGTATAAACTTTTCTTATGTTTGCGATATCTTCGCAGCCGCCTCATCGCGTACTTCGCGGTGCTGGGCGTGGCGGTGTGCGTGTTCATGGTGCTGGTGTCGGTCAGCGTCATGAACGGCTTTCTGCACAAGATCGAGCAGGCCGCCAAGGGCCTGTTCGGTGATATCGTCATCGAGTCGGCCGGCCTGACCGGCCTGGGCTATTACGACGAATTTACCCGCCAGGTCGCCCGGCAGGTTCCCGAGGTCGAGGCTGCCTCGCCGTTCATCATCACGTTCGGCCTGCTGCGCGTACCGGCTACCGATTATCGTCAGGCGGTGCAGATCGCCGGCATCCGTTTGCCTGAGCGGGCGGGCGTTACCGACTTCGAAGACGGGCTGCATTTTCAAGAGGGACTCTCCGAACCGACGTTCGATCCGCCCGTGGCGCTGTTGCAGGACCGCCTGCGGGCCGAGGCTGAACACACCGAGCGTATTCGTCGCAGTGAAATGCAGCAGCTAAAACCCGGCAAGGCGCCCTCGGCCCTTCGGGCAAAGCGGCTGAACCGGCTGGAGACGGCGAGGCTGTTTCAGTTGCAGGCGGCCGAGATTCTCCGCCAAGCCGCCGACTACCAGGACCGGATGCGCCGGTTGCAGGCCCGGCTCGATGCGGCCCGCCTCCAGGCCGGCGGACAGGACAGTAAGACCGTCGACGAGCTGCTCATCGAGCTGGAGAAGCTGACCGAGCAGGCAGCCATCCAGCCGCCGGAGTATCGGATTATCCTCGGACTGGGCATATCGGGTTTGAGCTTTCGCACCGAAGCCGGCCAGACGGTCCGCTACATCGTACCCGGGCACAAGGTGGTGCTGTCGCTGGTGCCGCTGGGCCAGCGGCTGAGCATGACCGATATATCGCCGAACACGGCGACGTTTACCGTCGTGGACGACTGCCGCACCGACGTTTCGTCTATCGACTCGGAGATTGTTTACCTGCCGTTCGAGACGCTCCAGAGGCTCAACAACATGTCCGCCGAGTACGACGCGGACGACCCGAAGGTCCAAATCGCCCCGGCGCGGTGCGGCCAGATACACATCAAGGTCGCCCCGGAACACGCTCAGGACAAATCGCTCGAAGCGGTCTGCCGCAAGGTCGAAGCGGCCTGGCAGGAGTTCCACCGCCGCCGTCCGCAGGCTGCCGGCGGGGACGTCTCGGTGCAGACGTGGCGACAGAGGCAGGCGAAGATCATAGCGCCCATCGAGCAGCAGCGGACGCTGGTAGCCATCATGTTCGGCATTATCTCGACGGTCGCCGTCGTGCTTATCTTCGTCATATTCTACATGATCGTGATGCAGAAGACGCGCGACATCGGCGTGATGAAGGCTATCGGCGCTTCAGCCGGCGGCGTGGCGGGCATCTTCCTGGCCTACGGGGCGGCCGTCGGGCTGATTGGCTCGATACTCGGCTGCGTCGGCGGGTACTTCTTCGTACGCAACATTAACCCCATACGCGACGCGATGGAACGGTGGTTCGGCTTCGGCGGCGGTTTCACCAAGGAGTTTCTCCTGTTCGAGAAGCTGCCCAACGAGGTCAAGCCGCTGACGGCGTTGATAATCATGGCCGGCGCGGTCCTGGCCGGAGTTTTGGGCGCTGTGATTCCCGCGGTCAAGGCTGCGAAGATGCAAGCGGTGGAGGCGCTGCGATATGAGTGAGGCCACGGATTACACAGATTACACGGATAAATCTTATGGCTGATGTGGCCATTCAAGTTGACCGGCTGTATAAGTCCTACCAGCTTGGACGAGTCGACCTCCACGTCTTGCGCGGCGTAACGTTCCACGTCGCCGCCGGCGAGTTCGCAGCCGTCGTCGGGGCCTCAGGCAGCGGCAAGAGCACGATGCTGCATCTGGCCGGGCTGCTGGATCGCCCGGACCGCGGGCAGATACGTCTGCTTGGGCAAGATGCCGCCAGCCTCTCATCAGGAGCCAGAAACCGCATGCGGTGCCGCGACATCGGTTTTGTCTTTCAGTTTTATCACCTGCTGCCGGAGTTGAACGTCCTTCAAAACGTGCTGCTGCCGGCACGGGTGGATGCACCGTCGATGGGCTGGCTTTCGCGGCGCCGGGCCGTGAAGAAGCGCGCACGTGAAATTCTGGACCGCCTGGGTCTGGACGACCGGTTGATGCATCGGCCAACAGAACTGTCCGGCGGAGAACGCCAGCGCGTCGCCCTCGCCAGAGCGATGATTAACCGCCCTAAGATCCTCCTGGCCGACGAGCCGACAGGCAACCTCGACAGCAAGGCCGGCAAGGGCATTCTGGACCTGCTGCGCGAGCTTAACCGCCGGTCAGGCCAGACGACATTGATGGTAACGCACGATTTATCGCTCGCCGAACAGGCCGACCGCATCCTGCATCTTTCCGACGGTCGGATCGTATAGAACAGGCAGTTCACCTTGACGGAACGAGGTGGACGGGAATAGGCTTCCTTTATGGCAAAGATGAAACTATCGGAATTGGCCAAGACGCTCGGCGGGCAGCTTGACGGCGACGGCGAAAGAACCATCCGCGGCGTGGCGACGATCGAGTCGGCCGGGCCGGATGAGCTGACATTCCTGGCCAACAAGCGGTACGAACAGCACATGCCGACGACGCGCGCCGCAGCAGTAATCGTCGCCGAAGACTACGCCGGACCAAAACCTGACGCCGCGGCGCTGCTGCGATGCAGGGACGCCTACTTCGCCTTTCGTCAGGCGATGGTGGCGTTCTACGGCTTTCGCCGGCCCGGTTTCGACGGCGTCAGCCCGCTGGCCGGTATCGATGCGTCAGCCAAGCTGGCCGATGGCGTTGACGTCGGGCAGTTCGTAACGGTCGCCGCCGGCTGCGAGGTAGGCGCCGGTACGGTGCTGTATCCGGGCGTCTACGTCGGGGCGAATTGCTGCATCGGCCGCGATTGCACGCTGCATCCCAACGTAACGCTTTATGACGGTTCCGTCCTTGGCGACCGGGTTACCGTCCACGCCAGCTCATCGATCGGTGTGGACGGCTTCGGCTACGCAACGCACGCCGGCAGGCACGAGAAGATTCCGTCCGCCGGCCGGGTCGAGCTGGAAGACGACGTGGAGATAGGCTCCTGCTGCGCGATTCAGCGGGCGACGCTGGGCGCGACGATCATCGGGGCGGGTACCAAGTTCGCCGACCTGGTAGCCATCGGCCACGGCACGAAGATGGGCAAAGGCTGCCTGATGGTCTCGCAGGCGGGCATTGCCGGGTCGGTCTCGGTGGGCGACTATTGTGTCTTCGCCGGGCAATCGGGCGTGATCGGCCACATCCGTATCAGCGACGGCGTGAAGGTCGCGGCCCAGTCCGGCGTAACCGGCGACATCACCAGCGCCATGGAAATCGGCGGCAGTCCCGCCGTGCCGCTGCCGCAGGCCAGACGGGTGTGGATGACACTGGCCCGGATACCGCAGATGCGATCCACGCTAAGGCGCCTCACCAGGGAAGTCGCTGCGATTAAGCACCGTCTTGGGGCCGAAGACGGCGGGAGCAAGGGCGATGGCTGCTGACCTGCCGCCCATCGCGCTGATCGCCGGTTCGGGCCGACTGCCGTTTCTGGCGGCTCGCGGCATCAGGCGGGCCGGGCGGCGGCTGGTCGTAATAGCACTGCGCGGGCTTGCGTCAAAACGGCTGAAGGACCTGGCCGATGAGTTTGTCTGGGTAGGGCTGGCCCGCATGGGCGGCTGGCTGAGGGCGATGAAAAGCCGACACATCCGACAAGCCGTAATGATCGGCGCCGTTCGGAAGAAAGAAATCTATTCGCCGCTGCGGATTTTGCGTTACATTCCAGACATACGGACCATGCGGCTGTGGTATTGCAAGGTCCGCAGAGACAAACGCGACCAGGCCGTCCTGCTGGCGGTGGCGGACGAGCTGGCGAACGAAGGCGTTGAACTGGTCTCCAGCGTGACCTACTGCAAGGAACATCTCGCCGACGAAGGGCTGATGAGCCGGACGCCCGTTCCGCGCGGCCTCGAGGCGGACATCGAGTTCGGCTGGAAGATCGCGCGGGCCAGCGCCGAGCTGGACATCGGTCAGTCCATCGCGGTCAAAGAGCGCGACATCATCGCGGTCGAGGCGATGGAGGGCACCGATGCGATGATCCGCCGCGCCGGTCGCGTCTGCCGGGTCGGCGGCTGGACGATGGTGAAGGTCGCCCGCCCCGGCCAGGACATGCGGTTCGACGTGCCGACCATCGGCGTTGAGACCGTCAGCAACCTTGCCGACGCCGGGTGCGCCTGTCTGGTCGTCGAGGCTGACAAAACGCTCATCGTGGACAAACCAGCCACGCTCGCGGTGGCGGATAGGTTAAAGATAGCCGTCGTAGGAAAACGAGCGGAAGAAACTTAACCCGCTTAAGCGACTCCGGAGCTGTCGAGCGCCTCGTGCAAGTGGGCGGCCAGGCAGATGTGCTGCAGCCGTTCCAGACTGACAGAGTTAAGGAATTGATCGGTAAAGTCGAGTCGAAAGTTGCCGTGGAAGTTTCTGAGCATCTTGACGAGGTGATTGCGGTCCATGGCGGCAATCTTCCGAACCAGCTTGTCTATTGCCTGCGGCGACATCGGTCGGTCCCTGCCCCATAGGCGTTTCTGTCGGTCTGCTGTTCCAATATGCCGTATCGTCAAAATGTGCGCGCGACCTTTGCTCATATAGTAATTTCGCACGGCGGGGCGGTGCACCAGCCGACGGGCCGGCCAGGTGTTGAAAAGTTGTGGGCAATATGTGGAACAATAGGATAACTCGCCTTTATGACTAGATTTACGTTCTCTTGCAGCCGAGGCCGATCTGTGAGCGGACCGGCGCCGGGAGGCCTGTGGTGGTACTAAGACTCAGCGACTTTGACTACCCGCTGGATGCGGAATATATAGCTCAGCAGCCGCTATCGCATCGGGACCACTCGCGCCTCATGACGCTTAGCCGCGCCGATGGGTCTCTGGGGCACCACGTATTCGCCGAGCTGCCGACGCTGCTGAAAGCCGGCGACCTGCTGGTGCTCAATGATACCCGCGTTTTGCCGGCCCGGTTTAACTGCCGGCGAGCCTCAGGCGCCCGGATCGAAGGCCTGTTCCTCCGCGAGCCGCAGACCGCCTGCTGGGAAGTCCTGCTGAAGAACGCCGGCCGGTGCAAGGTCGGTCAGACGCTCGATGTCTCAGCCGACGAACCGCTCCGGATGCAACTGCTGGAGAATCTCGGGCGAGGCCGCTGGCTGCTTGCGGTCCACCCGCCCGCTCCGGCCGTGGATATCCTCGACCGTATCGGCGCCACGCCGCTGCCGCCGTACATCCGCCGCGACGGCGACGGCCACGAGACTGCCGACCGCCGGCGCTACCAGACCGTCTACGCCGCCCGGCCGGGCGCGGTAGCTGCACCGACAGCCGGGCTGCACTTCACCAGTAACCTGTTCGATTCGCTGCGGGCGGCTGGCGTCGAGTCGACTTGCGTCACGCTGCACGTCGCCTTGGGCACGTTCGCGCCGGTCGAGGCCGAGAACGTCGCTTCGCACCACATGCACGCCGAATGGTACGAACTGCCCGGCCCGGCAGCCGATCAGCTCAACGCCGCACGAGCCGCCGGTCGAAGGATTGTCGCAGTCGGAACAACCGCCGTCCGCGTGCTGGAGACCGCCGCAGCCCGCAGCGGAAGCCAACCCCAACAACCTTATCAAGGCTTCCGCAGCGAAAGCGGCTGGACGGACCTGTTTATCCACCCACCGGCCAAATTCCGCGCCGTCGATGCGATGATTACCAATTTCCACCTGCCACGCAGTACGCTGCTGATGCTGGTGGCGGCCTTCTGCTCGCCCGGCGAGACCGGCGGCGTGAAGATAATCCTCGACGCCTACGCCGAGGCCATCCGTCGCCGCTACCGTTTCTACTCTTACGGCGACGCCATGCTCATCGAATAGCACGACTCCCACATGCCGAAACGAGAAACTTTTCGCGCCCAATTCCACCCGATTGCGCCCAATTGCGCCCAATTGCGCCCAGTTGCGCCCAATTGCGCCCAATTGCGCCCAGTTGCGCCCGATTGCGCCCAATTGCGCCCAAACCG
>JAXIHJ010000151.1:0-5711 GCA_034189755.1 Planctomycetota bacterium
CAGGTAGCGGATGTTCGTCTGCGTAACGCCGCCGGCCAACGCCAGCGTCTCCAGCAGACGCATGTCTTTGCGGACAATGTTGTACGTGCCAGGCTGGGCTACAGCGCCCAGGATCGAAAACGTGCTCTGACGCTGTGCCGCGATCGTTATCGAGACAACCGGGTCCCGCAGAATATCCGGGTTGTACGCCTGAGTAATCGTTTCCTTGAGCTGCTCTTTCGTCAGCCCTGAGGCTTTAACCCGGTCCTCCAGCAGCGGCAGGTCGATGAACCCACTGGACGAAACCTGGCGTCGAAGTATGGTTTCCAGTCCTTCCTGGAGCACATCCAGAATGGAGATGTCCAACACGTCGGTAGGCCCAATGACGTAGTCGGCGTCGGAGTATTCCCAGTCGCCTTCGGTGGGAAACGTAGCATTAGGCACCAGTTCCTGGGCCTGATCGACAAGGCCGACACTTGGAAGGATGGGATTGATCGGTGAGCGGCCGGGGGCGCTGATGACTTTTTCGGGAGACAACAGTCTGGTCTTGTCCGTCTTGAAGAAATTGCAGCCGCTCGTGCACACAGCCGCAACAAGCACCAGGACGGCGACAAGACTGGCGGAATGCCTCACTCTTCTCACGACAAACCTTTCCTGCTTCACAAAACGTTTTGCACATTCGGCCGGATACGGCGGCCTGAACGCTTCATTACATTGTCGGCAAACGGCCTGATGACAGTCACCAGCGGACAAACGAATCCCTTCATAAGTTCTCCGACAGCCTCGCCGGTTACAGCCAACGGCAAACACCTCTGCAAACGCTCGCCATAGGATGCCACGAAAGGTTTCCGCTGTCAAGTTTAATGGCGCAGCCAAAACTCGCCACGGCTCCGCAAACAAACTTCAAGAGGTATCGGTTTTTCCTCTCTGCATCTTTATAAAATGTAAGGGCTTGTGGATGTTTGCCGTTGCCCTCGGACCTGCACGGTTCCGCCCGCTGCAATGGTCGATAACTTTAACTACGCACGCCGCAGCCGGTCGGGTCGCGCTAAGCCAAAGGCTTTTTATGACGGCGAGGATCATACTGCGTAGCGACTGGCCGCGCCAAGTTGCGCCCAATTCCACCCGATTGCGCCCAATTGCGCCCAGTTGCGCCCAATTGCGCCCAGTTGCGCCCAATTGCGCCCAGTTGCGCCCAATTGCGCCCAATTGCGCCCAAAGTGTTTTTTGCCTAAGTAGCGAGTAAGCAAACACTTAGCTATTTTAGACCCCCATAAATGAGCGGTTTTGAAATTTTTAAAACATTGGGCTTTTTGAGCCTTGATTCGCTAACTCGTTGACTTCAAAAGCGTTCCTGGTTCCGGTATTCGGTTGTCAATCAGCGTTTAACAGATACCGCTCGCTTAGGCGCCCCGCCTACCTACCGGAGGTGGGCAGGTCGCGGCTAGTAGGCGCACAGCGCGCCCCACTTTCTATCGCATGACGCGATTTGCGCGCGCAAACGGCGTCGCAAAACATCCGTTGACGTTGTAAGTCCCGGCCGGACAAGGAGAAGTTTTTTTGATTTTCCAGAGCTACTTTCAGAGTCCACTTGTAAATCCGTGCGCACAAAACAGTCCACGAATTACACAAATGACACGAATTCAAAAAAGAAGAAAATCGTCCACGCTTGCCCGCCGTAGTCCCGGCGCGCCGGGGTCGAAGGACGGATTACGATTTCAACAAGCCACGAACGACGCGAACAAAAAAACCACCCGCCGCCAGCAGATATTCTACAACTTTATCCTCAAAACGGGATGGTTTATTTCTTCTCCGGCAGGAATGGAACTTTTCCCGAAACCTCTATCGCGGTAGGTCTTTTGATCCAGCCGGGCAGCACAAACAGCACTGAGCCATCCGGCAGGGACACGACCTTCCTTATCGCCAGCCCTTCGCTGTTGGCATAGACGGCCTGCCTCCACTGCCCGACGACTCGAAATGTCGGGTCCAGCAGGCCTTCCGGCGGTGGCAGGATGCTGAAGCGGCAGTGGCCGGCACAGGCGGCTATGAAATAGCAACCCTGTGACTGGTCAAAGCCGTCGCGGTCATGGTCGCCGTCGGCGAAGGTTCCGGCCTCGGTGATAGCGCGTTTCAGCCGCCCGGGGTTAAGATAGTTGGCTTCCATTAATTCCCCCCGCCCTTCATGGGGCGCAGCCAGGCAGTCCCATCGTCCAACCGGCCCGGTAAAGTCTTCGACGACAAGTTGTTTTGCTCTGCCGTGGCCGAACCATGCGACCGGTTCGTCAAAAGCGATCCGCACCGAGTGTATCGGTTTGCCGCCGGCGTTATTGAGTTCCAGATGTGTCAGGCGCCGCCCGTCGGCGTAAAAGCTGTGTTCCCAGCGGATCCGCCGCACCGCCATGGAAGCCCACTGTCCGGCTCGTGTTGGGAAGTACCACGTGTTGGCCAGGCGAAGGCGGACGGTATTGTGCTCGAGAATCTCAACCTGCCCGAGGCGACGCCGGCCCATTTGCTCCATCTGCTCACCGTCGGCCGGAAGGGCCTGGCCGGGTCCGGCAAGCTGGATGACCGGCTGGTGGCGGCTGAAACGCCAAAGCCCGTCGGCGTGCTGCAAAAGCTCCCACGACTCGGCGGGGCGCTCGAACCTGAGCGTATAGTCTAACCCCACCTTTCGCAGCGTGATGCCCGGCGGTGTGGGTTTGATTTGCCGCCCGTTGTCGATGAGCATGATGTCGTCCAGGTGGAACACAACCGGCCCGGTGGCGTCTGCGAAGACGATCCGCAACGTTTTTACGGCGGTAGCGTCGAAATTAGGCGCCTCGGCCATGCGATGTATGTCCACCAGTACGTTGTTCCAGCCGGGCCTGACCAGCATCCGGTGCGAAGAGAACGACAACGTCTCGGTCGTCAGCTTCAGACGCAAATCGTCGCGCAGTGTCTCGCTGTGCAGAGCCATCGACAGCAGCGTGTAGCCGGTAAAGTTGTGCAGGTGGGGAATCGTGAAGACTAATTCCGCCTTCGGCGCGAGCGTTACTTCCATCGCGCCGGTTCCGGTTCGCGTGATATTGACCACGAACCTGCACCGGCCTTCGGCATCGCCGGGGCGGATGGAAAAGTGGTTTACCTGTTCGTGGCCGCCCGGTCCGGACGGAGCAGGCTCAAAGTCCGCCAGCGAAACGAACAGGCCCGTTACGGTCTCGCCGTAAGCCTTGGCCTGCTGGACCGGCAGCGGCTCAACGCGCAGCCTGCCGGGAGCCTGGTGGCTCTTTTCGGCCTGCCCGCAGCCGGCCAGGAAAACGCACGCCGTCAGAACAACAAATTTCCACAGGCTATGCATTATCGTTTCGCAGGAAGAATGGCTGGGTCCAGGCCATGGCCGAGCCGTAGCCATGCGCCTCGAAACGAACGTAAGTCGGAGAATCTCCCTCCGCACGGAAGGCGATGGCCTTTTCCGTTACCCTGGCCACGCGGCGTCCGCCGTCGGAGATCGCGTGGATTTCCTCGGCGTTGGCCGTCTCGATTTCGATGAGACCGCCGCCGGCCCGGATATCTGTAATCTCCACGCCGCTGGAGCAATAGAAGTTTCCCTGCCGGATGGCCGACAGTATCCCCTCGGCCTTCGCCGAAGCCGTACGCACGCAAATCCACGCCAGGCCGACGTGAGCCTCCGCATGCAAATCGTCGCCGGCGAAACCCAGGACCCGCCGGCCACTGGCAAGCAGGTAGTCCCACTTATCTGTCGAGAGGGCACAGCCGACCAGCCCTTCGATCACCGCGTTGTAAATCTCGATGCCGTCGTAAGACCGTTTGCTCTCCAGTACTTCGCGGCGGTAGTGAGGGATCATCTCCCAGTTCGGATGATTCAGAATTACCAGGGCCTCCTTGCCGCGCAGATGGTCCAGCAGGTTCCGGTGATCCGCGATTTCGAGCGTGGAGCGGATCAGCTTGGTGTCCGTTGAATAGATTCCCGTGTGTTCGCCGGCTTCGGAATGCCATTCCACGCCTGGGATTAGGACGATGCGGCTGCTTTGATGCTCAGAAAGAACCATGTGGTCTGAAATCGCCAGGAAATCGAAGCCTGCCTGTATGTACAGGTCGATCACCCGCTCCGGGGCCACCTCTGCGCATCCGCTGGCCGGGGACGTGTGCGCGTGAAGGTTTCCCTTGAGCCAACCGCCCCGGCGATCCTGATACGGATTGGACCAATCGACCATCACAACTCCTTATGAGGCTTACTCGGCCACGGCGCCGGCTGTCCTAGCGACAAGGGCCTTGCGTAAGCCCATCAGCAGCGGGCTTGCTACTGCCACCGACGAGTACGTGCCGAACAGGATACCCACAAGCAGCGCATAGTTGAACGCATGGATGCCGGGGCCGCCCCAGACATACATAATCAGCACGACGATAAACGTCGTGCCGGATGTCAGCAGCGTTCGGGCAAGCGTCTGGTTAATCGATGTGTTGATTACCAGCGGACTGACCGCAGTCAGCTTGCCTCGGTTCTCGCGTATGCGGTCGAACACCACGATGGTGTCATTAACCGAGTACCCGATGACCGTCAGTGCCGCCGCGACCATTGCCAGGTCGATCTTGAAGGACCGGATCATAAGCGTCTGGCCCAGGAGCGTATCGCACAGCCAGCCCGAGACCGCGACAAGTCCGATGACGATGACGGTATCGTGTATCAGGCAGACCACGGCTGCGGCGCCCCATCGCCACGTGCCGAACCGAAGCCACAGATAACCCACGATAGCCAGCCAACTTACGATTACAGCGAAGATGGCCCGGTTGGCCGTCTCACCGGCAATGGCTGCGTCGAACTTGGTAGCCACCATCGCCTCTTCTCGACCGAGGGCCAATTCAACGAGCTTGCGTTCCTGCTCGGCGAACTTTTCCCATGCCCCGGGCGCCTGAATGGCCTCGGTATCGGCCGGCCTGACCAGAATCGCAAAAGACTCATAGCCCTCGCCCGCCGGTTGCAGGCCGATTACCGTCGTCTTGTGCAACAGTTGCCCGGCGTAATCAGGCTGGAATCGCATCTCACGAATACGCTGACGAAGCTCGGCGCAGGTAATATTGGGCCGAACGTCCCGCATGACGAACATCACGCCGTCTGCGTTGTCTTCCAGCTCGTCGCGATAGGCCTGATTCGCCCGGCGCCATAGCCGCTTGTTAATTCTCGTAGCCCCGTTGGCGGCTATCGGCACGCCCATGGCCTGAGACTGGCCTGAGGCGGTGATTTTGAACCGGCATCGCGTGCGAATAACCAGCGATTCGCCGAATGCCTCATCCGCCGCACGGCGAATGTGATCTACGTCCATGTCGGTCGTGGAAACCTGGTAGGAGCTGGCCGGCAGGTTCGATTTTAGTTCGTCGCGGCTTAGAAGCCCGTCCTTGTCGGTGTCGATCTTGTCAAAGAACTCCGGGTTATGTTTAGCTGCCAGCCATTTGGCCCGCGTTACCCGGCCTTCGCCGCTGGGGTCGTGGTCGCGAAGAAAATCGCGGACACGATTGGGGTTAAGTTGCGTTTCGACGCGGGCGGTGGCAGCCAGTTTGTCGTAGCCGAGCTTGGCGGCGGCAGCGATGAAATCTTCACGCACCGCCTTATCGTTGGGCAGTTTGCCTTCTAGCAGCGTGTCATCTTCCAACGGAATAATCGCCTGGGCGCCCGATGAAAACTCGATGCCCCAGATGTCGCGCCCCTGGACGGCCAGAGAGCCTATTCCCATCGC